>JBGVFN010000106.1:0-37144 GCA_045121095.1 Lachnospiraceae bacterium | reverse complement strand
CATAAGTATCGGATACAAGGCTTGCAGGAATAAATACTCTTGTGCCTTCTACAGTTACACTTAAGCCGCCTTTGTCAATTCTGGTAACGGGAGCAGTAAGAACTTCCTGATTTTCAAAAGCTTCTTCCAGTCTCTTGTTACCTCTGTCAGCAGCGAGTCTCTTGTAGGATAAAAGAACCTGGCCTTCGCCGTCGTTAACCTTTACGACTTTGGCTTCCATTTCGTCGTCAATCTGAACCATGGTGGTAAGATCTGCATTGGAGTCATTGGTATATTCGCTTCTGCTAATAATACCGTCTGACTTGTAACCGATATTCAGAACGATTTCATCCTCCTTAACAGCTATAACTTTTCCGCTGACAACCTCCCCGGTGCGGATTGTTTTTACAGAACCTTCTAATAATTCTTCAAAAGTTTGTTCTGACATGTAATTGAACCTCCTCAATAATATGCTTGGGCGTTGATGCCCCTGCTGTAATACCTACGGTGCAAACAGTTTGAAAATTCTGAGCTGATAAGTCTTTAAGCGTCTGTATATAATAGGTGTTTCCACATTCTTTTTTACAGATTTCGTAAAGCTTCTGCGTATTGGAGCTGTTCTTGCCACCAATCACAATCATAGCATCTACGGATGAAGCAATTTCACGTGCTTCCGCCTGACGTTCCTGAGTTGCATTGCAGATAGTATTCACAATATATAGATTATAACAAATTTTCTCTAAAACCGCAACCAGATATTTAAATTTTACCAAATTAAAAGTTGTTTGCGATACAACGGTGACGTTTTTCTCTTTGGGAATGGATAATTCCCTTGCTTCTTCCTCCGTGGAAATCACACAATACTCCCCATGACACCATCCACAGATTCCCTGAACCTCCGGATGTTCTTTACTGCCAATGATGATGATATAATCCCCTTTATCAGAAGCTTCTTTCACAATTTTGTGAATTTTTTTTACAAAAGGGCAGGTTGCATCCACCAGATGCAGATTTTGTTTTTCTGCCATTTTGTAAATATGCTCACCAACGCCATGAGAACGGATAATCAATGTTCCTTTCTCAAGTTTGCGCAGTTCTTCTTCCGAATGAATAATACTGACACCTTTCTTTTCCAGGTCCGCAGTCACTTCTTCATTATGAATAATCGGTCCAAATGTATAAATCGGCAATTGTTCCGGCTGCGCAGCCTGCTCGTAAACCGTTTCAACTGCCCGCTTTACTCCAAAACAAAATCCTGCCGTTTTTGCTAATTTCACTTCCAAGGTTATTACTCCTTTTCTTTATCAGCTTTTATCAACCTACTCGTTTTTATCTGCCCACATTTTTCACCAGATTTAAAATTGCTTCTACAGCCTGTTCGATATTCATATCCGATGTATCCACAAGAATAGCATCTTCTGCCTGACATAAGGGAGAAACCTCACGGTGCATATCGTTGTAATCTCTCTGTGCCACTTCTTTCTTGACATCTTCTAAAACTGCCTGAAGTCCTTTTTCCTGATATTCTTTAAATCTTCTTTCTGCACGTACATCCACACTGGCGGTCAGATAGATTTTTACATCTGCATTGGGAAGTACTACTGTACCAATATCACGTCCATCCATAACCACATCACTGGTTCTAGCCAGTTCTTTCTGCAGTTCGACTAATTTTACTCTTACTGCAGGTACTGCCGCACAGGCAGATGCCATATTGCCAGCTTCCTTTGTACGAATGATCTGGCTGACATTTTCGCCATTTAACCAGATCTGCTGTACACCCTGTTCGTAAGTAAGACCTACTTCAACCGTATTGCAGGCTTCTTTTACCGTTGCTTCATCTGCAAGATCTGTATGATTTCTACTGAAATATACACCCATGGCACGATACATAGCACCTGTATCAATATAAATAAAGTTTAATTTTTCTGCCACTTTTCTGGCGATTGTACTTTTTCCAGCTCCAGCCGGTCCATCAATTGCAACATTGAATCCCATTTTGTCCTCTTTTCCTTTTTGTATACCCAATGCACTGTCACATTTCTGATTTACTAAATAAATGCGACGCTACATTAGTGTTCCATTTCTAGAGCAGACATTTGGTCTGCTTTGTAACATAGCTGTCATAGATTATTTTACCAATCATTCTATGGTACTGCCTGCTGCCCATCCAGTGGACCAGGCAATCTGCAGATTATATCCGCCGGTAAATGCATCCAAATCCAGCACTTCCCCTGCAAATCGAAGTCCTTTTACCAGTTTTGATTCCATCGTTGTAGGATTAATTTCCTTCACTTTAATTCCACCCTGCGTCACAATGGCTTCATTATATCCACGCAGTCCATTTAAAGTAATCCGTAAATCCTTGGTATTCTGAATTAAACGGTTTCGATCTTCCCGTGTTACATCATGGATGATTTTATCTGCCGGAATTTCGCTTATTTTCAACATAACCGGAACCAGACTAGAAGGATACAGCGCTCCCAGCACATTGCTGATCTGTTTATTACGTGCTTCTTTAAATTCCCGAAGCAGACGCGCATCCAATTGTTCTTTATCCAGAGCTGGTTTCAAATCGATATGCAGAATCAGTTTATTCTTTTTTAAATGTTTTGCACAAACACTGCTTCCGCTTAAAATAGCCGGACCACTGACGCCAAAATGAGTAAACAGCATCTCGCCAAACTCCGAATAAAGTTTTTTCTTTCCTGATGTAATCTGTACACTCACGTTGCGCAAAGACAGTCCCTGCAATTCCTTTGTCCATTCTTCCTCTGCTGTAAACGGAACCAGCGCCGGGCTTAATGCCGTAATCTGATGTCCAGCAGCTTCTGCAAATCGATAACCATCACCAGTAGAACCTGTTGATGGATAAGAAATACCACCTGTTGTTACAATCGTAACATCAGCCATACGTTTTCTTCCATCTTCTGTTACAACGCCCAAACACTGTTTTTCCCCAGTTTCCGGGTCTTCTTTTAGAATCAAGGATTCCACCTTTTTATTCAAATATACCTTTACTCCCTGCTTAAAAAGCAGATCTGACAAGGCTTTAATTACGTCAGAAGACTTATCGGATACGGGAAAAACCCTCATACCACGTTCCACTTTCGTTTCCAAACCGGCATCATTCAGCAGACGGATCATATCCTGATTCGTAAATCCATACAATGCACTGTATAAAAAACGGGGATTGGAAACCACCTGGGACATAATCGTTTCAATGTCAGCCGCATTGGTTATATTACATCTCCCTTTTCCGGTAATGTAAATCTTTTTGCCCAGTTTTTCATTTTTCTCCAGAAGAGTGACCTGGTGACCTTTCTTCGCTGCTGCATAGGCAGCGAGCATCCCCGCAGCGCCTCCTCCTATCACAATAACCTGTGCCATTCCATATTCCTTCCCTAGAGCGTGTTTGAAAAGCTCTTACATAAAATATTTTTCAGATACACTCTACAATATATCCGATTTTTCAGACATACTCGAATTTATTATTACACACAAAACAAACAGTTCGCCAACGCAGAGTTCACAATCAAGTAAAAACATGTTTTGTTAAAGATTATACGACTATCGTCTGCTCTGGTTTTCCAGCAATTTCTGAAAACTGCCGACCGTCTTCTCACAGTATCTTAAAACTCCCATCGAAAGTGCTTTATCATGAGGATTATCCTGCTGTCTGCGATAAAAACGCTGAATCCCACCTGAAGAATTTTCCTTCTCCTGAAAAGATACAGGGCATCTTAAATCCTCCAAAAGAGATTTCAGGTTACTCCGATCCGATTTTTGACGCAGAAGATCCAGTAATTGATGCAAATGGTACATAAAATCACCCAATTCTGGATATCGAAGAAAGCAATCTCGATAACTGTTAATATAAGAAAGGATTTTCCATGCACTGGAAAATTCCCGATTCTGTATCGCACGAATCGCCATTATCATACCAGTAATAATAGCCATGTTTAAGCGTTCTGAATTTACCGGATAAAATACCAGCATCTGCTCTTGATCTGCCATATGCAGAATCGTATCTTCACAATTCTTCAACAGCCAATTCTGATACTCTTCCTTTTCCTGATCTGCCGCAATTTCATGATCTTCCACCGAAGCAGATCCGCCAAGCAAGACTCCGCAACAGGCAATGAGTTCTGTATTGCGGTAAGTTTCTTCGGCTTCATATGCATCCTGTAATTGTTCTCTTAATTGCATGTCGGTCCGCATCTCTGCCTGTATCTGCTGCATCTCTTTTTTAGAAGAAAGCAGATAATACAGCATCTTGCCATGATATTGACACTGCAACTCCCAAAATTCTGCTGAATCAGTCTCCATATCTGAGAGCGCACGAATTCTTTGTTCTGTAATATTACCTCTTTCAGTATAAAGCGTCCTCAAACGTATTTCTGCGGAGCATGTCTGTTCAAGAAAGTCCCAGTCATCCAGCGTATCCATGGATTCTTCCATTGCTTTGTCATCATCTTCATAGAATAACGGTGCACGCTTTCCTTCCTTTAATTCCTGTAAAATCCGATCCACATGAAAAACGGTCCCTGCACGGCGTTTTTTCACATCCATCTCCATGGGTGTACAGACTTTAAAATTATATTTGGAAATATCCGCCAAATACGTGATATAAGGATAATGACGTCCATGAAAAATCAATGCTTCTCCCCGTTCTTTATCCAGTCGCTGAAGACGGGACGGTGTAATCAAAGGCCGTATCTGATTTCTGTTATCCAGAAGATTTCCACAACGTTTGCTGATTTCTTCCAGACAGTCATATTCCTTGGAATTCAGATATACCCAGTTTTCGCAGTTACTGCTGATCGTATCCGCATCATGCCCATATTTGCTCTCCAGCTGATTCATACTCTGAATCACCAGATGAAATCGGATATTGCGGCTTCTTGCAGCAGAGATCATATTCGGCATATCCGGAATTTGGGGCAGGTTCGCAAACTCATCCAGCATAAAATTCACACGAACAGGCAATGCCATACTTTCTTCTTTATGCGCTTCACTTATCAGCATCTCATAGCACTGCTTGGTAAAAGTAGATACCAGAAAATGAAATGTACTTTTCTCATCCGGTATTACCAGATATACCGCTGTTTTTCTTCTGCCGAAACTGCGCATATCAAACGTACTGTCTGCCATCATACGCAGCAAGCCTTCCTGTGTATTGAAAACACGCAGTACACTATGTACCACGCCCATAATAGAACTCTGCGTCTTTTCTGCATCTACACAAACACCAGCATAATTCATAGCCGCAATAGAATCCGGGTTCATATACTCCAGAAGCTGATATAACGCATTCTGATTTTTTGGACGCCCATAATCAAGGCACAACCTGCTGAGACTGTGCATATGGATTTCTTCCCTTTTTCCTGTTTCAAACAGTAAAAGAATATTGGCCAGAATCAATGATTGAGCCATCTGTGTCCAGAAACGCTCCTGATTACTGTCTGCCGCTGTCAAAGTCATAACCAGATCATTCAGCAAAGACATGGCCTGATCCTTATGTCCCTGCTGATATAACTCATAAGGAATCAGCAGAGGATTCCACATATCGCCTCTGCTCACATCCCTGAAATTCAAAATTACAACCTGATAACCCTGTTCCTTAACAAAGCCGGATGTCATCTTAAATAACTCACCTTTTGTGTCAGTGGCAATAAAAGACTCTCCCGCATTGGCCATAATTCCGATCATGGGCATACAAAGCAGACGGCTCTTTCCCGAACCGGTAGATCCCAGGATCATACTGTGATGATCCATTCCATCCACATAAACCGTTTTTCCATCACTTTTTAAAATCAGCCCCGCAGCTGTAAAGGGCGGATTCGCTATATCTACTTTAAAAGAAGAAAGCGGGGACATAATCTCTTCATCCGTCGCCCACCGTGTATCCTGCGGATACTCCAGATATTTCTCTATTTTTGGCATACTTTTTTCTATGTCTGCCCCTTTCCCTTATGTATCTTTTTTTCTTATGTATCTTTTTTCTTATGTATCTTTTTTCTTACGTATCTTCTTTTCCTTTTTGAATATCATTGCCTCAAAATTTCCAGATTATTCTATAAGGATTAAAAACCGGGGCGGAACCCTGCAGAACGCAGTCTCTCCTTTCTGTCATAACGCTGCCGATACCGGTCAATAAATTTCCCATTTTCCAGGAAATATTCAATTACTTCCGGTCCAATGATGTGAGAACTGACTTTTTCCCCGCAATAATAGGTATAGACAATCTCCTGCACCATAAATTCCAGCGTCTTATAACCATCAAATCCTTCCAAATCCCGCAGAATACGTAAAGTTTCCAGCAAAACTGCTCCAGCTTCCTCTGAAAGTCTGCAATGATACCTCTCCAGTTTGGATTCAATAAAAGCAAACATCTCTTCTGCCTGAGGCATCTCTATCACTACAGTATGTACACGAAGATATAAAGAAAGCATCTTCTCCAGCTTTTCAATATAATTTTTATCCGGCCAGACGATCAGAATCAACAGCAGACTGCGGTTATGTTCTGACAGAAACTCCAGAAGCTCCACAAAATGAGGATTATCCAGATGGGGCAACCAGTCATTCAGATCTATGGCCAAAATCCCTTTAAACTCATTATGATAACCGGAACTGGCTGATAAATATTTAATCAGGTTTTCCAATTCGGTAAACTCTTCATTCTCCTCACAGTATTCCAAAGTAAACTCTATTACTTTTTCCATTCCGTTAAAAGGCATAATCTGAGCCGCATCCAGATATCCTGCCAAAAGCTGAAGCATCTCTGATTTACCGGTTCCAGAACGTGAAATCCATAAATACTCCGGAAGGAGAACCGGTTCATCTGCCGGAAAACTTCCTACATTAACACGAAGCAGCTCCCATTTTTTAACAATCGCTTTTACCTGCTCCATCCCCCAGCAATTCATAATCTGCTGATAGTATCTTTGTATGACCAGTTCCCTGTTTTCTTCATTTCTCATCAAATTGTACATCTTAACCTCGCATCAGCCACGCAAAAATTCCAGTACCTTCGGCGCTGCGATCAGGAACCAGCAGGCGTAATGATCCGGATTTTTCTCCATATCTTCCTCCAGCCAGTCAAAGTCCACCCATTTCACTTCCTCAATCTCTGTATCATCAAACTGCACCTCACCATCATACGAACCTACAAATACATGATCCAGTTCATATTCATGCATATCTTCTGAAAACTTCATGTAATATACAAAATGGCAAAGTTCACGGCAGGGAGCCTGCACACCCAGCTCTTCCTCCAATCTGCGTTCTACTGCTTCTTCCAGAGATTCATCCTTTCTCGGATGGGAACAGCAGGAATTTGCCCAAAGTCCGCCAGAATGATATTTCTCCCTATGCCTTTTCTGAATCAGCATCCGGTCATCATCTACCAGAAATACAGAAAAAGCTCTGTGGAGCAAACCTTTCCTGTGTACTTCCTCTTTGGTGCCATATCCTACTTCTTTGTCATATATATCGACCCTGATCAACTGGTCTTCCATCTTCTCTAATATCCTCCATTTCTGCAAAAAACACTTTAAAACGTTCCTGAAAAACCACTCAAGTAATCTGTATGCCCAATTGGGGCTAAATTCAGTCACATTAAAAAGGTAACCCTGCAAAAGTCTGCTAAATTAATTCTAAATGTTCAGTATCTGCCAAATCGTCCTTCGGACCACTATTACAAAGTATAGTTTATAAGTAAATCGTAAATATTGCAAGCCCCTATTTTACCAGGTGATACTTCTGTAAAATCGATGCAGGGCTGCATCATACATCGCCGTTCGTATCATTCGAACATATTTTCGAGTTTTATTATATCACATATCTTACCACCTTGCAAGAAGCTTAACCATTAAAAAATCATAAACTTCAGCTAAAACTTTTATATTTTCTGTGAATTTACCCATCAGCTAAAACGAATGGGATTTTCGCGAAATTAAAACGCAGTCTGCCCTGGTGCAAATACACCAGGGCAGACCACTCACTATTATCCTCTTGCAGAGACTTGCTCTTGTCCAGTTCCCAAATGGCAAAAACAAAGTTTTGTGCCAATTGTCGCTAATCAATTGACATCAGGCCACTCCACACGACCAAGATTCTGTTAACAGTCCATTTTGAGAATTTCCACATAACATCAAAACAGACATTCCGCAAAATACTTCGTGGAGGCTCAGCCCTTAAAAATCAGAAAAAGAACGAAAGCTTTATGTCAAACCAACTTTAAAATTTGACACCGGCCGCTCCACGCGGCCAAACTTTATAGTTATGCGCCTTTCGGCGCCAACTCCCACGACCTGCTCCGGTACCGAAATACCGGGGCAGACCACAGCGAAAAGATGTTATGGAGACTGTTCCTCGACCGAATCACCAACCCAAAGGAAAGTTTCGTGCCAAACAGCTACGATTGGCATCTGGCCGCTCCACATGGCCAAATTTTATAATCATGCGCCTCAACGACGCCAACTCCCTCGGCCGCCCCGTACACGGAAAAACGGGGCGAACCTCATGCGTAAAGATTTTCATGGAGACTCTTCTCCTTGGCGAGATCATCAGATTCTTCTAAGGAGGGAGCTTTGAAGCAATAATATATCAAGAATCACGGTGTACTTCCGGCCTCTCCATATGGCCAAATTTTATAGTCATGCGTCTTAAAACGCTAACTCCCACGGCCGCCCCGTACACGGAAAAAGCGGGGCGAACCTTATGCGGAAAGTTTTTATATGGAGGCTCTTCTCCTTGGCGAAATCATCAGATTCAATCAAAGGATGGAACTTTGAAGCACTAATATATCAAGATGCGCTTCTGGTCTCTCCATGTGACCAAGTTTTATAGTTATGCGTCTTGAAAGGCGCTAACTCACAAAATATTTGTTACTTTATGTACGATAGATTTCCGTTTCAATAATTTACTAGAAAGTCAATTCTTCTGTAACATTGTTTCTGGTCTGTGTAGTACTACCATTTGTTATATAGTGAGTACATTTCAAACGATAGGTACGACCAAAAGTTCCTGTTGTTGTAAATGATCCTCCATATAACGAATCATTTGTTACGTATCTATCATCTAAGGTGACAAGATTATACCATATTCCTAAAGAACTCTTATATTGTAATTTCACATTTTTTACACCAATTTTATCAACTGCATAAGTATATGAGGTAGTATAACTTCCATGTAATTTTGTTCCCGATTTAGCCAATCGAATAACTCCAGAAATATCTGCTCGAGCATACTCACTTGTATTATATATACCATCTACATACTCATCAATTTCGCCAATTTCCTCGTTCTCAACATATTCAATTTGCTCATTACTATCCAATTCTATATCCTTTGCTTCTGCATACATACTCACATTTATAGAAAAAATAAATACACTAACAAATAAAACTATCCATTTACTTTTCTGTTGTTTCATATTCAACCATTCCTTTCATTACAGACTCCAAAATATGCTCGTCCGAAACTGATATATCAATCAAATACCACCAATCTTGATATTCAAATCCTGCTAATAGTCCTTCACTTTTTTTATAATAAATAGTCTCTCTTCCACCTATAAAAGTTTCTTTATAAGCACTTTGTTCCAAACCACTGGTAAAACCAGCAGTTTCTTTATTTTCCCCCCTATACATCCAAACTTGTATTTTCGAATCATACACACCTTTGTCATTATATTCAAAAAGAATTTCTGTAAACTCACCTTCACTAATATCAACAATCTTATTCAGCTCCACTCCATCCGGCAACCAAGAACAAACAAGAAAATCATCCCCAAAATATTCTGCAAATTCATCTATTGAATCAAAATACTTCGTTTCGCCCTCAACAAAATCGAGCACTTCCCGACTTTCACTATCCACACTTGGTCTGATAGCCAGCTGATTCGTCCATCGGCTCACCATATGAAACAGTCCTTCATCCATTACTGCCTTAGTTGTAACATCTGCCATCATTACCACCAGCATCAACACTGCAGCGGCTCCTGCGGTTTTCCGGCAATATGTTTTGAGTCGATTATTTCTGATTGCTTTCCGATGAGTCTGTCGGAATTTTTCTTCAAATGCTTTCTGAGCTTCCACCACCTCTCTATCATCTGTAGGGTTGTCTATCTCCAAAAGCCCTACCAGATGTTCAATCTTCTCCGAGGAGAATTCCGTTTCACTTTTTTGAAACGTTTGTGCAAATAATTCTTTTTGGATTTCCTGTTGAAACAGTTCATTTCCATTCTCATTCTTATTCTCATTTTTTATTTTCATTTTTTTACCCCTCTACTTATATATCCGGAAAAAGGGGGTAAAAGTAACGCTTTTGCCCGAAAAATAGTTCACAAAATTTTGATTCCATTTCTCTATTTTTTTGTATTTATTCACTTTTTAGCCCGTTTTTTGATATTTTTCGAATTTATGTTCTTCCTGTTTTTATACTTTTTTGACGTTTTTTGTGTATCTTGTTCTATTTATCTTAGATTTTATTTCGTAACTTTGTTTAGTTTTTTCTTCCAATTTTTACCAATTTTTCTGCCAGTTTTCATGTTTTTACTGTTTTTTTGTTACTTAACAGCGTTTTTTCTTACTACGTAGTTTATAATCCTAATAATCAAATGGTTACTTTTAATATTTTTTTATCATTTTGATTATGCTTAAAAATGACTTTTTTTGTTCGTTTTCGGTCTTACAAATGTTTTTTCTTTCTTCAGACAACTCCATGATCAGAGAATCTATTTCCTTAAAGCATAAAAATAACCCGCTGGAATTTGTAAATCTCCATGCAGGATTTTCACAAAATATTCCCAACGGGTTATTTTCAGCTTCATTTCTTTTTCACTTCAGCTTTATTTCAGCTTCAGTCCTCTTCGCTTCAACTTTATTTCATCTTCGTTTGATTTCATTTTAACTTCGTTTCTGCTGCAGCTACTGTTCTTTTCCCATGCGTGCGTCAATAAACTGAGACAGCAGTTTTACAGTTCCGTCAATTCCGAGACGGCTGCTGTTGATGGTCAGGTCATAACTGCTTGCTTTACCCCATTTATGTTCGCTGTAGCTGTTGTGATATCTTTTCCTTTTCTTGTTGGTTTCACGGATTTTTTTCTTGGCGTCTCTTTCAGACAGCTGGAAGCTTTCTGCGATTCTGGAGATTGCTTTGTCTTTGTCCGCGATTATAAAAAAGGAAATCAGTCCTTCATTACCTTTCAAAACACTTTCTGCACATCTGCCTACTACTACAAAAGATTCTCCGGAGGCAGCTTTATCTTTTAAGAACTGAAACTGCATCTGTGCTACATTTTGTTCAGGTGAGCTGCTCAGCCCTTTTTCGGTTCTGTGAAGCAGCTTATTTTTGGGCTTTTCATCAAATTTTTTCAGTGCTTCCACATGGTTTTCCTGCAGATTTAATTCTGCGGACGCACATTTCAGCAAATCACGGTCATACATGGGCAAACCATAAATTTTAGCCAGTTTTTGTGCGATTTCATGACCGCCGCTGCCCAATTCCCGTCCAATGGATATAATCATCTGACGCTCCATTGTATTTTCCTGCCACTCAAAATGTGTTTAAATATACTCAAACACATCGAGAAATTGAAGTCCTTACGGATACTTCTTACTGCTTCAATGTGTATGCTTTGGCGATTACAAGTAATACGCTACTCACAAGTTCTTGTACACTCCACAGTCGTAAATTCCCGAAATAGCCTTCGGTACATACTTACGTTTGCGTTTTTTATGCAACTTCGTAAGTTTTAGCATCTCTCAGATTAAGGCTTGCATTAAAATCCCTGTCTTCCACATATCCACATGCACAGCGGTATATTCTGTCAGAAAGTTTTAAATCTTTCTTGATACATCCGCAGTTATGACACATCTTGGATGATGGATACCATCTGTCTACAATCCTTAATTCAATACCATTGTCATCACATTTTACTTTCAGCTTTGTCCTAAGTTCATAGAACTTCTGTGATGCAACAGCCTTGGAAAGATGCCTGTTCTTCATCATACCTGATACATTCAAATCCTCAACAGTAATATAAGATGGCTTGGTTTTTACTATCTCTGCTATTGTTTTATTAATGTAATCAGTACGGATATTATCTATCCTGTGATGAAGCTTCTGTACTTTCAGCTTCTGTTTTTGTATATTCCTTTGAGTGGTCTCTCCTTTCTTTAAATTTTCATATTTACGTGAAAGGCATCTCTGCTCTCTGCGTAATCGTTTTTCCAGTTTCTTTACAATTGCTGATTTGTTGATATTTTTATAGGTTTTCCCATCAGAAACAATCGCAAAATCTTTTAGACCTAAGTCGATTCCTATACCTTTGTTACTGTTATTAACAACTTTGGTATCTGGAATTTCTACAAGAACCGACACATAATATCGTCCTGCCTTTATTGAGACCGTACCGCTTTTGATTTTCCAGTCATCCTTTGTTGTGGGGATATACCCTTTTTCTTTAAGGCGTACCCAACCTAAAGTCGGAATATTGATTCTGTGTCTTTCACAGGCGCAATCCTTTGGGTTGTTCCTGACAAAATACATTTTTACATCAGACTTTCCCTTCTTTTTAAATTTAGGAAAAGCACTCTGATGTTTGAAAAATCTTGTGAATGCAGTACATCCATCCTCAATAGACTTCTTTACGGCTTTTGAGTACACTTCCTTAATCCATGTTTTATCAGGATTATTAGGAATATATTCGTTGTTAAGCCAAACGCTGAAACTTTTACCCGTCATAAACTTTTCACCTTTATCATGCAATTCTTTGTTATAACTAAGATAAAAGTTGTATACGTATCTACAAGTACCAATAGTCTTATTGATTTTGACTTTCTGCTCTAACGTCGGATTTATTTCTGTCTTGAAGCTCTTTAGCAATTTCCTCATCTCCTTCTATTTGCTTTTTATACTTACGAAGTCCGTACAACCTGCAAGAGAACACATGAAGGATTGAAACTATATCCTGTACGAGTTCTTCTTGCGGTGATAGTTCTTCATTGTTTACTACCACTATGGTTGTATTGAACTTCATACAAAATTTTTCAAACCAATCATAGCCGAATCTGATAAATCTGTCTTTGTGCGTAACTATGATAGTTTTGATTTTTTGTTCCATCACTTCATTTAATAACTGATTCCAGTTCTTGCGATTGTAATTAAGCCCACTCCCATAATCTTCAATACATCGGTCTACGATAATGCCTTTAGCATTACAGAACTGTCGTAAAAAAGTTACCTGATTCTGTAAATCATCTTTTTGATTTCGTGTAGATACCCTTGCATAAATAACAATCTGACGATTATCGTTTTCAGTATTTATACCTTTAAATTGAAGATATTGGTCATAAGTATAATAACGCCTGCCAGTCGGAGTACGATTTGCTTTTAAAGTTCCCTCTCTATCCCAACGTTGTAATGTTTTGACAGAAACACCTAACAATTCAGCAAAATCTTTTGGTTTGTAATTAGTGATATTTGATGTATTCATAGCAGCACCTCCATGAACACATTTAAACACATTTAATCACTAATGTCAATATTTTTAATTACTTAAGGAATTCTCCTTTATTTAACGGTAACTATTCCGCAGAACATGACTTTTGGTAAAAATACTGTGTCAAGCTTACCTGTAAACAGTATTTTTAATCAAAAATCGTATTCGGCGTTTAGCCGAATGAGTAATTTTACGTAATAAAATTACGAATGTCTGCTGAACTGTGTTTAAAATATCATTTACGCTCTAAAGCCTTTTTCAAACATGCTCTAGAAATACCGCAGATAGATCATAACCAGTGACACTCCGATTACAATAACGGATGCGGGAACCATGACTTTGCAGTATTTGCCCCATCCGATTGCATAACCTTCTTTAGATGCTACAGCAATTCCCACAACATTTGCGGATGCACCGATAGGTGTTGCGCTGCCGCCGATATCAGTTCCCATGGCAAGGGCCCATGCAAGGGTGGATACATCCATTCCGTTCATGACTGCCAGACTCTTGATAACAGGAATCATGGTGGCCGCAAATGGAATGTTGTCTACGAAAGCGCTGGCTACTGCAGAAAGGATGATAATAATGGCAATCATGACCTTTGTGTTGCCGCCGCTGACGGTTTCAATAAATCCTGCCAGAAGTTCCAGAGTGCCGGTCTGTTCCAGGCCGCCGACTACGATGAAAAGGCCGATAAAGAACAGAAGGGTCTTATAATCCACTTTTTTCAATAATTTTAGAGCACTTTTACCTGCTGCCAGCAAGGTCAGGATGGAAATAAACACGCCGATGGTTGCTACGGTCAGCCCTGTCTGCGCATGAGTAACCAGCAGTACAACTGCGCACAGGAAAATCGCAGAACTAATGCCGAAAGCCCGCTTGTCTGTGATAATACTGCGGGGTTCGGGATATGTTTGGGGATCCTGCTGTTTGTCAGCATCCTGTTTCAGTTCCTTGCGGAAAATAAAGTAGAAATACAAAATCATTAATACCAGGGAAATTCCGGCAATTACACCTGTATTGGTCAGGAAATCTGCAAAAGAATAGCCCAGAGAGGTTCCAATAATAATGTTCGGCGGATCTCCGCACATGGTTGCAGATCCACCCAGATTTGCACAGAAAATTTCTGATAAAATCATGGGAATGGGGTTAAATTTCAACAGCTGTGCCAATTCAATGGTTACTGCTGCCAGGAATAAAATAACTGTGATACTGTCGATAAACATGGCCAGTATACCGGATAATACCATAAATGTAATATAAATCGGAATTACCTGATATTTGACCATTTTGGCAATCCGCATACAAAGCCAGCGGAAAAATCCTGCATTTGCCATACCTTCCACCATAATCATCATACCTGCAACGAAAATAATGGTTGCCCAGTTGATTCCGCTGGAAGATTCAGAAGCTTCTCCTGCCTGATACCAGAAGTTTATATCAAAAATACCGTGTATATTTAATGTATTAATAATGGCATCCAGACTATGCATACTCAGTCCAAATACCAGAAGAAGTGTCAGCAGACCACAAGCCAGTGTAATCACATGACGCTCCCATTTCTCTGTAATAATAAGTATAAACATGACCAGAAAGATCACGGTTGCTAATACCTGTGCGATCATTTTTTCCTCCTCGCAGCCACCGCTTTCCGTTACAAAAACGCATAACGGTACTGCTTATTTTCGTATTCACTATAAAAGTCCTAAACAAAAGCCACGCAGCAGAGCCTGCTTACATGCATTTACATGCAATATAGGCAATAACGCATAGCTGTTGAACTTTCATTTAAAAGATGATTCTGCTTTTAGCTAAATGAATAACTGTGAAAAAATTTCAGGTAATCTTCTTCCCCGTCACTTCTATGTATATATGTAATCACATTCCACAATCGGAACAGACAGCGGCCAAACAGCCGCATGGAAATCATGAAAGCCAGTATGGGTGAAAATACCATGCAGAATATGATATATGTAAAAGCAAAATCTTTTATCCTGATATAGATTTTCCGCTTATACATTCCCCGAATAAGCTGTTTATTGTCCATATCATCAATCCAGCTTTCCATTAAAAAATATTCAGGCCTTTTTACATATTGTTCCCTGCATAAAACCATTTGCGCATTTCTCTGCGTAATCTGAAAAACAGAATCCGATTTCTGCATTTTTCCCAGCCCCAATGACACAAACATGGTAATCAGAATTCCTATGATCATCCATACTTTTACCCGGCATCTCATGAATTTCACCTCCTGTTCTCCTGCTTTCTTTGTATTTTTGCATCATGGTAATGATTCTGATTCATGCAAACCATTCTGCACCATAATTTTGCACTCTGAAGCAGTACCATTTTTTACAAATTTATCATCAAAGCAGTTTCATTACTTTTACATATTATACGCCTCTTGTTGCAAAATAGCAATCTGTACAACCTTTCTTTGGAGCAACTTTCCGCTCTGAAAAAGTTATGAAATCCAACGTCAAAAGAGCAGTATTCTGTCTTAATTGCCGTGTTTTTTCTATTTTTTTCATCCAATTAAGAAGAATACTGCTTAAATTTTTACAAATTTTTATTTAATTTTAAACGTTTTCACAAAACATTTTCTTCCAAAAATGACCTGATCTGTATTTCGGACAGCATCTGCACCTGAAACAGACTCCGATTAAAGAATATCCTCTGTATTGAAGGGGTCTCCGCACTCCGGACAGAAACGTGGAGGTCTGGAAGGATCTTCCGGCTCCCAGCCACATTTGTCACATTTATACAAAGGAGCTTCTACCGGCTTCGGTGAACCGCATTCTGGACAGAATTTTCCTTTATTCACAGCGCCGCAGCTGCAGGTCCATCCCTGTACAGGAGCCGGTTTCGGACTGCCGCACTCTGTACAGAATTTGCCTGTATTGGAAGCCCCACAGGTACAGATCCACGCCGCTGCAGTATTCTGTACTGTCTGCTGTCCCATGGCTGCACCATTGTTCTGTGCTGTTTGCTGTCCCATGGCTGCACCATTGTTCTGTGCTGCCTGCTGTCCCATGGTAAACAGATTCTGAATGTTGGCTCCACCGGCATTTCCAGCCATTCCCATGTTCATAAAAGCCATGGCCGGGCCGGCTGTTCCATTGGCGGCGGCTGACTGCATAGCGGCTGCCTGGGCATTTACCAGATGAGCCGCTGCCATATTGGGGTCGCGTAATGTGGCATTGCGCTGCAGTTCTTTGATCATGGCCTCATCTTCTTCTGACGCTTTTACGCTGGAAACACCAAAGGATACAATTTCAATTCCCCGCAAATCTTTCCATTTGGCAGATAAAACGCTGTTTAAAGCATCTGCAATTTCTACAGTATGACCCGGCAGCGCACTGTAACGAATTCCCATCTCGGAGATTTTGGCAAATGCCGGCTGCAGTGCAGTCATCAGCTCACTTTTCAGCTGGCTGTCAATGGATTCTCTGGTATATTCCCGCTGTACATTGCCGCATACATTGGCATAAAACAGGATGGGATTGGTGATCCGATAACTGTATTCGCCAAAACAACGGATGGAAATATCCACATCAAGGCCTATGTTCTGGTCCACCACGCGGAAAGGAATCGGTCCCGGTGTTCCATATTTATTTCCAATCAGCTCTTTTGTATTGAAATAATACACACGCTGATCATTGGCAGGTTCTCCGCCAAATGCAAACCGTTTTCCAATGGCCTCAAATACTTCCTGAATGCCATCGCTCAGTCCAAAGCTGAACAGGGACGGCTCTGTGGAGGTATCATATACATATTCACCAGGCTCAGAGCAAATATCCACTACCTTTCCCTGCTCCACGATCATCATACACTGCCCTTCATTCACCGCGATCACAGAACCATTGCTGATAATATTATCCGAACCTTTTCTGTTGGAAGAACGTCTGGAGGTCTTTTTCACACCTTTTGTTACAATCACACCCTCAGGCATGGAGTCACAGTAAAAATATTCTTTCCACTGATCCGCCATAACTCCGCCAATGGAATTTGTCAATGCTTTTATTAATCCCATAATCTAACCTCATTTCTTTTTCTGCTTAAATTTTTTCGTTTTTTATACATTTCACTTAAAATCTTCCATGACTTCCACCGTGTGACGTGCCAGATGATCCTCTATGGGTACTGCTTCCGCCACCTCCGCCGCCAGAATGGTTTCTTGGAATATGTATTTTATTTACGTATTTTCGAATCAGCCGTTCCCGCTGATCCCACATACGGCTGCTGCCTCTGACCAGATAATTCATAGCCGCCGGCTGCGCATACACAGGCTGCATTTCCTTTTTCATATGCGCTACGCTCAATATTGCCAGAATCAAGCCGCCAATAAGCCCGATCACTGCGGCCAGCGCAATATTTCCCATCAATTTTCCCGGAAGATTTCCCCTGTCGTAGGGTCTTCCATTTCTGGCCTGTTCCAGAAAATGATCCGCTTCCTCCGCAAATATGGAAAATGCCTCATAATATTCCCCGTCCCTCAGATCAGACATGAGACGGTCTGTAATATATTCCTGCCCTGCATCGGTAAATGCCGTAATTCCAAATCCGCATGTGGAAATGGCCCATTCCCGTTCATCCGTGGAAATCAGAAATAAAATACCATCCCGCTCATTTCCCATGCCATATCCATTGTAATCAAAATAATCATCAGCATAATCTACGATATATCTGCCATTTAAAGATCCGACTGTGACAATCACCACATCACATTGTTGTTCTTCACTGACCCGGTCCAGAACTGCCAGCAGCTCCTGTTCTTCCAGCTGACTCAGCAAATCTGCATCATCTACCAGACGGGAAGGATGATTTTGACTTTCTGCGGCCTTTACGCTGATTCCGTCCATCAGAAAGAGATTTCCCATCAAAAAGGGATTTTCCATCGAGAAGGAATTTCCGATTAGAAAGGGATTTCCCACCAGAAAATTACTGATCACACAAAAACTCAATATTAGAAAAAGAGCCTTTCCTGCTTTTTTCATCTGCTGCCCCCTTCCCTACCACATCAGGAACAGAAATGTTCCAATACCAATGACAATTCCATAAAGAATCGTCCGTTTCAGTACTGCCAGGCGAGCCAGTTTCTCATCCACCGGCAGATTTCCAATAAAACGTCCCGTCTGACCGTTCATGGCAAATGTATAAATCTGCCCATTCCAGGATGTGTTCAGCAGCCACACCGGAAACAATGCATATTTTACATTGGTCTGTTTCACATCCACACGCCCTTCCCGACGCTGTATGCTGCCAAACTGCCGCACGGTGTCCTCCAGCACATCATGTACACTATTTTCTACCCTCTGTTTGATCCGACCCACACTTTCCTCCTGGGTCACATCGTAACGATCCGCCAGATAACCAGCCAGATAAGCCGTCTGGAAATCCACAGCATCTTTCATATCATAAGGCTCCAGCGATTCCATCAAATCATCCGGCATTCGTTTGGAACCATCCATGGGCACATACTGAAAATCCATGTTTCCCCGCCGGATGACCTCAAAATGACTAAATTCTTCATATCGATAATCACCCCGTGTCCATGAACCCGTCATTTTCACCGTCTCATACCGCATATCCGCATGAGCAGTGGCATCAAATAACCAGTATGGCACGTACATCGCTTTGATTTCCTCAATATGATGCTGATCCTTGAAAATAGGCGGCAGAAGCTTTTTTCCATTCAGATAACCCTGAAGCCGATTTAATGCTTCTTTCTTATCCAGCTTAAACGGAATCACATAATCAGGCCGCAAATCCCCGGAAAATACTTCTTTTATCACAATCTGATTACCGCAGTAAGGACATGTGGATGCCCCCATGGTTTCATTGCCAATAATCTCCGCCCCACAAGATCTGCAAAGATACACACGCATCCCTTCCAGCTCCTCTTCGCGCCAGGAAGTCTGCCCCTGAGAAGCTGTTTCCTGTGAGCCATCTCCCTGCGAATACTGACTCTGAAATTGCCCCTCGTTGGTATCCTCATTGGTATTTAACCCCTCATCCATCTGCTGGAACTGCTCTATTTCAAATACCGACTCACAATAGGGGCATTTCATCTTCTGCAGCTTGCTGTCAAAGTTTAATGCACCTCCGCAATTTGGACATTTGTAGTCCTTGAACTCAGACATGGTTTATCACCTCTTTTGTATCAATTATCACTATTATTTTCAGACGCGCTTCAGAGATTGCTTGAGTGACTTTTCAGACACACGCTAAACCTCTGTAAACTCATATTTCACATGACGCGCCCCTGCGTCCACTGTAATTACAATCTCGCCATCCACATCGCTCTCCAAAACCGGCTCACAATCCGATTCCCGGCTTTTTACATACTCCATCGGATCCTCAATCTGAATCTCCAGAAATTCATATAACCTCGGCGGCTTTCCACCGCAAGGCGGCTGTGTTGTCTCAATTACCAGTTCATAAAATTTCATTTTTTCCTCCTCCTTAGGATATTTTAAAATAGTTTTCTTTTACACGCAACAAACTTACTTTTCTTCTCTCTGGCCCAGACTTTCTCTGTTTTCTGGGCCATACACCAATTTTTCTTCTCTCTGGCCCAGACGTTCTCTGCTTTCTGGGCCATACAAGCAATTTTTTCTTCCTGACCCAGGTCACCAACTAAAGTGAGATGCCTGCCCTGCTGAACAACTACAATTTCCTGACATCCCGAAGTCCGTTTTCTGAATCATTCCTCAGAATACTATTTGTATTATAGCTGTCCTACAATATTTTGTACAGGGTTTATCCTAGAGCGTGTTTGAAAAATCATTCACGCATCCTGCATAAAGCCTTTTTCAAACACGCTCCAGAATCTAAAAGATGTCCCATCCGCCCTGCATAAATACCTTAATACCTTATATCAAAGTATAAATTTTCGGACGAATGGGGCATCTTTATTTATATTCAGCACACCCTATTCAACACATCCTGTTAATTAAAATAAATTAGCAAACCATACTTTTGGCCTGTAACTTCTCCAGATTTTCCAAAATTTCATAATCAAAGTTATACAGCTGGTCTGTTTCTGAAAATCCATGGAAATCGCCGCCGCAGGACGGTGCCAGTTCATATTTAACACTTAACTGTTCCAATAACTTTGTCTGCTCATCTGTATAATTTTTATAATACACCTCCATGGCACCACATTCGCCTGCCATTGCTTTGAAGTCTTCCATTAACGCTTCCAGCTCTGTTAAATTCAGGCTGTTGTAATAAAAAGGATGGGCCAGTACAGGGATTCCATGAGCTTCTTTGATCAGCTGAACAACTTCTTTCACCGTGGGCAGTTTTACATAATCTGCCTGAGGAACCCAGCAGCGTTTTTCTCCCAGATTTCCCACATAAATATCCAGTCCTTCATAAACGTTGGATACTACACCTCGTTCTGCCATGAGTTGGGCAATGTGTACTTTTCCAGGGGCCCATGTATCAGGAAAACGATTCCGCAGTTCTTCATAAGATATATCCACCACCTGTTTTTCCCGCAGAGAAGCTAAAATGGCATTGATATAATTGTAACGTCCGCTGCTGTACTGATCCAGCAAACGTATAAATGCCGGATTGGATGAGTCAAACATCAGCGCTACAATATGAGTTTCAATGACCCGCCCGTCTCTTGTGGTATAAGTGGCGGTAAATTCCACACCATTGATCAGCTTAAAAGAGTCACTGTTCCATTTTTTCTTTTCCTGCTCAAATTCCGGGTCGAATAAATTATGATCGGTGATTGCCAATGTACGCAGCCCACGTTCCTTCGCCATTGCAACCAATTCTTCCAGTTTCCGTTTTCCATCGCTTCTTACACTGTGGCAATGCAGGTCACAGCCACCGCTTTGTACCAATCTCATACGCTTTTTACCTCCTGATTTCGGTCTCTTTTCTCGCTCTCGTATCCGAAAATTCTTACTGCATAACAAAATTCTGCCATATGGAAAATTCTGCACATACAAGAGTCCTAATAAATCTCATCCCTTTATCACCGGGATCTAAAGTAGCTTTCATTATACTGAATTCCCGGTAATTAGTAAAGAAACTAACAGTTGTTTTTTTATTAATCCACGTATATTTTACCATGATTTTCCCGCAGGCAGAGCGTCTGCCATCTCATGGAATAAATATTTCCACTTGATTTCCTCTGCATTATCTGTCACAATACAAATTGATAACCGTTCAGCAAAGTAAATGCTGAGCGGTCTTAAATTTATTCAGCAGACATTCATAATTTCCTGCTGAATAGTTATCAAATTTTCAAAAAATTGCAACTATTTTACGAAAGTGGGGGGAACCTATCCATGGAACTTAAAGAAGCGTTGCAGCAGCTGGAACTGCTGCAGAAAAAATTATATGCTTACAATACTGCTACTTCTTCTCTGTATCTGGACAGTGTTACAACAGCACCGAAAAATACTTCTGAGGGACGCGGTGTGGCGATGTCGATTCTGGCCGGCGAAAGCCAAAAGCTGCTGACCGATCCCAAAGTTGGCGAACTTCTGGATTTTCTTTCTGAACATCTGGAAGAACTGGATTACCTGGTAAAACGTCAGGTGGAAGAACTTCGCCGCAATTATGAACAGATGTCCCGTATCCCCGGGGATGAATACATGGAATATACCATGCTGACCAATGAAGCCAGCGATGTATGGCATAAAGCTAAAGAAAACAGTAATTTTGAACTGTTCCGTCCAGTTCTGGAAAAACTGGTGGCATTTAACCAGAAATTTGCCGGATATTATGACAGTTCTAAAAAACCTTACGATGCACTGCTCAATGAATACGAACGCGGTGCTGATATGGAATACCTGGACAACTTCTTCTCTATCATCAAAACAAAACTGGTTCCGCTGATCCATCAGGTCAGTCAGGCACCTCAGATTGATGACAGCTTTTTACATAAAAGCTATCCTCTGGATAAGCAGCGTGAATTTTCTGATTATCTGATGGAAGTACTGGGACTTGACCGTGGTCACTGTACCATTGGTGAGACAGAGCATCCTTTCACACTGGAATTTAATAACAAGGATGTTCGAATCACCACCAATTACAGCGAAAATGCTCTGACTTTCTCCATGTATTCTGTAATTCATGAAGGTGGACACGCTAAATATGAGCTGGGAATCCGCGATGATCTGCAGTATACCTGCCTAACCGGCGGTGTATCCATGGGCGTACACGAAAGCCAGTCCCGTTTTTACGAAAATCTCATTGGACGCTCCCGCCCCTTTATTGCGCATATTTTCCCGAAAATGCAGGAGCTGTTCCCGGAACAGTTAAAAGATGTAACTGCCGAGCAGATGTATCGGGCAGTCAACAAGGTAGAGCCTTCTCTGATCCGTACTGCAGCTGATGAGCTGACCTACTGTCTCCATGTTCTGATCCGCTATGAAATTGAAAAACAGCTGATCGGCGGTACTTTGGAAGTAAAAGATGTTCCTTCTGTATGGAACAAGCTTTATAAAGACTATCTGGGAGTTGATGTTCCGGATGACAAACACGGCTGCCTGCAGGACAGCCACTGGTCCAGCGGCGCATTTGGCTATTTCCCTTCCTATGCACTGGGCAGTGCTTACGGTGCTCAGATGCTTCAGAATATGGAAAAAGAAATGGATGTATGGGGTGCTGTCGCACAGGGCGATCTTTCCAGCGTATCCAACTGGCTTGGAGAAAAAATTCACCAGTATGGTCATCTTCTGGAACCGGCTGAAATCATTAAAAATGCATGCGGCACCTTTGACCCTACTGTATATACCGATTATCTTACCAGAAAGTATAGTGAATTGTACGGACTGTAAACTTTACAGAAAATACAGCGCGCCGTACCGACTGTAAACTTTACAGAAAATCACAGTAGGCTATACGGACTATAAAGATTGCCAAAAATTAACGCAGGCTGTTTTACCAGCCTGCGCTTTTTACTTTAGAGCTTATCCTAATTAATCAGAATTTATATAATTCTGTCAAGATTTATATCATCCTATCGGAATTCACATGATTTCATTAGGATTTGTATCACTTTATCAAGATTTACCCGATTTCATCAAAATTTATAAATTCTGCCGTGATTTATCTGCTCTTATTTAATTCTGCTGTGCAGATCCTGTAAGGATCTTACGGGTTCACCTTCGTGTTTCTTGGTGGACTGGATACCGCTGATGGTTGCTTTTGCAGCAGCCATGGTGGTCATGTAAGGAACTTTCTTCTTGATGGCAGCTTTTCTTAAATAACTGTCATCGTCCTTGCCAGCCTGTCCAAGAGGTGTGTTGATGATCAGGTCAATGTCACCGTTGGTGATCAGGTCGAGGATGTTGGGTCTTCCTTCTTTCAGCTTGTTTACACGCTCTGCTTCGATACCGTTGTCATTAAGCAGTCTGCAGGTGTATTTGGAAGCCAGAATACGGAAACCTGCATCTTTGAATCCCTGTGCTACCTCAAGTAATTCATCTTTATCCTTGTCGCTGACAGTGATCAGTACAGTACCTTCCAGAGGCAGTTTGGACTGAGTTGCTTCCTGTGCTTTGTAGAAAGCTTTGCCCCAGTAGTGAGACAGACCCAGTACTTCACCGGTGGAACGCATTTCAGGTCCGAGGATCGGGTCTACTTCCTGGAACATATTGAAGGGGAATACCGCTTCTTTTACGCCGTAGTAAGGGATTTCACGTTCTTTCAGTTCAGAAATGGGTGAAGGTTTGCCAGTCAGTTCTGCGGTAATAACATCGATTGCCAGAGGCACCATGCGGATGTTACATACCTTGGAAACCAGCGGTACGGTTCTGGATGCTCTGGGGTTTGCTTCCAGAACATAAACTTTGCCGTCTTCGATTGCATACTGCATGTTCATCAGACCCATAACATGCATTTCTTCTGCAATCTTTCTGGTGTACTCTTTAATGGTCTTTAAGTTTTCTTCAGAAATATGTCTGGAAGGAATAATACATGCGGAGTCACCGGAGTGTACACCAGCCAGCTCAATATGTTCCATAACTGCGGGAACAAATGCATGCTCGCCATCGCTGATCGCATCTGCTTCACATTCCATAGCGTGATTTAAGAAACGGTCAATCAGAATCGGACGGTCGGGTGTTACACCAACAGCTGCATTCATGTATTCAACCATGGCTTCGGGTCCGTAAACAACTTCCATACCACGTCCACCCAGAACGTAAGAAGGACGTACCATTACAGGATAACCAATCTTTTCTGCGATTGCCAGTGCTTCTTCCACATTAACAGCCATACCTGATTCGGGCATGGGGATTTCCAGTTTTTCCATCATGGCACGGAACAGGTCTCTGTCTTCTGCCAGATCGATTACGGAAGGAGCAGTTCCCAGAATCTTCACGCCATTCTTTTCCAGATCAGCTGCCAGGTTCAGAGGTGTCTGACCACCGAACTGTGCGATTACGCCCACAGGTTTCTCTTTCTTGTAGATGCTCAGAACATCTTCCAGAGTCAGGGGTTCAAAATACAGTTTATCGGATGTATCGTAGTCTGTAGAAACGGTTTCCGGATTACAGTTTACAATAATGGTTTCAAATCCCAGTTTCTTCAGTGCCAGAGAAGCATGTACGCAGCAGTAGTCAAATTCAATACCCTGACCGATACGGTTGGGACCGCCACCCAGGATCATTACCTTAGGTTTTTCATTGCTTACAGGGTTTTTGTCTTCTGCATTGTAAGTGGAGTAGTAATAAGCACTGTCTTCGGTACCACTTACGTGAACACCTTCCCATGCTTCTTCTACACCCAGTTCAATACGACGTTCACGTACAGAATCTTCGGTAATTTCCAGAATCTGGCTCAGGTATTTATCAGAGAAACCATTTTTCTTAGCAGAAATCAGCGCTTCATCGGAAGGCAGCTGACCTTTGCATGCCATCAGTGCTTCTTCTTCTTCTACCAGTTCCTTCATCTGTTCTACAAAGTAATGTTTTACTTTTGTAATTTCAAAAATCTCGTCTACAGTAGCACCTTTTCTCAGCGCTTCATACATAATAAAGTATCTTTCACTGCAGGGAGTGATCAGCATATTAAGCAGTTCTTCTTTGGATTTCTGTTCAAAATCCTTGGCATGACCCAGACCGTATCTTCCAATTTCCAGACTGCGGATTGCTTTCTGGAATGCTTCTTTAAAGGTCTTACCGATACTCATAACTTCACCAACGGCACGCATCTGAGTACCCAGTTTATCTTCTACACCTTTGAACTTCTCAAATGCCCAGCGAGCAAACTTAATTACTACATAGTCGCCGTCGGGTACATATTTATCCAGTGTACCATATTTACCACAGGGAATATCTTTCAGTGTCAGACCTGCAGCCAGCATTGCGGAAACCAGAGCGATGGGGAAACCAGTTGCTTTGGACGCCAGTGCGGAAGAACGAGATGTTCTGGGATTGATTTCGATGATGATATCACGATCTGTCTTGGGATCATGTGCCCACTGTACGTTGGTACCACCGATAACCTGAATAGATTCTACGATTTTGTAAGATTTTTCCTGAAGACGTTTCTGTACTTCGGGAGAAATGGTCAGCATAGGCGCGGAACAGAAAGAATCACCGGTGTGAATACCCAGTGGATCAATGTTTTCGATGAAGCAAACGGTAATCATATTGTTATCTGCATCACGAACAACTTCCAGTTCCAGTTCTTCCCAGCCCAGAATGGACTCTTCTACCAGTACCTGACCTACCAGGCTGGCCTGCAGACCACGGGCACAAACTACTTTCAATTCTTCTTTATTATATACCAGACCGCCGCCGGCACCACCCATGGTGTAAGCGGGACGTAATACAACAGGATAATGCAGCTTATCCGCAATAGCAAGTGCTTCATCTACACTGTAAGCAACCTCACTTCTTGCCATCTCGATGCCCAGTGATTCCATCGCATGCTTAAATTCAATACGGTCTTCACCACGCTCAATCGCATCAACCTGTACACCAATAACCTGAACATTATATTTATCAAGGATTCCTTTTTCAGCTAACTCGGAACACAGATTCAGACCAGACTGACCGCCCAGGTTGGGGAGTACGGCGTCGGGACGCTCTTTCGCAATAATCTGTTCCATACGTTCTACATTTAAAGGTTCAATGTAGGTCACATCAGCAATCTCCGGATCTGTCATGATAGTAGCCGGGTTGGAATTTACCAACACGATTTCATAACCTAACTTTCTCAGTGCCTTACACGCCTGAGTACCGGAATAGTCAAACTCACATGCCTGTCCGATAATAATCGGACCAGAACCAATAATCAGTACCTTATGGATATCTTTTCTCTGGCTCATTCTATTTCCTCCTGTTTGCACAATATAATTGCGTATCGGTAAGATTATAACCAAAAACCACGCCGGTTGCAATAGCGCAAATGCTTCTTTATTCTGTTTTTTACAACTTTATTTATAGATTTTTTCATATGTTTTTGTAATTATACGTACAGATATAAGTAATTTTGCAAATTTCTGGAAATTCCTGAAAATTTTTGGAAATTCTGCCGAAAACACTTTTTTATCCCAAAAGCGCTTCTTCCAAAATCTCCAAATTCACATCGGAATGTTCCACTTCCCTTGCATAGCGCCAGGACATCTCAATAACATCCTCCATGGAGAAGCTGTTCTTCTCCAGCTGATCATTTGCCTTGTTTTCATCATGTCCCTGAGACTGCCCGTTCTCCTGGGGTCTGATCTCCTGCATCCTGCGCTTCTCCAGCCAGCGATGCATTACCAGTTCCTGAATCCAGCGAACCGAAAAAACAGCCAAACGCACTTTCACCGCAATTTCCGCATCATAAACAGCTCCGCAAAAATAGGTGTGTATAAAAAACATCATCAGCTGCTCTCCTATCTGCTGACGAAGCAGACTCCTCTTGGAAACTTCCTGCAGAAACGCATCAAACTGGCGGCAAATCTCCTGATAAGAATCCAGACCATCTGCATATAAATCTTCCCATAGCGCCTGCAAAGTATCTCCCCACTGCGGACGAAGAAGTTCCATCTTATGGAAAACAGGAAATTCACGGCAGCAGCGCTTGTAACGGGCGCGGATTTCTTCACCGGTACCCTGGATACCATTTCCCTGTACACCTTCCTGCATAAATGGACTCTTTTCAGAAAAAGCTCTTTCTCCTGCTTCACCCGTTTCAGCATTTCTCCGGTACTTTTCGATCACATCATCCATCTCAAATTCCACACCGTCATCTACACACTGCTGCATCTCCTCAGCCAATGCCAGCACCTGCGCCATACGCACTTCTATATCCAGACTGCGGTCCTGCAAAATGGAAAACATCACCTCTCTTGCGTCTTCCAAACGTGTAAACAACAGATAATCCATCTCATCTTCTTCAAAAGATGTTTCTTCCTCCTCTGTCTCCCATGAAAGCAGCTGAACCGGCTCCTGACAGGTCAGCATCATACGGGCCGCTTCGGGACAGGACAAAGACAAGGTCATCTCCCGTAAACCGTCAAATTCCTCTATGTGGCGTGGATACATACGACAGGTATCACATAAAGAATCCGGGCCCAGTTCTGCGTATAAATCGCAAAGGTTCTCTTCATTTAAGAAAGCACAGCGTCTTTTGCATTGTAAAAAAGATCCTTCTTCCCAGTCAATGGAGTTGGCAACCCGATTGCCGAACGTGCCTTTCACCTGTTCATAACGCTCCAGACTTTCTTCATCTATATAAATCTGCCAGCCTGCGCAGCAGGTATCGGGACATGCTCCTGCCAGGCACTGGAAAGTATCGTAGTAGTGTGGTTTGGTGTATCTCATAGCTATTCCTCTCTATTTTCTATCTTTGTTTCTCAATATTTGTTGTCAACAACCTTTTTCATTTAAATTATATATTTTATACCACACTTAATATATTATTGCAACACTTTTTCGAACATATTTTCTTTTTTCCATTTTTAACTGCCTGCCCAACCATAACTCGTCTCCATCCTTGCGCATTTCCCTCTTCTTCTCCCGCTCCCTTTCACACCAATAATCCCACAATACAACAACTTTTGCAATGTGCACAGCAAGTCCTTCAATGGTCATTTTTTCCTAAAAAAACTATAATACCATTAAAGAAACAACCAAGAAGCACAAACCAAATATTTCTAAAAAACTTCAAAGGAGCAAGAATCATGAAATTAAATGCTAAAGGTCTTGAAAATCGCACAGAATGGGAAGCAAAAGGCTATCATCTCCCCGCCTTCAATCGTGAAGAAGTAACTAAAAACACGCAGGAAAATCCTTTCTGGATCCACTTTGGCGCTGGTAATATCTTCCGTGCATTCCAGGCGAACGTTGTACAGAACCTGTTAAATGAAGGTGTTCTGGACCGCGGTCTGGTTGTTGCTGAAGGCTTTGACTATGAGATCATCGAAAAAATGAACCACCCCCACGATGATTACACCCTTTTAGTTACCCTGAAAGCAAACGGCAGCGTAGAAAAGACCGTTGTAGGCAGTGTGGTTGAGTCCCACGTTCTGGATTCTGAAAATGATGCAGAATTCGGCCGCCTGAAAGAGATCTTCACAAAAGACTCCCTGCAGATGGCAAGCTTTACTATCACAGAAAAAGGCTACAGCCTGGTTAATGGCAAAGGCGAAGTGATGCCTGCAGTAGAAAATGACTTTGCAAATGGTCCTGCAAAACCTGAAAGTTATATCGGTAAAGTAGCAGCTTTATTATACGCTCGTTACGAAGCAGGTGAAAAGCCCGTTGCCATGGTCAGCATGGACAACTGCTCCCACAATGGTGACAAGCTGTACGCAGCCATCACTGCATTTGCAGAAAAATGGGCAGCTAACGGCCTGGTTCCCGCTGGTTTTGAAGCATACGTAAAAGATTCCTCCAAGGTATCCTTCCCCTGGTCCATGATCGACAAAATCACTCCCAGACCCGATGCTTCTGTAGAACAGATTCTGAAGAATGACGGCATCGAAGAACTGGAACCCGTTATCACTTCCAAGAAAACTTACGTAGCTCCTTTCGTAAATGCAGAAGAATGTGAATACCTGGTTATCGAAGATGCATTCCCCAACGGCAGACCCGCACTGGAAAAAGGCGGCCTGATGTTCACAGCCCGTGAAACCGTTGATAAAGTAGAAAAGATGAAAGTCTGCACCTGCCTGAATCCTCTGCACACCTGCCTGGCTGTATTTGGTTGCCTGTTAGGATATGAAAAGATCTCTGAAGAGATGAAAGATGCAGAACTGAAGAAGCTGGTAGAGACCGTAGGTTATAAAGAAGGTCTGCCCGTTGTAATCAACCCCGGCATCCTGGATCCCAAAGAGTTTATCGATACTGTACTGAACGTACGTATCCCCAACCCCTTCATGCCCGATACCCCTCAGCGTATCGCAACGGACACATCCCAGAAGCTGGCAATCCGTTTTGGTGAGACCATCAAAGCATACCAGGCATCTGAAGAACTGGATGTAAAAGACCTGAAACTGATCCCCATGGTATTTGCAGGCTGGATCCGTTACATGATGGGCATCAACGATGCAGGCGAAGCATTTGAATTAAGCCCCGATCCCATGATGGACACCGTACGTCCTTACGTAGCAGACCTGAAACTGGGTGACAAGGTAGACGAAGCTTCCATCAAATCCCTGCTGGAAAACAGCAAGATCTTCGGCGTAAACCTGTACGAAGCTGGCATGGCTGAAACGGTAATCGGCTACCTGAACGAAATGCTGGCAGGCGCAGGCGCTGTACGTGCTGCATTGAAAAAATACGTTTAAGATTGAATCTATTTTAAAATGAAGTAGAGAGAAAGGACTTAACATGAAACCGTTTTTAGATGAAGACTTTTTATTAGCTACAGAAACTGCTAAGAAACTGTATCATGAATATGCAGAAGTAATGCCTGTTCTGGATTATCACTGCCATATCAACCCTCAGGAAATTTATGAAAATCGTCAGTTTGATAATATTACTCAGGTATGGCTGGGTGCTGACCATTATAAATGGCGTCAGATGCGTACCAACGGTGTAGAAGAAAAATACATCACTGGTGATGCTACCGATCGTGAAAAATTCCAGAAATGGGCTGAAACTCTGGAAATGGCTATTGGTAACCCTCTGTACCACTGGAGTCATCTGGAACTGAAACGCTACTTTGGCTACAATGGCTACTTAAATGGCGATACAGCTGAAGAAGTATGGAATCTGTGCAACGAAAAATTAACCAGCGGCAAAATGGGCGCTCGTGATCTGATCAAGATGTCTAACGTTACTCTGATCTGTACCACTGACGATCCGGCTGACTCTCTGGAATGGCACAAAAAAATCGCAGAAGATGAAACTTTCGATGTACAGGTACTGCCCGCATGGAGACCTGAGAAAGCCATGACCATCAGAAAACCTGGTTATCTGGATTATCTGGCAAAATTAAGCGAAGTTTCCGGTGTAAAAGTTGAAAGCTTTGCAACTCTGGTAGAAGCTCTGAAAGTTCGTATGGATTTCTTCGAATCCATGGGCTGCAGCATTTCCGATCACAGTCTGGAATATGTAATGTATAAACCCGCTGCTGCAGAAGAAGTAGAAGCAATCTTTGCAAAACGTCTGGCAGGCGAAGATATCACTGAGATGGAAGAAAGACAGTTCACAACTGCTTTCATGGTAGCTCTTGGTAAAGAATACAACAAGAAAAACTGGGTAATGCAGCTGCATTACGGCGTTGTTCGTGATAACAACGGCAGCATTTTTGCAAAACTGGGTCCTGATGCAGGTATCGATGCGATCAACAACTTTGCACCCTCTGTAGAAATGGCACAGTATCTGAATGCTCTGGCTGTTACCGATGAACTTCCCAAGACAATTATTTACTCTCTGAACCCTGGCGATAACGCAGCGATCGGTACCATCATCGGCTGCTTCCAGGATAGCAAATGTGTTGGCAAGATTCAGCAGGGTAGTGCTTGGTGGTTCAATGATCACAAGCCTGGCATGACCGAGCAGATGACCTCTCTGGCAAGCTTAAGCCTTCTGGGCAACTTCATCGGTATGCTGACCGACTCCAGAAGCTTCCTGTCCTACACCAGACATGAATATTTCCGTCGTATTATGTGTAACCTGATCGGCGGCTGGGTAGACAACGGTGAATATCCTGCAGATTACAAGGCTCTGGAAAAGATCGTAAAAGGTATTTCCTACAACAACGCAGTACGTTACTTTGGATTTGACCTGTAAGATCGAAAAAGGATTGGTTCAAAACGGAACGATCATACATGAAAAACATATGCGGCTTCTGAACAGGAGGCCGCTTTTTTTGTCGCTTTGAAGGAGACCATTAGACCGGAAGTTCTGATATACTTTTCCATAGAGACATGAATCATAAATCCGGGAAATCGTGTGGGACAGAAAAATGGAGGTCGAGGTCATTTATGAATAAAAAAGTTTTTGAAAAGCCATTATATCGTTTAAATGACATTCATATGCATGTCATTCCGGAAGTGGATGATGGCGCCTGGAATATGGAAATGGCAGAACAGATGGTATGGATGTCCTATCAGCAGGGTGTACGAAAGCTGGCAGCAACTTCCCATAACAGTGCATTTGAAGAAGACGAAACGCTGGCAAAGAAAAATTTTGAAGCGCTGAAAATGCAGGTTCAGAATCGGTACGAAGATATGGAATTATATTTGGGCTGTGAAATACGATGCACACCCCATGCAATGGATCATATTTTGGAAATGTTACATACTGGAACCTATCCTTCCATGAATGGTACTCCATATGTATTGACGGAATTTTCACCGTATGTGAAACCGGAGGAAGCGGTTTTCTGTGTCCAGGCACTTCTGGCACAAGGATGGATTCCCATCATTGCCCATGTGGAGCGTTATCCCGGGCTGTTTCGAGAAGAAGCATTAAAAGAAAAGACATTAGGAGACGATTTAGAAGAAGAAATTTCAAGAGAAGACATTTTGGAAAAACTGCAGGGGATGGGCTGTTTGTTCCAGATTAATGTTTACAGCGTATATGAGGAAAAGGATGAAAAAATCCGGGAACGGGCCAATGAACTGCTGAAAAAGAAGCAGGTTCATTTTCTGGGATCCGATGCCCATAGAACCTGGCATCGTCCGCCCTGTGTGGAGAAAGGTATGGCATATTTGTATCAAATTTATGATAAAGCGTACATAGATGCGATTGCTTTCCAAAATGCAGATGCGTTATTATTTGATTGTTTCAATGATTCTTCAAACGCGTTATAGTAGGAGGTGTAAAAAATGATGAGTAAAAATGAATTAAAAAAATATCCCCGCACCAGACATCTGGCTGGTTCCCGGCTGCAGCCCGGGGATGAAGATTTAAGCCAGATCCCTTTTTCTCAGATCGCAGGAAAACATCTGGTGGTGGAAGAAAAGTGTGATGGTGCTAATTCGGCCATATCTTTTGATGAAAATGGCCAGTTATTATTACAGAGCAGGGGGCATTATCTGACGGGTGGATATCGGGAACGCCATTATGATCTGATGAAACAGTGGGCCAGCGTTCATCAGGATATTTTTTATGAAGTTTTAGGAACCCGTTATATTATGTATGGAGAATGGATGTATGCCAAACATACGGTATTTTATGATGCGCTGCCCCATTATTTTCTGGAATTTGATATCTGGGACAGGGAAACAGAAGGTTTTCTGGATACACCTTCCCGGCAGAAACTGACAAAACAGATGCCGGTGGTATCGGTTCCGGTACTGGCAGAAGGCACATTTCAGAGTCAGAAAAAACTGTTGGAACTGCTGGGGCCTTCTAACTATATCAAGCCGGGGCATATGGAACGGTTGTATGAGGCTGCAGCAGCTGCAGGAATAGACCCGGACCGCTGCTGTCAGGAAACAGATTCGTCGGAGAAGATGGAAGGATTATATATAAAAGTGGAAGAAAATGGTTATGTTGTAGACCGCATGAAATATGTACGAACTTCTTTTTCACAGTGTATGAATGTTTCAGAAACCCACTGGCTGGATCGTCCCATTATCCCCAATCAGCTGGCGGTACCATTTGAGGCACTTTTTGAAAGATAAAGTTTTTTGAGAGATAAGGTTTTATGTAATCATTCAATAGAGGTTTTGTAAAAGAGAAAGGAAGTGAAATTTAACATGATATTACAGGCAAATTGGAAGCATTTGCTTTCTTTGGTGCCGGAATCTTCGGAACAGGAAATAGACTGGGACGGATTAGAGCGTACAGAATTGCGGAAATTGTTTAAACAAATGGCAAAAACACCGCAAAATCCGGTATGGCACGGAGAAGGCGATGTATGGACCCATACGAAAATGGTATGTGAGGAACTGATCAAAATGCCGGCTTTTTGGCAGCAGGAACAAAACCATCAGCAGGAGGTATTTCTGGCATGTCTTCTGCATGATATTGGAAAAATTCCATGTACTCGTATGCAGGATGGAAACTGGACTTCCCCCAATCATACTTCAACAGGTGCTAAAATGGCCAGAGAATGGCTGTGGACGGTTTATGGCCTCAGCGGAACAAAAGAAATGCAGAATATTCGGGAGACCATCTGCCTTCTGATCCGCTATCACTCGGTTCCGCTTCATATTCTGGAGCAGTCTAATCCGGAACGTAAGATTTGGAAAATAGCGTCCAATGGGGAACTGGCACCGGATTTTTCCATGGAGCGGCTGTGCATGCTGGAGGAGGCTGACGTACGGGGGCGGATTTCATCAACAAAACAGGAATCTCTGGATATGGTGCACTTATGTGCGGAAATGGCAGAAGAAGCAGGCTGTCTCAAAGGTGTGGGCACATTTTCTTCCTCTTTTTCCAGACATGCTTATTTTTCCGGAAAAAACATTTTGCCGGAGCAGGAGCTGTATAACGATACCTGGGGAGAGGTGATTTTGCTGTCCGGACTTCCAGGTACGGGAAAAGATACCTGGATTATGCAAAATCATCCCGATCTGCCGGTGGTATCGCTGGATGCGCTGCGCAGAAATATGGGAGTGTCACCAAAAGAAAATCAGGGAGCAGTAGCCCAGGCTGCACAGGAACTGGCGAAAGGTTATCTTCGGAATCATCAGCCTTTTATATGGAATGCTACGAATCTGACACCCCAGATGCGGGGGAAGCTGGTGGGACTGTTTCAGCGATATGAGGCTTCGGTCCGGATCATTTTTTTAGAAACCGGTTATGAAGAAGGACTTTCCCGTAACAGAAGCCGCGGCGGGAAAGCGGAAGTACCGGAATCTGTTATACGAAAAATGTTGAAAAATCTGGTTCCTCCGGAGCGATTTGAAGCGCAGGAAGTAGAGTGGCATCATTTATAAAAAAATAAAAATCCGGATATACTAAAACAGGTTTGAAGGAGGTATATTCGGGATGAAAATTTTATTTTATGATACGAAAAGCTATGATAGGGAATCGTTTGAAAAGCAGATATCCAACTATCCGGAAATTCAGATTGAGTATTTGAAGTCTGAACTGACACCGAAAACGGCGAAACTGGCCAGAGGATACGAGGCAGTTTGTGCCTTTGTAAGCAGTGATGTGGGGACAGAGACCATTGATGTACTCAGAGGATGTGGTGTAAGGTTGATTCTTATGCGCTGTGCCGGATTTAATAATGTGGATGTAACCCATGCAATGGAATGTGGGATAAAGGTCATGCGTGTTCCTGGCTATTCTCCCGAAGCGGTGGCAGAGCATGCCATGGCGCTGGCACTGGCAGTAAATCGGCGGATTCATAAAGCCTATGTCCGTGTACGGGAGAATGATTTCAGCCTGGGTGGTATGCAGGGATTTAATTTTTACCAGAAAACAGCCGGAATTGTGGGAACTGGAAAAATCGGTGCCGCCATGGCAAAAATCTGTCATGGATTTGGCATGAGAGTGATTGCCTATGACAAATATCAGAATCCGGAGCTGGATTTTGTCACTTATGTAACGCTGGATGAACTGCTGGCACAAAGTGACCTGATTTCGCTCCATTGCCCGCTGATGGATGAAACCTATCATTTGATCAATAAAGAAAGCATTCAGAAAATGAAAGATGGGGTCATTCTGGTCAATACTTCAAGGGGCGGTCTGGTAAAAACAGAAGACCTGATCGCTGGAATCCGGGAACGAAAGTTTTTTGGGGCAGGTCTGGATGTATATGAAGAAGAAAAGAAAAATGTATTTGAAGACCGTTCGGATGAGATTATGGAATCCTCCGTCACCGCCCGCCTGCTGTCCTTTCCCAATGTAATCATTACTTCTCATCAGGGATTTTTCACTTATGAAGCCCTTTCAGCAATCAGCGAAACTACACTGGACAACGCCAGAGCATTTATAAAAGGCGAAAGAAACGGAAATGAAGTGGAATAAAAGATCCGAAAGGGCACATGGTTATGCTTTGCTGAATCATTATAAAAAAGCATTGATGCATTAGAGCGTGTTTGAAAAATCATTCACGCAGTCTGCACACCCCAGTTTTGGCTAAATTTTTCTCAAAATGGGATGCACATCCTGCATAAAGCCTTTTTCAAACGCGCTCTAAGAATTGTGATAATTTTATGAAAAAAATCTTAAAAATATGGGAAATCTATTGTTTATAGAGAGGAAATTTTCTATAATACATATAGTATTTTTCCATTCCATTGATAAAACGATGCATACCACAATATGCATCGTTTTGTTCAGCAGAGAAGGGCTTTTTTCGAAGTTTCCGAAAGGACAGCAGCATACTCTGCTGGATCGATAAGATACATAAGGAGGATTAATTTGAACGAAAATTCAGTAGAAGTATACAATATTTTTCATGACTCGGAAATGCTGGCAAAGGGGCAGGAATTTGCACAGATGATGCTTTGGTACCGATGCGCCGCCATGGAGGTGGAGACAAAGCTTAATGTTCTGAATCAGGAATTTTCTCTGCAGTATGACCGCAATCCTTTCGAGTCAATAAAAACAAGAATTAAAAGTCCGGCAAGTATTATAAACAAGATGCAGAAAAAAGGTCTTGAGGTTTCTGTGACGGAAATCTGGGACAATCTGCATGATATTGCAGGTGTACGTGTCGTTTGTTCCTTTCAGGAGGATATTTATAAACTGGCCAAAATGCTGTGCAGCCAGGATGATGTAAGTCTGATGAAGATCAAGGATTATATTAAAAATCCCAAGCCCAACGGCTACCGCAGCCTGCATCTGATCATTGCAATCCCCATCTTTCTCTCAGAACAGAAACAATACGTGAAAGTAGAGGTACAGTTTCGAACCATTGCCATGGATTTCTGGGCAAGTCTGGAGCATAAGATGAAATATAAAAAGAATATCAAAAATCCCGATCAGATCGCCGAGCGGCTGTATCAATGCGCGGAAAATATTGCAGCCATTGATGTGGAAATGCAGACAATCCGTAATCTGATTGAAAAAGAATAGGAAGAGGGAAACTTAAAAAGCCTGCTGCAGTTTATGTTTTAGATTTGCAGCAGGCTTTCGTTATTGATATAGATAATTTTTACTTTACAGTCAACTCTCCTTAGATACTGCCTGAATTTTTATAAAAAACGTAAATGGCGGAATTACAGACCTGCATTGCTAAGGAGACCTTTGGTCAAACGTCGGCACTTAACGAGCGGCTTTCTGTAAAGAAAGACGAGAGTTTAGTGTCCGCTACGTTTGGGCAGAGCGA
>JBGVFN010000105.1:0-3413 GCA_045121095.1 Lachnospiraceae bacterium | reverse complement strand
AGAGGAGAAAATGCGGTCTGTAACTGTGAATAAGTACTTATCCAATCGCAATCGTTGTGGATTTTGAAAGGATGTACAGATAAGACTTGTAACATCGTCAATGAAACAGCAGTAGACAGGAATTTACTTTACAGAGCTGAGGAATTTCCCGGAATATGTTGACAATTTTAAACAAGCTGGGTTATAATATTAAACTGGATTTTGCACAGTTGTGGTAGTAAAAACAATGAATTTGCCGTAACTGATAAGAGCAGAAGCCTCTATAGATTTTGAGAAAGGGAGCAATAATAATGGCAGAGACAGTAAAAAAGAATATGCTTACCCGCGCCGGTCTGGAACGGTATGAGAAGGAACTGGAAGAGTTAGTTAATGTCAAACGTAAAGAAGTTGCTGAGAAGATTAAAATCGCCAGAGAATTAGGCGACTTATCAGAAAACGCGGAATACGATGCTGCGAAAGAAGAACAGAGAGAAATCGAAGCAAGAATCGCAGAACTGACACAGCTGTTAAAAAATGCAGAAGTTGTTTCTGATGATGAAATTTCAATTGATAAAGTAAGCGTTGGCTGCAGTGTAAAACTGCTGGATGTTGAATTTGACGAAGTTGTAGAATACAAAATCGTAGGTTCCGCCGAAGCAAACAGCTTAGAAAATAAAATTTCCAATGAGTGCCCCGTAGGTGCAGCTCTGATGGGAAGAAAAATCAGTGATCTGGTGGACGTACCCACAATGGCAGGTGCTGTTCAGTACAAGATCCTTGGAATTCAGAGGTTTGAATAATGGGAGAAAATAAGGGAAAGAATCAGCAGAAGGTTCAGGATGAGAACCAGCTGAGAAAAGTAAGAAGAGAAAAGCTTGCAGCACTGGTAGAAGAAGGCCGCAATCCTTTTGAAATCACAAAATACGACGTAACCGCTCATACAACTGACGTAAAAGAGCAGTTCGCAGCAATCGAAGCAAACACACCCGAAGGGGAAGAACCCGCAGAGGTATTAACAGTAAGCCTGGCAGGCCGTATGATGTCCAAACGTGTTATGGGTAAAGCATCTTTCTGCAACCTGCAGGACCTGAAAGGCAACATCCAGATTTACGTAGCACGTGACATTCTGGGCGAAGATCCTTACAAGGACTTCAAGAAACTGGACGTAGGCGATCTGATCGGTGTAGAAGGCGAAGCATTCCGCACACATACCGGTGAAATTTCCGTAAAGGCAAAGACCATCACTCTGCTTTCCAAGAGTATGAATCCACTGCCCGAGAAATTCCACGGTCTGACCAACACCGACATCCGTTACCGTCAGAGATATGTGGATCTGATCATGAATCCCGAAGTAAAGGATACATTTATCAAGAGATCCGCAATCATCCGCTCCATCCGTAACTATCTGGATGGACAGGGCTTCATGGAAGTAGAAACTCCCATGCTGGTATCCAACGCAGGCGGTGCAGCAGCAAGACCTTTCGAAACACATTTCAACGCACTGGACGAAGACTTCAAGCTCCGTATTTCACTGGAACTGTACCTGAAACGTCTGATCGTAGGCGGTCTGGAACGTGTATACGAAATCGGTCGTGTATTCCGTAACGAAGGTCTGGACACCAGACACAATCCGGAATTCACACTGATGGAACTGTATCAGGCATATACCGACTACAACGGTATGATGGACCTGACCGAGAACCTTTACAGACACGTAGCACAGGAAGTTCTGGGCACCACCACCATCGTATACAACGGTATCGAAATGGATCTGGGCAAGCCCTTCGAACGCATTACCATGGTTGACGCTGTAAAGAAATACGCAGGCGTAGATTTCAACGAAATCAAAGACCTGGAAGCAGCAAGAGCTGCAGCAAAAGAACATCACATTGAATTTGAAGAAAGACATAAAAAAGGTGATATTCTGAACCTGTTCTTCGAAGAATACGCAGAAAAACACCTGATCCAGCCTACCTTCGTAATGGATCACCCCACCGACATTTCACCTTTAACAAAGATGAAACCTGGAAACCCCGAACACGTAGAACGTTTCGAGTTCTTCATGAACGGTTGGGAAATGGCAAACGCTTACTCCGAGTTAAACGATCCCATCGACCAGAGAGAACGTTTCAAAGCTCAGGAAGAAGCACTGGCACAGGGTGACGAAGAAGCAAACACCACCGACGAAGATTTCCTGCATGCACTGGAAATCGGTATGCCTCCTACAGGCGGTATCGGATTCGGTATCGATCGAATGGTTATGCTGCTGACTGACTCTGCAGCAATAAGAGATGTGCTGTTATTCCCGACAATGAAGTCATTAGACAAATAAATCCAGTATTTATGCGGGTTTGCGGACTTTGAAATTGTATGGTACGACAAGAGTACGACAAAATAACCTGTCTTAAAGGGTTAAAATAAACGATTTTAAATTAAAATCGAGTCAGTTCAAGTTCATATTTTGTACTATAAGGACATTTTTCTAAAAGAAATTTTAGAGAAGTGTCCTTTTTTGTTATGGTCAGCAAAGCATAAATAAGAATCGGAGGGAAAGAACATGAGTAGTACAGCGTTAGGAGCAGGAGCAGAAAAAGCTCAAAAAATTATTTTTATCAGTGAAGCACATGAGAAATTCTACTATGAAAAATTGAGTGAGGTACGGTATCAGGATGTATACCATAAGGCACTTTGTTATTGCCTTGGCATTAACGATGATACCAGAAGAAATGTGAACCGCATTTATGATTTTAAGACCGGATGTGTAAAAACAGAGTGTTTACACGAAGGCTGGCAGACCAGCGGGAGCGTAAAAGTAGTCAGAATGGCGTTTAATTTATATTGTAATGCAACGCCAAGTGTTGATGATTACGAAGACGCAGAGGAGCAGATTGACGAGTGCAGGCAGTATACTGTAGAAGAATTATTCTGCTGTGTCTATGCACCTTATTTTTGGCAGGCAATACAAATTCGGTATCCGGAATATGCAACGTATAACCGGTAACTGTATGCCCTGTTTGGAGGAGCAGACTAATGTTAAAGGTTCGATTGATGGGAACAAAGAATGATATTAAATGGTTTGAGAAGATTTTACAAAGACATCCCAAGATTGAAGTAACTGAGTTTTCAGATTTATACCCAAATAAAGGGACAAAAAAATTTCACAGAGCTTATGTGGAAGTCAGAAAAAGCAATGTAAAAGAAAAATAGTAGAAAAAAGGAGATTTTATCATGTGCAGAGTGATAGCGGTGTCTAACCAGAAAGGTGGAGTCGGCAAGACCACCACAAGCATCAATTTAGGTGTTGGACTGGCCAGAATGGGACAGAGAGTGTTGTTGGTTGACTCTGATCCGCAGGGGCATCTTACCCTCGGGTTGGGGTTCCCGAAAAATATCCGGGTGACATTGAAGAACATGATGGAAAATATCATCATGGG
>JBGVFN010000104.1:0-26030 GCA_045121095.1 Lachnospiraceae bacterium | reverse complement strand
AGAGGAGAAAATGCGGTCTGTAACTGTGAATAAGTACTTATCCAATCGCAATCGTTGTGGATTTTGAAAGGATGTACAGATAAGACTTGTAACATCGTCAATGAAACAGCAGTAGACAGGAATTTACTTTACAGAGCTGAGTTCGTATCCGGTACGGATTGCAGCTTCCATAACACCGCCGGTTACACCGAAAATAGTGCCGGCGCCTGTATATAATCCCAGAGGCTGATCGAATTCAGCTTCTTCCAGGGAATTCCAGTCAATATTTTTGGATTTGATGAGCCATGCCAGATCGCGGGTGGTAATAGCAACATCCACATCACGATAGCCGCTGTCCTTCATTTCCGGACGCTCACATTCAAATTCCTTACAGGTACAGGGCATAACGGATACGCTGTAAATCTGAGAACCGTCTTTGCCTTCCAGTTCTGCACCATAGGTTTTGAAGATGGCTCCTCCCATCTGCTGAGGGCTCTTTGCAGTGGAAAGGTGGTCTTTTATTTCGGGGTAATTATTTTCCATAAATTTTACCCATGCAGGGCAGCAGGAAGTAAACATGGGAAGAGTTCCACCTTCAGTAACACGCTTGATTAATTCGGTACCTTCTTCCATGATGGTTACATCAGCAGGGAAGTTGGTATCGTAAACCCGGTCAAATCCAAGCTGGCGAAGCGCTGCGGCCAGTTTGCCGGGAGTTAATGCGCCAAGTTCTGCGCCAAATTCTTCACCAATTGCCACACGTACTGCGGGAGCACACTGAACTACGGTGAATTTTTCAGGATCTGCTAAAGCAGCATTGACTTTATCCAGATTGCAGACTGCATGAGCAGCAAATAAAGGCTCCTGTACGCAGTCGGGAATATTTCTTTCTTTTTTAACTGCTTCGTAAGCAGCTTTTCCGTGGGTCAGAATAGAAACGTAGGATTTACATTTCTGTACACACTGTCCACACATAATGCATTTATCAACATCGATGGTCTGAGGCTGTCCCTGTTCACCGGTAATGGCATAGGCAGGACAGACTTCTGCACATTCACGGCAGCCTGTGCAAAGCTTCTGATCAATTGCTACTATCATGAATCGTCCTCCCTTATCTCCAGTTTTTGGTTAACAGCAGTGCTTCTGCCGCTTTGATGTTTTTTTCTTCACGTTCTGCTTCGGGATCAACGAGGCGCAGTGCCTGATGAGGACAGACACGAACGCAGGCAGGACCGCCTTCGATTCCTTCACATAAATCGCATTTGGAAGCAAATACTTTTACTTCATCAGACATAGGCTGAGCCACTGTTTTTCCGTCTTTTGCATAAGGCAGCAATGCGATGGCGCCGAAAGGACAAGCCTGCATACAGTCTTTACAGCCAATACATTTTTCAGGGTTAACGATTACCTGATGATCAATGCGGCTGATGGCTCCTTTTGTACAGACATTCAGACAAGGAGCATCTTCACAGTGCTTACACTGAATGGGCATGCAGCCCTGGTCAAACTTTGTTAAATATAATTTAGGAGTAACAGGAACAGTTACAGTTCCTACTGTTTTTCCAATGGGATTATTCTGGCGGCTGTGCACGGTAAAGCAGGCAACTTCGCAGGCTTTACATCCGGTACATTTGGTGCTGTCGCCAACCACAAAAGAACCTAATTCTTTTTTCATTTTGCTTATACCTTTCTAAAGGCTCACAGATTAGATGGTTTAATCCTGTGAGTGATGTTCACGGAACATGTTTCGGGCAGCTTCTGCACGTTTGCGTTCCATGGCAGTTTCAAGTTCTTCTTCTTTTACCAAGGTGAGAGCCTGTGTGGGACAGACGCGAACGCAGGCGGGGCCTCCGGATACTTCGTGGCAAAGATCACATTTATTGGCAACAACTTTGGCATTTCCATCTGCCTGGAACTGTCCAGCCAGAGGAACCATATTGATGGCACCGAAAGGACAGGCATCCATACAGGATTTGCATCCCATACATTTGTTAACATCAATTATTACGCCATGATCTTTCTGTGAAATAGCTCCTGCTGTACAAACAGCCATACATGCGGGATTTTCGCAATGTTTACACTGTACAGGGATACTCAGTTTCGCAGTTTTTACCATATGAAGTTTTGGATTGAATGTATAAGAATCGGGATCGATTTCAAAAATATGTTTGCCCTCGTGAGCAACTACACATCCGATCATACAGGTACGGCATCCAATACAAAGGTCAGGGTTTCCTTTTATAAAATAATTCATACTGTAGCCCCCTTTCCGGTATCAATGCCCATTTGTGTACGAACTTCCTCATACAATTCTTTGACATGACGTTCCGCCCAATCCTGATCTTTGATTTTTTCTACACGACAAGCACAGTATTTATATTCCGGTGTGTTACTGATAGGGTCTAATTTGCCCAGAGTCAGTTCATTACATGCACCGATCCACCACTGATAGGTCATATAGGTTGCACCTGCTTTTACGCGATCAGTAGGCAGGCAGCGGGTAATACAGTAGCCACGTTTGGAAAGGATTTTAACCAGTTCACCCTTCTTCAGTCCCATACGCTTGCAGTCTTCCGTATTCATCTGTACCCAGCCGGGTTCGTCTTCCAGATTGCGGAGAGTACGACAGTTACCGGTCATGGTACGTACAGAATAGTGACCTACTTCACGTACAGTAGACAGGGTCATGGGATATTCGTCATTTTCCAGTTCTACAGGAGGATGCCAATCCGTTCCGTAGAAGAGAGCTTTCTGATCTTTGGTAGCGAATTTACCACCTTTGTGAAGGTAAGGAGTTCCTTTGTCATCCATGGATTTGCTGCGGCAGGGCCACTGAACGCCGCCGTATTTTTCCATTTTTTCATAGGTTGCTCCAACAAAGCTGGGACAAAGATCGATCACTTCATTCCAGATTTCTTCTGTGTTATTGTAATGCATGGGATATCCCATAGCAGTTGAAATCTCGGAAATGATCTGCCAGTCGGTCTTTAAGCCGCTGTCCGGTTCGATGACTTTGCGGATTCTCTGGAAACCGCGGTCAGCACTGGAGTAAACGCCGTCATGTTCTCCCCATGCAGTAGCAGGGAGGATAACATCTGCGTAAAGACCTGTTTTATTCATGTAAATGTCCTGCATGACAACAAAATCACATTTGTCCAGAGTTTCTCTTACTTCTGCAAGATCGGGGTCGGACTGTGCAGGATCTTCACCAAATATGTAATATGCGTGAATTCGTTTATTTTCATCAGTTTCTTCAAGAACTCGATGAGGGACGTGAGTAATCGGACTGCCCGGTTTGTCAGACAGCGGTACACCCCAGGCATTTTCAAACTTTTTACGTACTTCGGGATCAGAAACGCTCTGATAACCGGGGTAGTAAATGGGGAGTGCGCCCATATCGCAGGCACCCTGTACATTGTTCTGACCACGTACAGGACCGATGCCCATAGAGGGACCACCGAAATTACCGGTCATTAATGCCAGATTGGCAAGACCTTTTACGACATCTACCGCCTGTGTAAACTGACATACACCCATACCGTACAGAATCATAGCCGGTTTGGTAGTAGCATATAAACGTGCTGCTTTACGGATTTCTTCTGCAGGAATCTGTGTAATGGGTTCAGCATACTCAGGTGTATACTTCTGGATTACGTTCAGGAATTCATCAAATCCCTTTGTATGGGCCTGAATGAAATCCACATCAGCCAGTCCTTCATTCCAGATAACATTAGCCATAGCATTGACAAGGGCCAGGTTGGAACCGCCCTTTAACTGCAGATGGAGATCTGAAATACGTGCAGTTTCTGTGACACGAGGATCTACGCAGATGATCTTCATTCCTTTTTGTTTTCCGCGAACGATGCGTCTTGCGACGATTGGATGAGAGTCTGCTCCGTTATAACCGAAGCATAATAAACAGCCGGCATCCTCAATTTCCGGGATACCCATAGACATTGCGCCCGAACCTAAAGAGTACAGTAGACCCGCTACTGAAGGCGCATGTCATATTCGAGCGCAGTGATCGATATTGTTGGTACCGATACATGCGCGCATGAATTTCTGCATCAGGTAGTTGGCTTCGTTGCCGGCACCACGTGCAGAACCGGTTCCCATAATGGAATCGGGACCGTATTTTTCCTTGATCTCGGTAAGGCGTTTTGCCACATAGGAGATTGCTTCATCCCATGATACTTCCACCAGTGGAGAGTTCTTACCGCCTTTGCGGATCATGGGTTTACGTAAACGTTTTGTCAGAATCTGGGGATCATTCAGATAGTCCCATCCGTAATGTCCCTTGAGGCAAAGTGCGCCAGCGTTGGTTCTGCCGTCTGCCGGAACAGCTTCAATGATCTTGTTTGCAGCTTCATCAACTGAAAACATAATCTGGCAGCCAGCGCCACAGTAGGCACAGGTTGTCTGAACTTGTTTGAGAGCCATGACTTATTCCTCCTGTCATTTTTTATCCGAAGCATTTATAAAATGCCTGTGCACCTGTTAACTTTGTTGGTAATTGTTGATAAGACGGTGAAAACTGGAAAGATTCGCGAAAAAAAGCAGGTGAGCGCACCCGTCTTTTACAATTAGATAAATCCTCCAGTTTTGTAAGTTTTATAAGAATTTGTCTTATTTTTAACAATTCAAGTGTAGTTTAATAATAGTATCAAAAAGCAGAAAAGTCAACCCACTTTGCCCCCACTTTATGAAGTTTGAAAGTTATGCCCTAAAAAGTGTGACTTTAAACTTAAAATAATTATCTATTTTTTCCTAAAATCAAATGGACTATAAAATATCGTTCGAATTTGGGCAGTATATTGAAAAAAATAGTGTTTTTGTGGAATGAAATTGACGAAAACGTGAAAATATCAGGTTCGTAGTGGGGAAAATGTCTCTATAAAAACAAAAGAAAAATCAGGTTATAGGATAAAAATGTGGGTAATATTTTTGTGATTATATGGGTTCAGGGGAAAGATAATAATGAATTATTGTACCATTAAGCAAATACAAAAAATATAAGAAAACATGAATACGGAAAATGGCTGTTTTGTAAGAATTGTACAAAAAGAATTGCGATTCGATAGCGATTCGTTAGTGGTTAGTGTTATTTTTTTGTCAATATGTGCCTTTGGTTTGGAAAAAACCTCGATTGAGAGATGTGAAAAATGTAACAGTTCAGCAGGGGCTGAACTGTCTTGAATTTATTCAGCAGGCATTCGTAATTTCTTGCAGAAATTACTCATTCGGCTAAACGCCGAATATGATTTTCGATTTAAATTTCTATTTTGTCCCTTCACAAACGACCTTTTTTCATGAGTGTATGATAGAATAAAAACAGATTCGAGAGAAAATTTTGATATACGAAAGATACAGTCACTTGTATATTGAGGAAAGTTTGGAGGAAGAATAAATGAACAAAGATAGAAAAGATTTATTTTGTGGATGTCTGGTAGGCGGTGCTGTTGGGGATGCGCTGGGATATTTTGTTGAGTTTTTAAGATGGAAAGAGATTGAGAAAAAATATGGAAAAGAAGGAATTCAGGATCTGGATTCGGATAAAGGCTTTCGAAAAGCTGTGATTTCCGATGATACACAGATGACCTTGTTTACTGCGGAGGGTCTGCTGCATGGGAAAAATGCGGAAGTTCCGGCGGATGGCACAATTTTTGACCGTTATATGCCCTGTATCTGGGATTCCTATAAAGATTGGTATGATACACAGAGAATGTCTCTTGAAGGATATGACGGCAGATCCTGGTTATGTACTATTCCTGCTTTGAATCGAAGAAGAGCACCGGGCTTAACTTGTCTGGATGCGTTGTCTAATGCAGAGTATACTTTAAGTACAGATCCGGTTAACAACAGCAAGGGCTGCGGCGGTGTAATGCGTGTGGCACCCATTGGTTTGTATTTTAATCCGGAGAAACTGGACAGTGAGACCCCCATGGATCTGATTGATATGATGGGAGCAGAGGCTTCTGCTGTGACCCATGGTCATCCCCTGGGATATATCCCTTCTGCTGCATTTGTACATATGATCAATCGCCTTGTTTATCCACAGAATGGTCCGGTAAATAATCTGGCGGAAGTGGTTGTGGAAGCAACGGAGTATGTTACAGAGCTGTATGGGGATAAAGCAGAAATTACACTGTTTCATGAGCTGATGAACCGGGCAGTTGTGCTGGCTGGTCAGGAAATCGCAGATCGTGATGCAATTAAAAAGCTGGGGGAAGGCTGGGTAGCTGAAGAAGCTCTGGCTGTTGCTGTTTTCAGTGCTGTGAGATATCAGGATGATTTCAGAAAAGCAATCCAGTGTGCAGTAAATCATGATGGAGACAGCGATTCCACCGGTTCCATTGCAGGAAATATTCTGGGAGCATATCTGGGATATGAAGGAATTCGGCATTCATTTAAGCTGAAAAGACTGGAATTGCTCAGTGTTATAAAAGAAATGGCAGGGCTGCTGTACCAGGCTTCTTTATAGGTTATCTTTATGGTTTGTATTTATGGGCTGTATTTATGGGCTATATTTATAGATTATCTTTATAAGTAATCTTTATAGGACATCAATCCCTGCTGGGCAGCTCCTTTTTTTAAAATATAGTCTGGTGATTAAAGCATTCTTTTGATATAATAAATTTATGAGATTTGGGCAGCATCGAAGAAATCCAGGTGAAATCTGTGGGTGCTGTCCAGAGCGTGTCTGAGAGGAACTGATGAAAGAAAATGTTAAAAGGTTTGGTAGAAACTGAACCGTTTTGAGAAGTTGTCAGACAAAATGAATACAGATTGGAAAGGAACCAGATATGGCAATGCGTGTATTGGAAAATGAGCTGTTAAAGGTAATGATTGCAGACAGCGGAGCGGAATTAAGCAGTGTATATGACAAAGAAAAGCAGACGGAGCGTTTATGGGATGCAAATCCGGAGGTATGGAATCGCCATGCACCGATTTTATTTCCCTTTGTAGGAAAAGTAGTTGGTGGTGTGTATCGTATTGACGGACAGGAATATGAGATGAAAACACAGCACGGATTTGCCCGCGATATGGAATTTGAATGCGTAGAAGCGACAGAAACTTCTGTAACACATCGTTTGCTGCCGACTGAAAAGACAAAACAGCTGTATCCCTTTGACTATGAACTTCTGGTAACACACAAGCTGGATGCAGAGAATCCCAGACTGCTGCATGTGAACTGGGAAGTAAAAAATAATGGCAGTGATGTGATGTACTATTCCATCGGTGGTCATCCGGCTTTTACGGTACCGGTAAAAGAAAGCAAAGAACGTGAAAATTATTATCTGGAATTTCCGGGAAGAGAAGAATTGACTTACATAAGTGTAAATCCGGCCAATGGATTTGTGGATACAGAAAAAGAATATTCTTTAAAACTGGAAAATGGATTTGTGAAGTTCTTTGATGGTCTTTATGATACATTGATTTTTGATTTCCAGAATATTCAGAAAGTGCGGATCGCAAACCCGGATCAAACACCGTATGTAACCGTGGACTGCAGCGAATTTCCGCTTCTGGGAATCTGGGCAAAAGAAACCGGCAACTTTATCTGTCTGGAACCCTGGGCAGGAAGAGCCGACAATGATGGATTTACCGACAATATTGATGAAAAAGTCGCAGAGCAGAAAGTTGAAGCAGGCTGCAGCGCAAAGATTTCTCATACGATAGAATTTCATTAAAGAGAATTTTCCTTCCAGCCTGTATCCCTTTGCATTTTTTAGCATATATTGTAGAAAGTCCTAAAAAATCATACAACAGGACATGGGGGATAGATGGAAATATTCATAAGTTCCAGATAGGCCCTGGAAAGGAAATTTTTATGGGTATTACAAATACAAACAAAGAACTGGATCCGAACCACATTAATTGTGGTGGTTCCTTTAAGGTAAAATTATCTCTGACGGCTGAGCCGGATATTGTGAGTCATCCGACAGATATTGTTTTAGTACTGGATCGTTCCGGCAGTATGGCAGGAAGTCCTCTTGCCAACTTGAAAAATGGTGTCAGGAAATTTATCAGTATTATGGATGAATCTACAGATGGTACAGAGGATGGGCAGATTGGTTCCGGAAGTCATATCGGTATCGTAAGCTTTGCCAGTACGGCAACACAGGATACACAGCTGATTACTTCCGTAGCTGAACTGAATGCGGCAGTAAATGCCCTGTCTGCAGGTGGTTCTACCAATCATGCAGACGCATTTTCACAAAGCAATCCAGCTTTTTAATCCGGCTTCTTCCAATGAAAAAGTGATTATTATGTTTACCGATGGAAAAACAACAGAGGGGGATGATCCTGCTCCCGTTGCGGCGGCAGCCAAAGCGCAGGGTATTTCCATTTACTGTATCGGTCTTTCCGGAAATGGCGGAATTGATGTGCAGGCATTGAATGACTGGGCTTCTGACCCGGCTTCCTCCTATGTGGCAATTACCCCCAATGACGAAGAACTGGAAGATCTTTTTGAAGAACTTGCCCGGAACATTACCAGACCCGGTGCTACGGACATTGTGATAACAGACAGAGTTTCCTCTTGCTTTAAGATCATATCCGTATCTACTCCAACAAAGGGAACGGCAAGTCTCATTGATAATACCACTGTTCAGTGGAAAATCGACAAACTGGGTGTTTCACACAGCGAAGGTGCTTCGCTGGAATTCACCGTTTTGCATGTAGGCCCCTGCTCCGGTATTCTGGAAGTAAACGAATCCATCACTTACAGCGATAAAGAAGGCAATGTTGTTCATTTTCCTTCACCGGAGATTGAAGTGGACTGCGGTTCCACTATTTTGCCGGAGCCTTGCCCGGAACCGGTAAATATTACCATTGATGGCTGTGAAGATACTCTGGAATTTGATGCCGGCAGCATCGGTCTGGATTCTCTGGGACGTATCCTCCAGCTGGATGTCACATTGCAGAATGTATGTCCTCATAAACGTGTCGCATTGGCTGTAATTCTTACCGAAGTGGATGCTCATGATGTGGAATATCCCCGTGGAATGAAAATTTTGACCATTCCTGCGCACACACAGTCATCCTGTAAGGATATCACGGTACGCTGTATCAAATTTATCCTTCCGGAAGACCTGGATGTTTCCGGCTTCTCAGACTCCATCTGTAATAAACGTTATTTTAAAGCGAAATTCATCGCTCATTATATTGATAATGACTTTGAATGCTGTAAAATTTTCTAAAACAGAGAGATTAACCGGGTTATGGTGAAGTCCTGAATAAAATTTAAGAAAAAAGATGCCCGCAAACCGATGTATGGGTTGGTTTGCGGGCTATTTTCAAGGGGATGGTGAGAGAGGAAAATCCCCCTTGAAAGCGAATTGAAACTATTTTTTGAAAATCTTGTCCGAATGATCATTGATATCCCGGATTGCTTATGAAGTATAAATACCATTGATAATTACTTCAAATACAGCATCTTTGCCGTTTAAATCTTCATTTCCGTAATCTTCCGGAAATGTTACATTCACTTCTACGGTGTCGCCGGGATGTGCGCCGATCAGCTGTTCTTCAAAGTCATCAATATAATAGCCGGAACCGATGGTCAGATCCGTTCCATTGCCCTGAGTATTACCGCCATTGAATTCTACGCCGTCAATGGTTCCGACATAGTCAATATTAACGGTATCGCCATTCTCAATCGTTAAAGTGGTATCGGTCAAATAGGAAGCAGCGTCTTCACTGTTATCTTCAGAAGCTGTTTCGGTACTGTCTGTATCAGCAGTTTCTTCCGAAACGATGGAAGAAGTATCAGCTTCTGTGCTGTCAGTGGTGTCTGTTTTATTGGAGAAGGCATCTGCACAGATAACAATCACTAAAATAATTACTGCAAGAGAGGGAACTCCGATCAGCAGAAATTTTTTCAGATTCTGGTAAAATGCCTGTCTTTTTCTTTCTTTTGCTCTTTTTTCCTGAGCCAGTCTGCGGTTTTCTTTTTTCATGATGTATCTCCTTGAGAGGATTTCTGTGAAGTAAAATCTGAAGTGATTTTAACAGAGAAATGTGGATATTCTGTGTTTTTTCCATAAACAGAATGTGAAGAAAGGTGGAAACGGGAATTTTATACCACAAGTATAATGACAAAATATGGATTTTGTGGTATAAAGAAAAAAGAAACAGGGATTATCAGGTCTAAATATACTATAATGAAGATGTTTATATAAAATACGTATAAAAAGAAATGATTTATATATAATTAAAAGTACGTATAGAAAGGAGAACTCACAGATGAATGCAGTAATGAATCTCGGTTATGATAGATGTGAACAGAAAAAACAGCCGCTGGAAAGTAAACAGGGGCTGGATTTTGCGTACACATTTTTAGATAGCGGGATGAGAAATTGCTGTGGAAATCTGAGAGAGACTGTATCAGTATTTAATATGCAGAATTGATACACAGATTCCTATACAGTTTTGGATTTTTTGAGCCGCTTATCTTGGGTGTACGAAGATAAGCGGCTTTTTTCGTTTAGCTGAAAGAATCATTTATGAAAGAATCATTTATTTTTTAAGAAAGGGAGTGAAGCATATGCTGGAAATTAAAGGAAGAGTAAATACAGCTATTTGTTATGCCACAGTGATTGAGGAAGAAGCTATTGAACAGATTCGCAGAATGTGCGATTACGAATTTACAGAGGGCAGCAAAATCCGCATTATGCCGGATGTGCATGCGGGTAAGGGATGTACCATTGGTACAACCATGACGGTTCATGATAAGGTGGTTCCCAACATTGTTGGCGTGGATATTGGATGTGGAATGTATACCATCAATCTGGGGAAAGTGGACATTGATTTTGAAAAACTGGATGAGGCGGCACACTATATTCCCTCCGGTATGAATGTGTGGGAGGGCAGACAGGAGCGTTTTGATCTGACAGTGCTTCGCTGTTACCGCTCTTTGAAGGATACGAAACGACTGGAACGAAGCTTGGGAACTCTGGGCGGTGGAAATCATTTTATTGAAGTGGATCAGGCACAGGATGGAACGAAATATCTGGTGATTCACACAGGAAGCCGGAATCTGGGCAAGCAGGTGGCAGAGATTTATCAGAAAATGGCCATTGAACTGAATCAGGGAAAGGCAGATTATTTTAAGGAAAGGGACCGGATTATCCGGGAATATAAAGCGGCAGGCAGAAGAAAAGAAATTCAGGCGGCGCTAAAGGAGATTTCCTGGGAAAAAACAGAAGGGACAATTCCTGAAGATTTATGTTTTCTGTATGGAAGCTATCTGGAAGATTATCTGTTTGATGTGGAAATCTGTCAGCAGTTTGCCAGAAGAAATCGTGAGAAAATCGCGGAAATTCTGCTGGAAAGAACCGGCATGACCGGAACCGATGCGTTTCATACCATTCATAATTATATTGATACGAAGGAAATGATTCTTCGGAAAGGGGCAATTGCGGCCCACAAAGATGAAAAAGTATTAATTCCCATCAATATGCGGGATGGAAGCGTCCTGGCAGTTGGAAAGGGAAATCCTGAGTGGAATGATTCTGCACCACATGGGGCCGGCAGATTAATGTCCAGACGTTCTGCCAGAGAGCAGCTGAATCTGGAAGAATACCGAAAGACCATGGAAGGAATCTACACCACTTCCGTAAATGAAAAAACATTAGACGAAGCACCAATGGCTTATAAATCACTGGAGGATATTATTGATGTAATCCGTGAATCCGTAACCGTCATTGATGTTATGAAACCAATTTATAATTTTAAGGCAGCAGAGTAATATTTTACCGGACTTTTGTTCCGGTCTGCGGCCGGAACAGGAGAAAAAAATGTATCAAATGCCTACCATAGATATGATTAAAACAGGCCAGAATATTATACGATTGAGAAAAGCAAGAGGTTTATCTGTAAAAGATTTGCAGGCAATTTTCGGCTTTGCAACACCTCAGGCTATTTACAAATGGCAGCAGGGAACGGCATTGCCTTCCATTGATAACCTTGTAGTTCTTGCAGATGTACTCAAAGTGCATATGGATGAGATCTTGCATATTGATATGGGAATGAATGCGCAGATGAAGATCAGCGCATAAAAAGTGCATATTTTAAAATACTTGTGTGGCCCAGAAGAAAAGCAAAAGCTGGGCCACAGAAGAAAAAATGGCTGTGTGGCCCAGAAGGAAAGTAAAAACTGGGCCACAGAAAGAAAAAATAGTTGTGTGGCCCAGAAGGAACAGAAAAGCTGAGCCACACAAGAAAAAAATACTTGTATGGCCCAGAGGGAATAGTAAAAAATAAAAGAAGAAGTACACCTAACGGAAATCGGTTTTACTGTAAACAAATTCCGTAAACGATTTTGGAAAATGTTTCTTTACTTTTCAATGCTTCTTCCAACAAATTCTGTTTGTGCAGGGAAACGTAGATTGCAGCTGCCTGTGCCTGACAGTTACTGGATTTTTCTGGATTAAAAACAATATCCGTAAAAGCATCATATTTCATTAAAGGTTCTGTTAACTCCGGATACTGGTGAAGTGTATTGATATACAGCCAGTCATAGAAAAGGCTGCGGGGAGTTGTGGGGAAATCTTCACCGTTGAAGGTAAATCCAATGATACTTCCGCTGTTTTTCATGCGCGGATCCTTTTTTGCAGCACGGGAAGATACTTCTAATAAATCCGTATAAGGTCCGCCGTACTGAAATACTTTACCTGCCTGATATGCAGATTCTACAGAAAATGTTTTACCATCTTCGGTATGAATCATTAAGTTAAAAGCACTTAACTTTACACCCAGTTCATTTTCGGATTTACTGGAGATTTCCAATATCTTTTTGTCGGGATATTTTCTTAAATAGGATGCGTGTAAACTGTGAATGCATCTGCGTTTCTGAGCATCGGAAAAGCCTTTGAAAAATTCAAATTCGGTGTTATCGAGAGTCCAGAGACGCTGATCGGGTAATACGGTAAATACGGGTCTGAATGCCATAATGAATCCTCCTGATGTGCAAATATAAAAGTGTGTAAATATAATACAAATGTAAAGGCGTATAAATACAATACAAATGTAAAGGTGTATGAATACAATACAAATATAAAGGTGTATGAATACAATATAAATATAAAGGTGTATAAAATAATATAAGATCGATATGTAATGAGAATAGAAACAATTCAGCCGGAAAACAGAATTGTCTTAAAAAATACTACTTTTATGTCGACATGAGCAGTGGTATGAGTATACATGAAAGAGCCGTGGAATGCAACGGAAATCAGGTGTTTTTTGTTAAACTATTAGTTTAATTAAAAATGGAAAAACTGCTTGACAGAAAAGTGGTTGAATTTTTTTGTATTATCGGTATAATAAACAAATAGTAAGAAATAATAAAGATGAAACAGATGCTTTTTGCCGCCGGGTAAAAAGTCAGGCGTCAGACTTTCCTTCGTTAGGCCTTTGAAGAGGGGAGTTATGACGCTGTTTTTGTGTAAAGGAAAATGAAAGATCATAAAGATACGGAGGTGCTGAAAATGAGCCAGACAATGACAATGGAGCGGTTTTCGGTTGAGAAGAAATTTATTCGATATGTTTTTCAGAATATTCTGGGGATGCTTGGTATTTCTGCCTATGTTTTGGCAGATACGTTTTTTATTTCTCAGGCGGAAGGAGCAGCGGGAATTGCGGCTTTAAATCTGGTGCTTCCGGTGTACAGCCTGATCTTTGCTTTGGGCTCTATGATCGGTGTGGGTTCTGCTACTAAATTTAATATCCAGCGGGCGAGACAGAAAGAGGATGCGGATGATTATTTTTCAAATGCCGTAATCTTTACGTTTCTGCTGAGTATGGTATTTGTGGCGGTGGGACTTTTGATGCCGGACAAGCTGGTTGCTTTTTTGGGCGGTGATGCAGAAATTGTGGCAGTAGGAACACCGTATACCAGGATTTTTATGATATTTGCGCCGTTTTTCATGTGGAATTATATATGGAATGCATTTGTGAGAAATGATGGAAATCCGTCTCTTGCCATGGCGGCTACGTTGTTCAGCAGTTTATTTAATATTGTGATGGATTATGTGTTGATGTTTCCGCTTGGGCTGGGAATGGCTGGCGCGGCACTGGCAACGGCCATTTCACCGGTGGTGGGGATTTCCATATGCAGCCTGCATTTTCTGACAAAAAGAAATACCATTCGTTGGAAATGGCTTCGTCCTTCGGTGAGGAAGCTGATTCAGTCCTGTCAGCTGGGTGTGGCGGCTTTCGTAGGAGAGATGTCTTCCGGTGTAACCACGGTGGTTTTTAACTTTCTGATTTTGCAGCTGACGGGGAATGAAGGTGTGGCAGCCTATGGTGTGGTGGCCAATGTGGCAATCGTGGCAACAGCTATTTTTAATGGTGTGTCACAGGGATCACAGCCGCCTTTGAGCGAATATTATGGAAAAAAAGAACGCAGATCCATTCAGAAAATGCTGGTTCTTTCCATTGGAACAGCTTTGCTGCTGGGTGTGCTGACCATTTTTATGACCAATTCTCTGGCAGAAGAAATTGTGATGATTTTTAACAGCGAAGGAAATGCGACAATGGCTTCTTATGCAGTGGAAGGTGTAAAACTTTACTTTATCGGTTTCCTGTTTGCCGGTTTTAATATTGTGGGAACGGGCTATCTGAGTGCCACAGAAGCTGCGGGATGGGCTTTTGCCACTTCTATTTTGCGTGGATTTGTGGCGATTAGCGTGTGCGCATTTGTAATGGCAAATCTTTTGGGAATGACCGGTGTTTGGCTGGCATTTCCCACGGCAGAGCTGGTTACGGCAAGTGTGATGGTCTTTGCCATTGTAAAGACATGGAAGCGGAAATAAAGTGAGAAGAATTGAGAAAAAGTAAGAATACTTAAAAGAAAGCGAGAATTATTAACGAGAAGAATTATTAACGAGAAGAATTAAGCAGAAGTTTTTAAATACATTTTGTACGGGATAGGTAATGTCAGGAGCAGGAAATGAGTTTTTAGATCATTTCCTGCTCTTTTTAGATGATTTCTTTTTGAATGTTTTTGTTTTTCAGCGATTTAACTGTTCAGCAAGTGCAAGAATCTGTTCCTTTAAATCCGGTCTTGTTTCCAGAGAATCATGGTCGGTATTGGGCATGGAAACAACCCCTGCACATTCTGCATTGAGATCCTGCAAAATACCGTTCAGTACAAATTCTCCTGCATCAAATTGTCCATCAAAAGCAGGTGCACCTCCGGTCATTAACAGAGCACCTTTTCGAAAGGACTCTTTGGGCAGGTCTTTTCTGACCACGTGTCCGGACCAGTACAGCTGCAGGCGGTCCAGAATGATTTTTAACGGGCCGGGGATACTGTGAAAATACATGGGTGTGGCAATTACAATCGTATCAGCCGCTTCCACTTTTTCATAAATTTCCTGCATGCCATCCTGAATGGCGCATTTATTTACCTTCCAGCAGTGTCTGCAGTCCATGCAGGGAGATACATTTTTGGTGCGGTAGGCATCAATGATTTCAACATTGCCCTCAAGGTGTTCGGCGAGTACCTCCAGCATCTGGTGTGTATGGCCATTTTTACGGGGAGAACCGAAAAAAATCAGAGTGTTCATAAAATAAATCCTTTCGTTATCTTAAATAGATTTTCTTGTTTTTTTGAAAAAATTTTTTTGTTATCCGGAATAAATCTGTTTGTTGCCTTGCTTGTTTTTTATTTTGGGTGGGTACTACAGCAAACTTTAAAATCGTGTTATGATTATAACAACAAATCTTCAGAGGAACAAGCATATGGATAATGAAAATAATAAAGAGAACAAAGAGAATAAAGAGAGTAGAGAGAATAAAGAGAGCAGAGTGAATAAAGAGAATAAAGAAAATAGAGAGAATAGAGAGAATAGAGCGAATAAAGCGAGTGAAGATCATACATATAACACATATAACGCAGCCCGGGGACGAGTGCGGATTCGCGATATTGCTGACGAATTGGGGCTGAGTACCGCTACGGTATCCAATGTAATTCACGGAAAAACGAAAAAAATATCCGATGAGACGGTGAAGCGGGTGCAGGAGCTTTTGGAAAAGCGGCAGTATATTCCCAGTATGGCAGGGATTCTTTTGGCTCAGAATAATTCCAGGATTATTGGAATTATGATTAATAATTGTGAGAAATACGAGGGGCATGTGCTGGAAGATGCTTTTATTGCGTCTTCGCTGAATCATCTGTCCAATGAAATTGAGCGGACGGGGCATTTTATGATGGTAAAGGTGACCACGCAGATCGAAGATATCGTTAAATTTGCCTCCATGTGGAATCTGGAGGGAATGGTGGTCATCGGATTTTGCGAGCAGGATTATAAAAAACTGAGAGAATCCATGCATGTTCCATTTGTTATTTATGATGGATATTTAGAAAGTGCAGAAGCGGGGCGCATCTGTAATCTGACTGTGGATCATTATGATGGGGGAAGGCAGGCAGGTGCATATCTGAAACAGATGGGACATGAAAAGGTGCTTTGTATTGCAGATAACTGTATTTGTATGGATTGGGAGAGATATCTGGGATTTTGTGATGGATTTAAGAATGAGGGCGGTGAAATGCCCGATTTCTGGCAGGTTCCCATGCAGAAAATAGAACGGCAGATTTTTTATCAGGAGCATCAGGAGCAGTTAAAAACATATACGGCGGTTTTTGCAGTTTCCGATTATTACGCTATAGATTTGATGCAGTTTTTGCAGGAACGCCGGATTAGTGTGCCGGAGGATCTGTCGATCATTGGATTTGATGATAATCCCATTTGCCAGCAGGTAGTGCCGTCTTTGACTTCCATAAAGCAGGACGGTGCACAGCGTGCCGCTCTGGCCATTGAAAAGCTGAGACAGCTGAGAGAAGGGGAAGAAGGTTCCATTATAAAACTGCCTGTAACACTGGTAAAACGAAACAGTGTCCGGAAAAACGAGAAAAAATATGCAGAGTGCATAAATTAAAAGATTAAATTTTGTCAAGGGTTACGCGATTAACCTATTGTGAATTAACAAAATATCACATACAATAATTTCATAGCAGTTTATTGCACGTCCAGTTTTGGCTAAATAGTTTTTCAGGCATATAGGCATATTCTGGAAAAAATAGAAACAAGCGAGGGAATGTTATGAACACCATGTATGTGAATGAGAAAATATATGAGGTCATCAGTCTTCTGGGGCATGGAAAGGGCGGATATTCTTATCTGGTTACAGATGGAAAGACAAAATATGTATTAAAGCAGATTCACCATGAACCTTGTGACTACTACCAATTTGGAAATAAAATGGATGCAGAAGTCTGTGATTATCACAAGTTAAAGCAGATTGGCATTCGGATGCCGAAGATGCTGGATGTGGATATGACCCGGGAGCGGATTTTGAAAGAGTACATAAAGGGCGAAACGATTTTTCAGCTGGTATTTTACGAAAAAATGAAGCCGGAGTATTTTGAACAGATGGATGCCATGTGTGAATTGTTATACCGTGCTGATACAAATATTGACTATTTCCCCACGAATTTTGTGGTTCAGAATGGAGAATTGTTTTATATTGATTATGAATGCAATCCTTATATGAAAGAATGGGATTTTGAAAACTGGGGGAAGAAATACTGGTCCAGAACAGAGGAATTTTTGAAGTATGTGGAGGAGCATTGAAAAAAAATCTGGAAGCACAGTGAATTTCGGCAAATGCTGGATAAACTGGCGATGTAAAATGTAAAGGGAAAGAAGAGAACAGGTGAGAGTATGAAAGTAAAAATAATTGGTTCCGGTGGATGTGTTAGTATACCAAGACCCTGCTGCAATTGCCGGGTTTGCAAAGAAGCAAGAGAAAAAGGATTTCCTTATGCCAGAACAGGATGCAGTTTATTGATCGAAGAAGAGAATATTCTCATTGACACACCGGAGGATATTCATGTTGCATTAAACAATGCAGGGGTTAAGCAGGTGGATTGTGTGCTGTACAGTCATATAGACCCGGATCACACCATGGGAATACGAGTATTTGAGTAGCTGCGCATGAATTGGCTGAATGTTTCCGTGGGGATTCCCAACGAAAATCCCATACAGGTGACAACGCTGCCGAGAATATTGGAGGATTTGAAAAAGCAGGCAACCAGATATGGTTCTATGATGGAGTATTATGAATGGCGTGGTCTGATAAAGCCTGAAGCAGGAGAATTTATTCAGCGGGGAGATCTTAGAATTGATCTGATTCCTGTAAATAAAGAGCAGACTGTGGCAATTTTTGTATTGACCGAGCATGGAAGAAAAATCATCTATGCCCCCTGTGATGTCAAACCGTTTCCGGAACATCCCATTTTCCAGGGAGCGGATGTCCTGATTATTGGAAATACCATCGTTGGAGACCCGGTGGAAGGCGGTATTCGGGTGAAAAATGGTTTTCTTATGAAAGAGGACAATCCACTGCGGAAGGATTTATTTATATTAGAAGAAGTGTTTGCTCTGAAAGAAAAATATCAGATTCCCAGAGTGATCATCACCCATCTGGAAGAAGACTGGGGCAAGTCACTGGATGATTATAAGGCCATGGAAAAGCAGTATGAAGGACTGGAATTTGCATATGACGGGATGGAAGTTGTAGTGTAAGATGAGTACTGTTTTCCTTGTTTTTTCAGAGATAATGTCCTATACTGAGACAGTTGCAAGTTGTATACATAGAAGGGAGCTTTATTTATGAATAGATATGTTCTGTTTGCATAGCATCCGGCTATTGCAATCAAAATCGTTATCAGTATTGTTATAGCCGATGCATTCCAATAATGAGAATTTCAGTAAAATCATTTGGGAGGCAAACATGGGCTATAGAAAAGCGGAAGAAATTCTTCCGGCTGAATTAATTAAAATCATACAGCAATATGTGGACGGACAGAGTATTTATATCCCCAGAAAATCGGACAACCGGCAGAAATGGGGAAGCGGCACCCGTACCAGGGAAGAACTGACTGTGCGGAATCAGGAGATTTATCAGGCATATCTTTCCGGGGCAAAAATTCGGGAACTGGCTGCTCAGTTTTATCTGTCTGAGAAAAGCATACAGCGTATTGTGAAAGAAATGAAAGCGTAATTCATGAGTCAATTCATGAATCAATTTATGAGTCAATTCATAAATGGAATTTTCACCTGCAGAAAGGGAGATTACCATGATATGAATTGGCTCATTCTTTTTTATAAAAATGTCTGGGGTGGTAATTGGGTGAGGAATATGATACGTTTTTAAAAGAATAAACGGTTAAGGAAGCAGGGAACAAAAATATGGATACAGTTATAAAAAAATATCACCACAATGACACATTAAGACATAGTTTCAATCAGCTGGCACAGAAAACCTTTGGTCTGGATTTTGAAGACTGGTACCAGAACGGCTACTGGGGCGAGAATTATACCCCCTATTCAATTGCGAAAGATCAGGAAATTATCGCCAATGTATCGGTTAATACAACCAATATGATGTGGAATGGGAAGAAACGGAAAATGATTCAGCTGGGAACCGTTATGACAGCGGAGGCTTATCGAAATCAGGGATTGATTCGAAAAATCATGGAGGAAATCAAAGCTGATTATGAAGGCAAGGTAGATGGGATGTATCTCTTTGCGAATGACAGTGTACTGGACTTTTATCCCAAGTTTGGTTTCCGAAAGGCTGTGGAATACCAGTATTCAAAGGAAATTCAGAAAATCCAGAATTTCCCCCAATTTAAAGAAAATGCAGAAAGAAATCCGTCTGGCTCCATGACTCTCATACCGATGCAGGATAAGGAAGCCTGGAACCGGTTGGAACAGATTATTCAGGCAAATCACCACCATGAGAAATTTGATATGGTAGATAACAGCGGTCTGTTCTTATTTTATGTAACGAAATTTATGCAGGAAAGTGTATATTACAGCAAAGAACTGGATGCTTATGCAATTGCGGAACTGGAAGACGGGGAACTGTTGATACACAGTGTTTTTTCAGGTAAAAAAGCTGATTTGGATGAAAAATTTAAATTGGATGATGTAATTTTGGCTTTTGGCAGCAGCGTGAAAAAGGTTGTTCTGGGCTTTGTGCCGCAGAATCCAGAAGGATACCACTGTGAAAAATTGTATGAGGAAGATACTACACTGTTTGTAAAAGGGGATGTGTTTGAGGAATTTGAAGCAGAAAAGCTGATGTTTCCCACGCTGGCACATGCCTGATATATGTGATATTGACACAGAAATCTGCCTATAGTACACTAAAAGAAAAGGTGTGCAGGAGGTGGAAGTTTGAAAAGGAAGAGAATCGTTTTAAAGAAATATGTGGCAGCGATTATCATTATTTTTGTTGTACTGGCAGTGGTTGCGATTATGATACTGACAGGAAAACAGAAGTCTGTTCAGGGAACGGAGCTGGCTGATTATTTCCGAAAGGAGAAGATTGGTCAGATAGAGATGAAGAAATGGATGAATGACGAAGCGGAAGAAGACGTGCTGGGGACTGTTATTCTGGAAGGTGAGCAAAAAGAACAATTTCTTGTTTTGCTGGAAAATACTTCATTTAAGCGTTTCACCACCAGGCAGGATAAAACATATCAGTTTTCCACGGAGTCCAATATTCGGTATGACATTACGGCAGTTGCTTCTGAACAGACACAATTTACTCTGGAAGATGGTTCCATTGCCGATTTTAGCAACACGCCTCTTGTTTCTATCCGAAGTTATGGAAATGATGTGATATTTTTCGAATATCGGCAGCCGGAACAGGAGATTTATTGGGGCTGCTATATTGAAAATGAAAAATGGCAGGAGATTCTGGAAGAAATCTTTGCTGAAAGTGAGAACATAACAGAGTAGAAATTGTAGTTTATGGAAAATAGAATGAAAAAACAGCGATATGGAATTTGAAATCGAATAAAAATTCAAAATTCTGATATCGCTGTTTTTATTATTTTTGAGGTAATGATTCAGTAGAACAGAAGTTTTTGTCTTACATCCGTTTCATTTATACCCGATCCGGTACGTTCATAATAATTTCTTTATAAACCTTGCGGAAGAAGATAATGGTCAGGATCAAACTCATGACTTCTGCAATGGGGAAAGCCCACCAGATTGCGGACAGTCCGCCCAATTTCGCCAGCAGGTAAGCGGCGGGCAGCAGAACAATCAGCTGACGTCCCATAGAAACGATGGCACTGTAAAATGCCTTGCTGAGTGCCTGGAAAGCAGTACCCAGTACGATACAAACTGCAGCAACCGGGAAATGAACTGCGATGGTACGCAGTGCAGGAATACCGATTTCCAACATGGTATCACTGGCATTGAACAGTCTCAGCAATACATGAGGAACCGTTTCAAATACAACAAGACCAAGGGACATGAGGATTAATGCAAAAATCAGACCACTTTTTATTGCTTTGACCATACGGCTGCGCTTCTGTGCGCCATAGTTATATGCCATAATCGGAACCAGTGCGTTATTCATACCGAAAACAGGCATGAAGAAGAAGGACTGAAGTTTGTAATATACACCAAAAACAGCACTGGCTGTGGCATTGAAGCTGGTCAGAATCAGATTCATACCGTAATACATAACACTGCCGATGGAGGCCATGATAATGGAAGGTACGCCTACCACATAAATACGTTTGATGATTTTTAAAGAAGGTTTGAAAATCTCATGTAAATCCAGCTGGATTTCCTTATTAAACTTCACATTCATGAATATGCCCATCACCGCAGCAACGGTCTGTCCGATACAGGTTGCTACAGCAGCACCAGCCACACCAAGTTTCGGGAATGGTCCGATACCGAAAATAAACATGGGATCCAGAACGATGTTAAGGACTGCGCCGGTCATCTGTGTGATCATGGTGTAAACTGTTAAACCAGTACTCTGCAGGATACGTTCGGATGTGACCTGAAGGAACAGGCCCAGTCCAAATACACAGCAGATGCGCATATAAGCCACACCGCCGTTTACAATATCCATATTGTAACTGATCTGGCTCATATAAAAAGGATAGGCAAGGAAAATACCAATCAGAGCAAATACCACATAACTGCAAAGTGCCAGGAAAATACCGGTATTAGCAGCAAGGTTGGCATTTTTAAAATTCTTTTCTCCCAGTGAACGGGATAACAAAGCGTTGATACCAACACCAGTACCGCTGCATACAGCAATCATCAGGTTCTGAATGGGAAATGCCATGGAAACTGCAGTCAGAGCATCTTCGCTGACTCTGGCTACATACATGCTGTCTACAATATTGTAACAGGCCTGTACCAGCATAGACAGCATCAGCGGTACAGCCATGGAGATCAGCAGTTGGTTAATGGGCTGTGTACCCATCTTATTCTCCTGCTGAGGTGCTTTCTGACTCATAGAAATTCCTCCTTTGTGATAGCCCACGGGGATGGAAAGCATGGTTTGGAGAAAGAATCCCGTGGAAGATTGTTAGACCACAAACTATTATACTATAATCATTTCAGGTACACAAGGCAATATAAATGAAATTATTATGACGGTTTATAGGAAATGTTTGTGATTTTCTGCTACAAAATATAGGAGTATGAGAATTTTTGAGGGAAATAACAGACATGTATTTCATTGTTGGTAAATATGGATATTTTTCTGCCGTTTCACTGCAAGTAGTTATCAATATTTCAAATAGACTTCGGTAGTTGCAAACCATAAAATGATATAATATACTTTATGAAACAAGCAGAAAACAGTCAGTGTGCCTCCTGAAAAAGAAGTTTTGGGGTATAGAGAATGAAAAAGTGTTTGAAAAACCCCGAGGCAGGGGTGTAGGAAGTTAAAAACAATCCGTGGTACCCTCGAAGAAGAAATTTTGGGGTGTAGGAATGAGAATGTGCCCGAAAAACCCCGAGGCGGAGGTATAGGAAGTTAAAAACAACCTGTAGTACCCCCGAAGAAGAAGTTTTGGGGTGTAGGAATGAGAATGTGCCCGAAAAACCCCAAGGCGGGGGTGTAGGAAGCAGAAAACAACCAATGGTGCCCCCGAAGAAGAAGTTTTGGGGTGCAGAAAATGAGAATGTGTCCGAAAAACCCCGAGACAGGGGTGTAGGAAGCAGAAAACAACCAATGGTACCCCCGAAGAAGAAGTTTTGGGGTGTAGGGAATGAAAATGTGTCTGAAAAACCCCGGGACGGGGGTGTAGGATGAATAGAAAGGCAAGGAACGATAAATGGAAGATACTGAGAGAGTTGAAAAGAATATAAATACAGAGTGTACAGCAGAAACAATAGACAAAATAGAAGGAACAAGCAAAGAAACAACAAATAAAACAAGTAAAGAAAAAGCAAATAAAGAAGAAATAGGTAAAGAAAAAACAACAAATAAAACAACCAGCAAAAAAGGCATAAAATCAAACAAAAAAGCACAGGAGCTTACACCAGAAGAAAAGCAGAAAATGCAGGCCTTACAGGATTTGACTTTGGAAGTGATTGAACGTTTGAAAAAGGAATATCCAGATGCGGGCTGTACTCTGGATTATGATCAGGCATGGAAGCTATTGGTCAGTGTTCGTCTGGCGGCGCAGTGTACCGATGCCAGAGTTAATGTGGTGGTGGAAGATTTGTATGCGAAATATCCGGATATCAACGCATTGGCAGAGGCGGATGTGGAAGATATTGAACGAATTGTGCGTCCCTGTGGATTAGGTAAGAGCAAAGCCAGAGATATCAGCGCCTGCATGAAAATGCTTCGTGATGAGTACAACGGACAGATTCCGAAGGATTTTAACGCCATTCTCAAATTACCGGGAGTGGGGCGGAAGAGTGCAAATCTGATTATGGGGGATGTGTTCGGTGAACCGGCTATTGTTACAGATACGCATTGTATTCGTCTGGTCAATCGAATTGGTCTGGTGGATGGAATCAAAGAGCCGAAAAAAGTGGAAATGGTACTGTGGAAACTGGTTCCGCCGGAAGAAGGCAGTGATTTTTGCCACCGTTTGGTTTATCATGGTCGTGATGTCTGTACAGCACGGACAAAACCCTACTGTCATAAATGCTGCCTGCAGGATATTTGTGGAAAACACGGTGTAGAGTGATAGAGTGAAAAGTGAAATAAGAAGGAAGATGATTTATGACAAGTGAAGAATTAAAAAAGAAAGGTGCCATTTATTTTGAGAATATCTGTGTGGGATTGAATCAGTATAAAGATGAAAAAATGGTACTGAATAAAGAAGAAGCCCTGTCACATTTTCAGAAATTAATCCAGCAACATGGGCAGGAGAATTCCTATGTGGATTTTTATTATTACCGTCTGGATGCAAATGCACAGCATGTGATAGAACAAGCTTTGACAGAAGAAGAACGGACATATCTGGAAAAAATACGTCCGGACAAATGTGAAAACATGGAAGAAGAAATTATTTTTCCGCTTACAGAAGAACTTCTGGAAATTGTAGTGAAACTGAACGCGGGAGAAATTTTGTTTTCTACCCTATATTTTGTAGTTACAGCCAGAGAATTAAGTACATCAGAACAGTCAGGTGCAGTAAAAGAACCTGGTACATCAAAAGTGGAGTGCAGGCGAAGTACATGGTGGGGAAATTATAATCAGGAATATATTTGTTTTACTGATTTTTCAGCCCCACTTTAGAAAAGAGGTCATAATGGATTTGGATAAAGTCAGCAGAAAAGTAGCATATCTTCTAAGACATAGTGAGACATTTATTGATAAAAAAGGCTGGGCGAAGGTATCTGAGATCGTGAAAGAAGTGAAAAAGGTCTATCCGGAATTTAATGAAGACCTGCTTCACCAGATTGTGCGGGAAGATGAAAAGGGCAGATATTCTTTTGATCAATTTGGAATCCGCATTCGGGCAAATCAGGGACATTCTGTACCGGTGGAGATTGAAATGGAGGAAATGGAACCGCCCAAAATCCTTTATCATGGAACGGCCACCCGATTTCTGGATTCGATTTTAAAAGAAGGATTGAATGGGCAGACCAGACTTTATGTGCATTTAAGCTGGGATGTGGAAACCGCAAAGAAAGTGGGAAGCCGCCACGGAAAGCCTGTGATTCTTAAAGTGGATGCGGGAAAAATGTATGAGGACGGTTATGTGTTTTTGTTGTCGGCGAATCAGGTCTGGCAGACGAAAATGGTACCGCCGCAATATTTGGAAATCATTTATTTATAAAAAATTAAAGAGAATGTAATTTTATAGAGAAATATAACTGTTAAAATATATCCGGTTATTGATGAGGGAAAGGTTAAGCGAACATTTTATAAAATTTAAAGAAAATGGAGGTACTGTGAATGTATACATATGGATATTTATTTTATATCCCTGTTACATTAGCTGCATTAATCTTTTTTGTTATTCGCGGATACTGCAGGAAATTGGATAACATATATTATGTGTTTGCGTTTATAGCCGTGGTATATATTAATGTAGCCGTGAAAGAAGCTTTTTTTCCAATGTTTATGATGGACATACCAGATTTTACAATATGGAATAACATCAATTATTTGCCGAGGCCAGGATATTTTTTGAGCAGTCATGCTTTGTTAAATATTATGATGACCGTTCCAATTGGATGTGGAATACAATATTTGTTTGATTTGGAAAGAAAAAAGCGATGGATGCTGGGAATTCTATTAGGTACTATGTTTGAGGTGATACAGCTTGTAATACTTGTCTGGATTCAGCCACTTGATATGTTTGTGGATGTTAATGATTTGATCGCAAATATATTGGGAGTTCTTATTGGAACAGGTATTGTGAGTATTTTTAATCGTCTGGTGATAAAATTTCTATCAAATAATAGTAAGAGCAGAAATCGATTCTGGAAGTATATTTATACAGTAGCAGAAAATTGCCTTTCAGGAAGAAGTAGTCTGAAGGGACTTGCTAAAAGATCCTAATAGTTTAATAGTTCCTAACAGTTTCGCAGCAGCTGAACTGTTAGAGCGTGTTTGAAAATTAAAAATTGCACAAAACAGATGTTTTATCTCCCTTTTCTATGTTAAAATAAAGAAAAAGGGGTGTTCATTATGTTGAGACGATACGAATTAACCGATGAAGAATGGAACCGCATTGTTGATTT
>JBGVFN010000103.1:0-3430 GCA_045121095.1 Lachnospiraceae bacterium | reverse complement strand
TAATTAACTTAACTTGTTACGATGAAGTTAAGGAAGTATTAGAAGAACTCGGTTGCGATATCAACGTAATCGAAGACGAAGAACCAGATGCAGCTTTGGGTAATGGTGGTCTTGGACGTCTCGCAGCATGTTTCTTGGACTCATTAGCAACACTTGGTTATGCAGCCTATGGATGTGGTATTAGATATCGTTATGGTATGTTCAAACAGCAGATTGTTGATGGATATCAGATCGAAGTGCCAGATAACTGGTTAAAAAATGGCAACCCATTCGAACTTCGTCGTCCAGAGTTAGCAAAAGAAATTAAATTTGGTGGATATATCGAAACAAGATATGAAAATGGTAACTACTGTTTTGAACAGAAAAACTACCAGTCTGTACTTGCAGTACCAGTAGATATGCCAATTGTTGGTTACGGTAACAACATCGTAAACACACTTCGCGTTTGGGATGCTGAAGCAATCAACAACTTCCAGTTAGACCAGTTTAATAAAGGAGATTATCAGAAGGCGGTAGAACAAGAAAACCTTGCTAGAAATATCGTTGAAGTATTATACCCAAATGATAACCACATGGCAGGTAAAGAACTTCGTTTAAAACAGCAGTATTTCTTTGTATCTGCTTCTGTACAGGAAGCTGTTGAAAAGTACTTGAAGGAACATAACGATTTGAGAAAATTCCATGAAAAAGTTACATTCCAGTTAAATGATACTCACCCAACTGTGGCGGTAGCTGAACTGATGAGAGTTTTAATGGACGAAAATGGCCTTTCATGGGATGAAGCATGGGAAGTTACAACAAAAACTTGTGCTTACACAAACCATACAATCATGGCAGAAGCGCTTGAAAAATGGCCAATTGAACTCTTCTCAAGACTTCTTCCACGTGTATATCAGATTATTGAGGAAATCAATAGAAGATTCTGCAAAGAAATTGAAACGAAATACCCAGAAAACCAGGAAAAAGTGAGAAAAATGGCAATCATTCAGGATGGCCAGGTTAAAATGGCACATCTTGCAATTGCTGCTGGATATTCTGTAAATGGTGTTGCTACATTGCATACAGAAATCTTAAAGAATCAGGAATTAAAAGATTTCTATGAAATGATGCCTGAAAAATTCAACAACAAAACAAACGGTATCACACAGAGACGTTTCCTTCTTCATGGAAACCCGCTGCTTGCGAAATGGGTAACAGCTCACATTGGTGACGAATGGATCACTGACCTTGCTCAGATCAAGAAGCTTGCAATTTATGCAGACGATGAAAAAGCACAGCAGGAATTCATGAACATTAAATACCAGAATAAGGTTCGTCTGGCGAAATATATTAAGGAACACAACGGAATCGATGTTGATCCACGTTCTATTTTTGATGTACAGGTTAAGAGACTTCATGAATACAAACGTCAGATACTGAACTTCCTTCATGTAATGTATCTGTATAACCTGATCAAGGATCATCCGGAAAAAGATTTCTATCCACGTACCTTCATCTTTGGTGCAAAAGCAGCAGCAGGATATGATCGTGCGAAGTTAACAATTAAGCTGATCAACTCTGTAGCAGATGTTATTAACAATGATAAATCTATCAACGGAAAACTCAAGGTTGTATTTATTGAAGATTACCGCGTATCCAACGCTGAGCTGATCTTTGCAGCAGCAGATGTTTCCGAGCAGATTTCCACAGCTTCCAAGGAAGCATCCGGTACAGGTAACATGAAATTCATGTTAAACGGTGCCGTTACGATTGGTACTATGGATGGTGCTAACGTAGAAATCGTAGAAGAAGTAGGTGCTGAAAATGCATTTATTTTCGGCATGAGCTCTGATGAAGTTATTGCATATGAAAAAGCAGGCGGATATGACGCAAACTACATCTTCAATAACGATCAGGACATTCGTCGTGTATTAATGCAGCTGATCAATGGTCAGTATGCACCAAACGATCCGGAAAGATTCCGTCCACTGTACAATGCTCTGTTAGTAGACGGCGGATACAACAGACCGGACCCATACTTTATCTTAAAAGATTTCCGTTCTTATGCAGAAGCACAGACACGTGTAGAAGCAGCTTACAGAGATGAAAAAGGCTGGGCAAGAAGTGCAATGTTAAATACAGCATGCTCCGGTAAATTCACTTCTGACAGAACAATTCAGCAGTATGTTGATGAAATCTGGCATCTGGATAAGGTTGGCTCTGTAGAACTGGATGTATAATTTCCAAAAAGATTTCAAACAGATCTTATAAAATATGTTTAAAATTAGTCACCTCTGGTTATGCTTGTAATCAGAGGTGATTGTTTTGAGAAGAAATTCATTTTTAACTTTTCTAAAAGAAAAGAGTTTTATCATTGTACTGACACTTATGCTGGTATCGGCAGGTACAATGGCAGCGCTGTTTACATTTGGAGAAAATCAGGTGGCAGAGGAAGACAGCAAAGATCAAAAGGCCCGTCAGCCGGAAAGCTCCCTGTCTGAGACACTGGATGTGGCCAGCAATGATCAGCCTGAAAAATCGAAGACGAAAACCGCACCGGTAAAAAAGAAGGCAACTGACACAGAAGATACAAAGGTAAAAGATACCGCCTCCATTCAGGAAAGTGCTGTGGTGGAAGCAGAACTGGAGGATCAGTTTTTAAATACAGAAGATATGGAAACAGTTTCTGCAGCTGATGTTATCGCAGAAGAATTTTCTGAGGAAAAGCTTCTTACGCTTCAGTGGCCGGTAGAAGGTGAGGTAATCCTGCCTTTTAGTATGGATAAAAGTATTTATTTCAAAACACTGGCACAGTATCAGTACAATCCGGCAATGATCATTTCCGTATCAGAAGGGACAGAAGTTCTGGCAAGTGCGGCCGGTACGGTAACAGACGTAGGAAAGAGCAATGAATACGGCCACTATGTGACCATGGATCTGGGAGATGGATTTGTGATCACCTATGGACAGCTGTTCGATATTACTGCAGAAGTGGGTGAAAGCCTGGACGCAGGAGAGAGATTTGCCATGGTGGCATACCCTACAGGAAACTATCTGGAGGAGGGGGAAAACCTTTATCTTCGACTGACTCAGAACGGTGTATCTGTAGATCCGGAACTCTATCTGGAAAAATAATGGAAAAATAATACCAAAAAAATTAAAAAAAGTAATTGACATTTCCGGCAACGTTTGATAATATATCAACGTTGTCGGAAGTCGTTATGACTTGAGACGAGGAAAATGCCCAGATAGCTCAGTTGGTAGAGCAGAGGACTGAAAATCCTCGTGTCGCTGGTTCGATTCCGGCTCTGGGCATTTAGCCAAAATTGAATATGCGATAGTGGCTCAGTTGGTGGAGTACAACCTTGCCAAGGTTGGGGTCGCGGGTTCGAGTCCCGTCTATCGCTCTTGAAGCTCTTGAGAAATCAAGAGCTTTTTTTTCGTTATTAAG
>JBGVFN010000102.1:0-16128 GCA_045121095.1 Lachnospiraceae bacterium | reverse complement strand
ATTTCCCTGTGGCTTTTTTTTCTTTTATAAAAATACTTTCGCTGCCTTCAGCTTCACTTCTCTGATCATAAAAGCTGCTTTCATTCGGAGAAAAATTTCCACTTGCCCAGCTCTGTTCTTCTGCCAAACGTCTTCTGGAACGGTCTTCTCTAAAATAAGTATTCAGATAGTGCGTTACATTTTGAAAAAGTCCTTCACTGATCTGTACCGCAGTACGGTCAAATACTACCAGATAAACGTCCATCTCCGACTCTTTCAGGAAGTCACCGATAGCTGAAGCAGCCACTTTCAGCGCCGCCTCCTTGGGATATCCGTAAATTCCGGCAGAAATCAACGGAAATGCAATGGATTTCAACTCATAGGATTCAGCCAGTTTGAGAGAATTCTGATAAGCACTGTAAAGCAGCTTTTCCTCCCCATAGTTTCCGCCGCGCCAAATAGGACCCACCGCATGAATTATATAGCGTGCCTGAAGAGAAAATCCTTCGGTAATTACAGCCTGCCCCGTTTCGCAATGACCGATTTTATCACAAGCCTCCTGAAGTGCCTGACCTCCTGCAGCTTTAAAAATCGCACCGCAGACACCGCCGCCTCGGAGCAGTCTTTCATTTGCCGCATTAACAACTGCATCTGTATTCATTTTTATAATATCATTATGTACAATCTGTAAGGGCATACAATACCTCCATATACAATTTCTTTCTCTATCATATCACACCAGATTATGTAGAAAAACCACTTTTTTTGCAACTATTCAGCCAAGCATGATTTTCGTTCAAAATACCGTGTCAAGCTTGCTTGTAAACGGTATTTTGGACAGAAAATCGTATTTGGCGTTTAGCCAAATGAATAATTTTCGAAGAAAATTATGAATGCTTGCTGAATTTATTCAAAACAGTTCAGCCTTGCTGAACTGTTACTTTTTTCGCCCAAAATCATGTTTTTTCGCCATTAAATCTTTACTCCGAACCAAAAATAACGTATAATTAAAAAATCCGGCAGCAAAACAATTTGCACAGAAATTATATATGAATCCTACAATTTTTTATATAAAATTTTCAAGCTGTCGGTATCACTAAAGGAGGAAATTATGTTAGAACGTTTTTTCAAACTCAAAGAAAATGGTACGGATGTGAAGACAGAAGTACTGGCCGGTATCACCACTTTTATGACCATAGCGTATATCCTGGCTGTTAACCCCAGTATCCTGGCTGCTGCTGGTATGGATCAGGGCGCTGTTTTCACAGCAACTGCTCTTGCAGCTGTAATTGGTACTTTACTGATGGCTCTGCTTGCCAATTATCCTTTTGCTCTGGCACCCGGTATGGGACTGAATGCTTACTTTGCCTACACCATCGTTTTAGGTATGGGCTACAGCTGGCAGTATGCTCTGACTGCTGTATTTGCAGAAGGTATCGTTTTCATCCTGCTGTCCGCTACCAGTATACGTGAAGCAATTTTCAATGCGATTCCTACAAACCTGAAATCCGCAGTCAGCGTTGGTATCGGTCTGTTTATTGCATTTATCGGTCTGCAGAACGCTAAAATTGTAATCGGCGGCTCTACTCTGCTGCAGCTGTTTTCCGTAGACGCTTACAATGAAGTAAATGGTGTAAATGCTACTTTTAATGACGTAGGAATTACTGTTCTTCTTGCTATTATTGGTGTCCTGGTTACCGGCATTATGGTAATCAAAGACGTAAAAGGCAATATCCTGTGGGGCATTCTTGCTACATGGATCCTGGGTGTCATCTGCCAGTTTGCTGGTCTGTACGTACCCAATCCGGAGCTGGGCTTCTACAACCTGCTTCCTGATTTCAGCAGCGGTCTGTCCATCCCCAGTCTGGCGCCTGTTTTCTGTAAACTGGATTTCTCCGGCATTTTTTCTCTGAATTTCGTAGTAATCCTGTTTGCATTCCTGTTTGTTGATATGTTCGATACTCTGGGAACTCTGATTGGTGTATCTACCAAAGCCAATATGCTGGATGAAAACGGAAAACTGCCCAATATCAAAGGTGCCCTGATGGCCGATGCCGTTGCTACTACCGCTGGTGCACTGCTTGGTACATCTACTACTACTACTTTCGTAGAAAGTGCATCCGGTGTATCCGAAGGCGGCAGAACCGGTCTGACATCCGTAACAACTGCGATTCTGTTCGGTCTGTCCCTGTTCCTGTCTCCCATTTTCCTTGCGATTCCTTCCTTCGCAACTGCTCCGGCACTGATCATCGTTGGTCTTTACATGCTGAGCAACGTCATCAACATCGACTTTAATGACATGGGAGAAGCAATTCCTTGCTACATCTGCATTCTTGCAATGCCTTTCTTCTACAGTATTTCAGAAGGTATCTCCATGGGTGTCATCTCCTATGTAGTACTGAATACACTGACCGGAAGAGCAAAAGAAAAGAAAATCAGTGCACTGATGTATGTTCTGGCAATTTTGTTTGTATTGAAATATCTGTTCCTGTAGGATTGAACCCACTATAGGATTAAACTCAAAGGAATTGATTTAAAATCATGAAAATCCCCTGATTGATAAACTTTTCATGTTTCAGTCAGGGGATTTTATTGTTCTATTATAATTTCATTTGTTCACGCTCTACGCTTTACACATCTGCCTTATGCCATGCTTTACGTCCATACAGCGCAGTTACATCTTCGATCCGCGCCAGCAGTTCGTCTGTCAGTTCACCAGGCAGCATACGCCACTTCCAGTTTTTACCCAGAGTGGAAGGCTGGTTCATACGTGCTTCGTTGCCGTATCCGAAGTAATCCTGCATGGGGATGATACACATGCGGGATACGCTGCCCATTACCAGATAGATGATTTCCCAGTTCAGTTCCTCATCGGGTGTGTAATTGTTGTGCAGATAGCGGCGCACCATGGCACGTTCTTCATCGGAAATGCTTTCATACCAGCCGCTTAATGTTTCATTGTCATGGGTTCCGGTATAAACTACGCTGTTTTCCGGATAATTGTGAGGCAGATAGTCGCTGGCACTTCCGGTGTCACGGGAGTCAAATGCAAATTCCAGTACTTTCATACCGGGGAATCCGCTGTCTTTTACCAGTTTTCGTACAGAATCGGTTACATAACCCAGATCTTCTGCGATAACTTCTTTGTGGCCCAGACGATATTTCATGGTGTTGAACAGTTCAATACCAGGTCCTTTTTCCCAATGTCCGTTGCGTGCAGTAGCTTCGCCGTAAGGGATGGAGTAATATTCGTCAAATCCACGGAAATGGTCGATACGTACTACGTCATAGATACGGAAGCAATACGCAAGACGGGACATCCACCAGTCATAGTTGGTCTCACGATGGTATCCCCAACGGTACAAAGGATTGCCCCATACCTGTCCATCTGCTGCAAATCCATCAGGAGGACAGCCGGCAATTGCCACAGGCAGGTTGTTTTCATCCAGCTGGAACAGCTGAGGATTTGCCCAGGTATCTGCACTGTCAAATGCTACATAGATGGGAATGTCACCAATAATACGGACACCTTTTTCGTTGGCATAGGATTTCAGCGCGATCCACTGTTCCATAAATTTAAACTGCAGATATTTGTAAAATTCCACATCAAAATACAGTTTTTCACGGTAATAATCCATGGCATAGCCATAGTGTTTGCGGATATCCTCCGGCCACTGATCCCAGCTCACATCTCCAAAGAATTTCTTAACCGCCATAAACAAAGCATAATCATCCAGCCAGTAAGCATTTTCCTGCTGGAAACGAATGAAATCCGGATTGGAGGCAATATTGCTTCTTTCATACGCCTTACGCAGAAGCGGATAGCGGCTTTCATAAATCTTTGCATAATCCACAGTGCGGGGATCATCACCAAAATCTGCCGCATCACATTCTTCCTGTGTCAGAACACCCTCTTTTATCAGTGCTTCCAGACTGATAAAATAAGGATTTCCGGCAAAAGTGGAGAAGGACTGATAAGGAGAATCTCCATAACTGGTCTGTCCCAAAGGCAGAATCTGCCAGTAACGCTGTTCACTCTTCACCAGCTGATCTACAAATTCATACGCACTTTCAGAAAAGCATCCGATTCCGTAGCGGGAAGGCAGACTGCTTATGGGAAGTAAAATACCACTTTCTCTCATAAATTTAATCCTCGTTTTTCTTGATATCTCTACCTAGAGCGAACTTTTTAAGTATTACTTGAATTTTTATAGAAAACGTAAATGGCGGAATTACAGAGTCACATTGCTAAGGAGACCTTTGGTCAAACGTCGGCACTTAACGAGTGGCTTTCTGTAAAGAAAGACGCGAGTTTAGTGTCCGCTACGTTTGGGCAGATCGAGAGCGCGTCTCCGTGTAATGTAGCTCTGTAATGGAGCCTTCACTACCTTATAAAATCACAAGATTAATGTTCGCTGTAGTACTAGAGAGTTGAATTTTCAAATACACTTTAACAGAAAACAGGGATACCCGTTCCCAAGTACCCCCATTTTCACATCAAAAAGTTTTAGCGTTATTTAATCGCACCTTCTACCATACCTGCCATAATCTGTTTCTGAGCAAACAGGAAGAGAACTACGATTGGAATCATAGCCAGGAAGGCTGCACACATGATCAAATCCCACTGTTTTACGTAGGAACCTACGAAGCTTGTTACCGCTACGGGCAGGGTCTTGATCTTACCGTTCAGACCGAGCATCAGGGAAGGTAACAGGTAGTCGTTCCAGATCCACAGACCATTCAGGATCAGAACGGTTACTTCTACAGGTTTTAACAGAGGGAAGATGATACGGAAGAAAGTTCCTTCCGGTGAGCATCCATCGATCCATGCTGCTTCTTCCAGTTCGTAAGGAATACCTTTTACGAAACCGTGAAGGATGAATACGGACATGGCACCACCAAATCCCAGGTATGCAAAAACGATACCTTTGTAGCTCTGCAGCATCTGGATACCGATGAAGTTACCTACATCACGGAATGTGGATACCAGAGGAAGCATAACTACCTGGAAAGGAATAACCATGGAAGATACAAACAGCATGAAAATAAGGTCAGACCATTTGGTCTTGTTACGACACAGAACCCATGCAGCCATACCGGAGAATATTGCCAGCAGAGCCAGAGAAACTACGGTAATAATAATGGAACTTGCAAAGGATGACCAGTAACTGAAGTTCTGGTGGTTCATAACACCCTTTAAGTTTTCCAGCATCTGTCCCCAGTTTTCAGGTAAGGAAATGGGGTCATCTGTAATAGCAACAGAGGTCTTTGCAGAGTTTACTACTACTAAATAAAAAGGAGATAAAGTATAAATGGCGATGATAACAGCCACGATAGTGAGCAGAACATTTCTTACTTTTGCACTCATTATAATTCAACCTCCTTCTTCTTACTCATGCTAACCTGTGTCAGGGATACGCATGCTAATATAACAAAGAATACAACGGCTTTTGCCTGTGCTGAAGAGTAATTATTTCTTGCAATCGCTGTATTGTAAATATTCAATGCCAGGAATTCAGTTCCGTTGTACATGGTTCCATCAATGATACGGCTGGGTGCGCCGCCTGTCAGGGACATGTTCAAGTCGAACTGTTTGAATGAGTTAACCAGTGTCAGGAAAATACATACAGTAAATGTATTCATGATCATAGGAATACGAATCTTGGTCAGTGTAACCCATGCATTTGCACCATCTACACTGGCTGCTTCGATTACGTCCTTCGGTACAGTCTGAAGACCGGTTACATAGATCATCATAATATAACCTGCATACTGCCAGCAGCTTACGATCAGAATTGCTGCAAATGCCAGATTGGGATCAGCCAGCATGGATTTGCCTTCAAATAAAAATGAAGCTTTTACCAGAACCTTGTTAAATACGAACTGCCATACGTAACCAAGTACGATACCACCGATCAGGTTGGGAAGGAAGTAAGCAGCACGGAAGAAATCACGGCCCTTAACCTTGGAAGTACACAGCAGTGCCAGTGAGAAGGAAACCAGGTTAACCAGGATCATGTTAATTACGGTAAACAGGAAAGTAATTCCGAATGAATACAGGTACTCGCCGGATTTAAACATATTGATGTAGTTGGCAAGACCTACAAATTTTGTCAGCTTGATACCATTCCAGTCAGTCATGGAATAGAAAATACCAGCTGCGAAAGGAAGCAGTACAGTAACTGCGAATGTAAATACCAGAGGGAACAGGAACAGGATATTGATAATCATGCGATGTTTATCAGTGGGAAGGAAATAAAGGCCAGCTATTAATACAATAGCACCCACGATCAGAATTGTACCACGCATGGTGTTGCCACTTCCGGAAAAATCCAGAACCAGCGCATATACCATCAGCACCAGACCAGCTGCAATGGCTGCCAGGGACGCTGTTTTTTTAGCGGGGGATGCTTTTTCCATGGAATACTCCTTTCATTTTCGTAACGATTCAGCAAATCTTTGAATCCGTCAATTTTTGCTCAGTTTCCCAAGCTTCAATTCCCTGATTCCATATTCATCCGAATCGTTATCACGTTCATTTCATATAAATGATATTATCATATAATCAGTAATTCGTTCATTAACCAGCAAAATACGATATCGATTCACCCTATGCGCAAAAAAAGTACGTATGTTTGCTCTGTGTTTTGTCAAAAATATGGGCGACCTTAACAGCCGCCCATATATACGCGGTTTCGCAAATATCCAGATGTTACGGGACTGAATATTCAAAACGAATACCCGTGTGAATTGTTACTGTTATCTATCCAGTATACTGAATATGGATCCAGTCACTGGAGTTGATTTCATTGACTCAATTACGAACTTATTCAGCTACGTATTTGGTCATTTCGCTGCCCATCATGGAAACGAACTGTTCGTTAGTCAGATCGCCATTAGCATATGACCAGAAGATCGGTCCCAGACATCTCTGAGCAACGCCTTCTTTCAGGTTTGACCAATCCCATGCATAGAAGTTATCATCAGCAAGATATGTATTCAGGCTCTTAGCCAGAGGAGTTTGGGGAACCAGTGTACAGCTCTTGTAAGGAGATACCATACCACATTTAGTTACCAGACATTCCTGTCCTGCTTCAGATGTTGCAAGGTAATCCAGGAAAGCTTTTGCTTCGTCCAGGTTCTTGCTGTCTTTGTATGCACACCACCATGAAGGAGAAGATGCCAGAACACCGGTCATATCTTCTTCGGTGAATGCCAGAGGAGCGATACCACAGTCAAATGTTACGTTGTAATCTTCTAAAGATGCATCAATCCAGTTACCCTGAGTAATGAAAGCGGTCTTGCCGTTAGCCCATTTACCCAGCTGATCATCATAAGTACCAGTAATCAGAACTTCCTGATCGGAGTATTTGCATAACAGTTCGTAGAATTTACCAAACTGAGCCAGACGATCTTCATCAAATTTACCTTCGCAAGCCATGTTGAACAGATCTTTGTTATCTCTGTCAATACCACCACTTAAGTAGTAACCGAAAATGTGGTTACCTGTTGACCAGTACATCTGGCTGGATTCAGCTGCTACGGAGCAAACTGCATCGATGCCAAGTTCATCTTTCATGCTGTCGATCTTTGCAAAAGCTGCTTCATATGCTGCATAATTTGTCAGAGTTGCGGGATCAACGCCTGCTGCTTCCAGAATGTTAGCGTTATATGTAATACCATAACCTTCTACTGCGTAAGGGAAACCAACTACTGTACCATCTTCAGTTGTGTAAGCCATGTCAGTATCAGCTGCGAATGCGCAGTCACCCAGGTCAGCTACTTCATCAGTCCAGTTAGCGAAGTCACCAGAACCACCGATTACGAACAGGTCGGGCATGTTGCCAGCCTGGTAGTAAGCTTTGATCTGACCCTGGATATCAACGCCGCCGCCCATGGATTCGATTGTAACTTTTACACCAGTTTCTTCTTCGTAAGTTTTTGCGATTTCTTTCAGTGCTTCATCGATTTCGATCTTACCGTTTACGATACGGATTTCAGTACCACTCTTGGAAGAGTTGTCAGAACCACCCTTGGTTTCATCTGTGCTGGTGCCGCCGCAAGCTGCTAAAGAAGCTACCATAGCTGAAGCAAGTAACAATGATACTAATTTCTTTTTCATTTTTTCCTCCACCTCATTGTCATAATAGATAAATTTTTCGTGCTACCTTTTGCGCATAAGGTTCTTACGTGATTGTAGTATAACATGTTTAACAAATAAAATCAACATCTTTTCCGCATAAGTTTTAATTTTTTTCGTTTTAAGTTTCCTCTTCCGCGCAAATTATACATGTTTTTCGGACAACATGTATAAAAGTACATACAAAAATAAGGCATTCCGCTATTTTCATTCAAATGGGAAATGCCTCGTTTGTGTGTTTTTTCGTAAAGTTTCGGTAAAATCCAAGGGGATATCCTTGTTATCATCTTATATCTTTCAGGACATTTTTGATAAAATCCTTGCACAAAATCAGATTCTATACAGCAACTTTACTTTCCCGGACAGCAATTGTATTCCATGGAGAACCGTCTATCCTGAAACAGCTGTTTATTCCAATTCAACACCAGTTCTGTTTTCATCCGATTTATCCGATTTTTTTAATGTTTTTACAGAGTCTCTGATGATCAATTTCACTGGCAGACGAATGTCTCTTTCTTTGATCGGCTCTTTGTTGATCAATTTTAAAAGACACTGAACTGCGGTGGTTCCCTTTTTTTCCACATCCTGGGCCATGGTTGTTATAGCCGGACGGATCACCTGTGAATACATATTGCCGTCAAAACCTGTAATGGAAATATCCTCCGGAATACGGACTCCCGCATCCATCAGATAATTGGCTACTACAGCTGCATAATAATCCGAACATACCATAAGTGCCGTATAATTTTTAGATGACTCCAGAATTTCCCGAAGACTATCGGGTCTCTCATCTTCTCCCGGACGGATAATCAGAATATCTTCTTCGGAAGGCTCTAATCCGTATTCCATCATAGCCCGCTCATGGCCTTTGTAACGGATATAATCCACGCCCTCCACATTGTCCGCCAGAAAAGCAATGCGGCGATGTCCCTGACTCAGCAGATACTGCGTCATTTCGTAAGCCCCTCTTTCATCATCCAGCCCCACATTCACATAGCGTTTCACCACTTCCGGAACATAACTGTCCAGCAGTACCATGGGCTTTTTCATCTTGCTGCGAACACGTATGAAATCATCGTGCAGCATCCCCACCAGAAGCAGCCCATCCGCATTCCAGGATGATATATATTTCATAATATCCTGAATATCATTGGAAATATACAGCATCATAAAATATCCCTGATTGCGTATCTCTGCTTCAATAGCACCTACCAGCGCCCCAAAAAACGGATCCGCCAGAATATTGGGATATTTATCCCTTCTGGCCTTCAGCGCTACCACAATAATCTTGGACTGATTCTGCGCCAGATTTCTTGCGTTAATATTCGGAACATAATCATATTCCTCCAGCAGTTTCTGTACACGCTCTACCGTCTTTGGAGAAACCTGACTCGTCTTTCCATGTATTACATTGGAAACAGTTGTTGTACTGATTCCCAGCATCTCTGCCATATCCTTAATTGTTACCATAATTACTCCCCCCGTAACAACGTAACAATCCAGCTGGCATTTCATATAAAGTAATACAAACCGAATCGCTACTGACAAAATTTTATCATGTTTGCAAGTAATTGGCAAGAATTAGAAAATAATTGGATATATTGCCGAAAAGTGTTCCGCAAATCAGTATTCCAATTCGCACTATAAACAATATTATACAACTTCTTTTGGTACTTTTTCAGTATTTTATGTAACAATTTTGATACCTAAACATATATCTATATAGAAAATTTTGCACATCTGTTTAACACGAGCTCAAATCGAAAAAATTACGCATAAACTGCCCCGTTTTCACTATAGCTCTACATATAGTTCAGCACGGACTTAAATCGAAAAAATCACACACAATCTATATAGATATAGCTATATCTATCAGACGCAGATACAGAAAAAGCTGGTATTATAACAACCAGCCTTTCCGTTCTTTATTTTCCTGTCACAAAGTCAGCAGGGCATGACCCTGTGCCCTTTAGGATATTTTTGACAAAAATGCAATGTCAAACTTAAAACCAAACTTACACCAGAATAAAGGAAGCAGATGCCGCAGGCACAGTCAGTTTGCCATTTTCCAGTACAGCAACTCCATTATTGGAGTAGATTACTTCTTTTCCGGTTCCTGCAGCGATTTCACAGGTTACTTCTTTGTCAGAAGGATTTACCGCGATAATAATTTCCTCGTCTTTACCAGTTCTCTTGTAAACCAGAGGATATGCAGATTTTTCTGCGTACAGGAATTCCATGGGAGCAGTGCTCTGCAGTGCTTCATGTTCTTTACGGATTGCGATCAGTTTCTTAATCTCATCATACAGAGGATTCTTTCCTTCCAGAGCATCCTGTACAGTAGGGCGGTCAGCGGAAGGATCCAGCTGAATATACAGATCTTCCGGCTCACCGCTGGAGAAGCCGGCATTTACAGAATGATCCCACTGCATGGGAGTTCTTGCACCTGTTCTGTGATATCCACCTTCCACACTGGGCAGATCTGCCAGATAATTCATACCAATTTCATCGCCATAGTAAATGAAAGGTGCACCGGGAACAGACAGCAGGAATGCAAATGCAATTTTTACTTCTTCGTCATCCAGTTTTTCCTTAATACGAGGCATATCGTGGTTACCAGAAGGAATACAGATCAGACCTTCTCTGTTGGTAGCTTCATAATTTGCCTTGTAGGTCTCTACGAAATCATAAATATCGCCTTTACCTCTTCTGGAGAAATAAGGTTCTTCCACACGGAACAGATCCAGATAATGAGAAGGACCAAAATGCAGCAGGAAGTCCATATGGAAACCGCCTCTTAAAGAACGACCGGGATTACCCCATTCAGACAGCAGCGCACAGTTGGGGAATTCTTCATCCATGAATTTACGGAAATCCTGCCACAGCTGAATAGTTGCTTCCTGACCTTCATCATTCTTTACCAGAGAACCAGCCATATCCACACGGAAACCATCACATCCCATGGACATCCAGAAACGCATAACATCTTTCATAGCCTCTCTTGTAGCCATCGGACCAGGCGCATCCATGGGCTGCATCCAGCTTTCTGTACATTTTGCATAACCATAATTCAATGCCGGCTGAATAGAGAAGAAGTTCACCGCACAACAGCCATTTCTCTCATAAAAACCACGAATACTTCCCATGATACTCTCATCCTGACCAAAATCAGACCAGATATCATCATTCCATACATAACGATCGGTAAACTCATTCTTAGAAGCCTTGCAGGACTCCTGGAACCATTTATGTTCAATAGAAGTATGACCAGGCACCAGGTCAAGGATTACATGCATATCTCTTGCATGAGCTTCATCAAATAATCTCTTCAAATCCTCGTTGGTACCATAACGAGGCGCAACCTTCTTATAATTGGATACATCATAACCAGCATCATAAAAAGGAGACTCAAAACAAGGATTCAGCCAGATACCATCACAGCCAAGCCCTTTAATATAATCCAGTTTCTCAATAATACCCTGCATATCGCCGATACCATCAGCATTGGTATCGTTAAAAGACTGCGGGTAAATTTCATAAAATACGATGTTTTCTAACCATTTAGGCATAGACATAAGAAAATCCTCCTTTTAAGGTGTTTGGGTGTGAAATCGGACGCTCCAGTGGAGATATCCCCTTCTGGGACACGCTCTTGCTCTGCGCAAATCGCAGCGGATACTAAACTCGCGTCCTTTCTTTTAGAAAGGTCGCTCGTTAAGTACCGGCGTTTGCCCAAAGGTCCCTTTCAGGGGATGTCTCCACTTCCGCTGTGCGTTTCACCGTGGGGGAGAACACACGGAAATTTGTGTCTGCTCCGATTTGTGTTTTTTATTTTTTGCGTGATACGTAATAAGGGTTCCATTTATACGGAAGGCCCCTTAATAATATTATTATTATTGATTGATGAATAAAAGTAAAGATTAATTATATCCATTCACTAACTTATTCATCAGTGTATTGTTAATGAAAGTGTTTATTCACTAATTTATGAAACGACTTACCCACTTCAAACCCGTAGAGGGATAAGTAGTGGGTAGTTCACTAATTCGTACTAATCAAAAACGTAATGGCGGAATTACAGATATACCCTGCAAAGGAGACCATTGATAAACGTCGGTACTTAGCGATTGCACTTGCGTCAGCAAGAGCAAGAGTTTAGTACCGCTGCGTTTATCACTGAGCGAGAGCGCGTCTCCGTGTAGGGTATATCTGTAATGGAGCCCTCCACAGCTCCACAGCTCCACTCCCCCACTATCATTCCTCTATCCTACAGTGACGCAAAAACCTTCACCTCTTTTGCTCCGTTCACGTCCACACTTCCGTCTGCTTTCACAGTAAATGTCACATAATTTGCGGGATTCTCATAATCTTTTGAGAGACCGTCATCATCATACCATTCATATGTTGCAGTGTCGGTTACATAGCCCAGCAGTTCCAGATCTGTGAAGTCTACTTCTGCTACGCATTCGCCGCCTTTGGACAGGGGCAGTACCTTATTAGGACGGATGAAGATTACAACTTCGTCCAGTGCAACAGGTACGTAATGATGTCCTGCGGGAAGGATTTCTTCGGTGCGTTCTGTGAGGCTCTTGAATTTCACCATTTTCATGGTTTCAGGCAGGTATACATAACGGCCTTCTGCGTTCTGTTCGTAAATAGGTGCTACCATAATGCTGTCACCCAGAAGCAGCTGATCTTCTACTTTTGCTGCAAATGCGTCATTTTCGTAGTCAAATGACAGGGGTTTGAAGTACATTTCGTCACGCAGAGCGGCTTTCATGTATTCGCTGTAGATGTAAGGAAGCAGGCCGTAACGGATTCCGATGATATTTTTCATGGCTTCCATGCTGTTTTCGAAGCGGTAAACTTCCTGTACTCTGGTTCCTAAAGCGGAATGGTTTCTCATAAGAGGTGTGAAAATGCCGAATTCCAGCCAGCGCAGGAGCAGGTCTTCTGTGGTATCTGATCCGAATCCGCCCAGGTCAGCACCGGTGTAAAGGAGACCCATCATGCTCAGAGAGGGCATCATGCTCATGTTCAGCTTTACATGTGACCACCAGGAACGGTTATCACCCTGCCATACGCCGCCGTAACGGTGCATGCCCGGATAAGAGGAACGTGAATACATCAGGATACGTTTTTCGGGCTCCAGTTCTTCAAATGCTTCGCCTGCTGCACGGGTCATGTTGTATCCAAACAGGTTATGTACTTTGTCATGGCAAACCATGGTGCCTTTGCCGTCCACATTGTGGTAGAAGCTGCTGTAATCTTCGGGATTGTTGGACAGATCGCCGGTTACTGCCTTGAATTCTTCAAAAGTGGTCAGATCCATGTTTTTGCCTTTGAATTCCTGTACTTTATCAATGGCTTTTTCAATTCGTTTTTCAGAATAGAAAATAGCAGGCTCATTCATGTCATTCCAGAAACCATCAATACCCATATCAGTCAGAACTTTATACTTGTGACCGAACCATTTTCTAGCTTCCGGATTCAGCATGTCAGGGAAATGTACCAGACCGGGCCATACTGCTGCTACGAAATCGGTGCCGTCTGCTTCTTTACAGAAATAGCCTTTTTCCACACCTTCTTCGTATACATCATAGCCTTCTTCAATCTTAACACCGGCATCAATAATGGGAACCAGGTGGATATTCTGCTGTTTCATTTCTTCCACAAATGCAGCAAAATCAGGGAATGCTTCTTCGTTAATGGTAAAGTCTTTGAAACGTTCCATATAATCAATATCCAGATATACACTGTCCAGAGGAATATGATTTTCTCTGTGCTTCTGTACCACTTCGCGAACTTCATCCGCTGTCAGATAGCTCCAACGGCTCTGACCGTAGCCAAATGCCCACTTGGGTGCAATGTAGCTGCGTCCGATCATGTGACGGAAGCCTTTTACAATGTCTTTCAGAGTTTCACCTTCCAGAATATACACATCCAGATCCATCTCATCTGCTGTAATCGTAAGGGTATTGTGTTCTGTATATCCAATATCAAATGTTAATTTGCCTGCATAGTCAATAAACAGACCGAAACGCTGTACACCATCTACAATGATAAAGTTATGAGAAGCATAGAGAGATACACGATCTTCTTTGTGATCGCATTCATCTGTATTGTTGCTCACATAACGCCAGCCTCTCTTGTTAATACCACGTACATTTTCACCAAGACCATATACCACATCAGATGCTGCCATCTGATAAGTAAAACCATTTTCCAGCTCTGTTACATAAGAAGGAGCACCTTCTCCTACTGCAATTTCTTCCACAACCGCATCTGTAAAAAACGGTTTTCCATAAGTATATTTTGTAATCTTGCATCCGCTCACTGCCATTACAAAGACCTCCTGTAAGTAAATTTTTTCCATGCAAAATTCTTTGTAGAATCTTCTTTTCCAGACAGAAAATTCCTTTTCATATCGTAACTTGATTATAACGCGCCTTATGCGTTTAAGTCTTGTGATTATGTGATGAAAAATTGTGTTATTATGACTTTTTCAAATTTCAGAAGTGGAATCACGAGGGGTATTGTGATATTGGTTGGGGGGGACGCCAGGCACGGGGAGATAGTGGACGCCTGGCGAAGAAATAAGAACGGACGCCTGGCAAGGAAATAAAAACGGACGCCAGATGCGGTATACGAACTCCTTCCGACGACTGAAAATGTCGTCTACAGGAGTTGTATACCGCGACTGGCTGGTTGCTGCTGTGCTTGCCTGGCTGGTTTATACCGTATTTGCCTTGCGGATTTATACCGTCTTTACGCTCTGCACCCACTAATTTCTCTTCTGAGGGTGCTGCTGAGCTTTTTTTGCTTCTCCCACCCCCACTCCGGGGTTTTTTTGATACTTTCTTACTCTCTGTGCCCCTTTACTTCTCTTCCGGGGGTGCTGATGAGCTTTTTTTGCTTCTCGCACCCCCACTCCGGGGTTTTTTTGATACTTTCTTACTCTCTGTACCCCTTTACCCAAAAAAATCCGGAAAATGCTGCAATAACACATTTTCCGGATTTTTTCTAATTTAAAATGAAAGCTGATTGTTTTTCTCTGAAGTAAAAGTTGATTATTCCGCTCTAATAATGAAAGCTGATCATTCCATACCTTATGCCATGGGGATTCCATTGATGGCGGATTCTTCTTCGTCCAGAATCTCCTGGGGAATGTAACGTTTAAAGCAATGATTCAGCGCAAAGGAATTTACATAGGCAATGGCAGAACCACCGAGCAGAATCCATGCGATCATCCATTTCACAAACATTTCTGTAAAAAACAGGAATAATACAGGACATACCAGGTTCATTACAGTAATGATCACGGTAAAAGGTAAATGCACGATTGACATGGCAAAGGCATTTTTACAGGTATTTTTGATGGTATTATCAAACTGTGCAAGAACAGGGTATACCCATGACAGAAAAATAACCAGAAGCAGAGTTACTACCATAAGCAGAATCAGCATCGGCGCAGGAACAACGCCGCCGTGAGTGTAGATGTAATAATCTACTGCTATAATTGCTGCAAAAACACAAACAACCAGATTAATGATGGTTGCTTGTTTGAAATTTTGTTTAAATGCTTTGAAAAAACGTCTGACTACGTATCCGTCGTCCCCTTTTGCCAGTTTCAGTGCTACCGTGTACATGGCCGTGGTTGATGCCCCGATGGTAACAACCGGGATACAGCAGACCAGCCACAGCAAGTTTAAAAACACCAGATCTGCAACAATTGAAAGAGCCCGCATGATGGGACTGTCAAGGCTAAAAAAACGATCCATTTCGATTCCTCCTGCTAAAAGTGTCTTATACATATTTTTTCAGTATACCGCAGCAATAGCAGAAAGTAAAGCCTCACCTGATGGAAATCCAGCTCTGTAAAGTAAATTCCTGTCTACTGCTGTTTCATTGACGATGTTACAAGTCTTATCTGTACATCCTTTCAAAATCCACAACGATTGCGATTGGATAAGTACTTATTCACAGTTACAGACCGCATTTTCTCCTCT
>JBGVFN010000101.1:0-10226 GCA_045121095.1 Lachnospiraceae bacterium | reverse complement strand
TCAGGGAACGGGCAAGATGATTAATGTGGAGATTAAAACGGGCATCTTTTTCTATGAAGGGATTGAAGAAAAACTGCTGGAACTGGCGTCCAGAATGTCTATGGAAGAACAGGTTTTATATTCTTCCTTTAATCATCAGACCATGCTCAATATGAAAAAGTTAAATCCCAAAGCAGTATGCGGCCTGCTTTACGGAGACGGAACCCTGTATATGGACCGGTATTGTCAGGAACTGGGCATGGATGCTCTGCATCCGGCTGTTTACAATCTGCAGTACGAAGGATTTGTGGAAAATTGCCGTAAAAAGCAGATTCCTCTGCATGTATGGACGGTTAATGAAGAGGAACATATGAAATTATTATGTGAATTACAGACCGCAGCCATCATTACCAATTATCCGGATAAAGCTATAGCAATTCGGAATCAGATGCAGACAAAATAACCGTATAAAGCGTGCTTTTTTACTGGAAGCGCACAGAAACTCTCATATTTTACTAAAATATAGTAAAATGTGGGAGTTTTTACGTATTTTACAGGCTTTATCCGGCAAATTTGGGGAGTTCACAAAAAATAGCGGTTGTGGTATAGTATAATTTGGTATGGTATTTTTTCATGCAAAGAAAAATACCTACATATATATAAGCGTAATAAGCATATAAAACAGGCAGAACCCTTCAAATGTGTCCGAAACATCATGCATAAAAGTTTTCAGATGCATTTTAGTCAGGGATTCTCAGGAGGACGAAAATGGGCAAATATTTTGGTACAGATGGTTTCCGCGGAGAAGCCAATGTAAATTTAACAGTAGAACATGCATATAAAGTAGGACGTTTCCTGGGCTGGTATTTCGGCCAGGAGCATAAATGCAAGGTGGTAATCGGTAAAGATACCAGAAGAAGCAGCTATATGTTTGAATATGCGCTGGCAGCTGGTCTGACTGCTTCCGGTGCAGATGCATATCTGCTGCATGTAACCACAACTCCCAGCGTTTCCTATGTGGTAAGAACTGAAGATTTTGACTGCGGTATCATGATTTCCGCCAGCCACAATCCTTACTACGACAATGGAATCAAGCTGCTGAACGGTTACGGTGAAAAGATGTCTGAGGATGTGATTGAAAAAGTTGAGGCATATCTGGATGGCACCATGGGAGAAGTTCCCTTCGCGGTAAAGGATGCGATTGGATGTACGACAGACTATGTGATGGGCAGAAATCGTTATATGGGTTATCTGATCAGTCTGGCAACCCGTTCTTTTAAAGGAATGCGTGTAGGTCTGGATTGCTCCAACGGCAGTGCATGGTCCATGGCAAAGAGCATTTTTGATGCATTGGGAGCGAAAACCTATGTAATCAATAACGAACCCAACGGTACCAACATCAATATGAACTGTGGTTCCACACATATTGAAGTGCTGCAGCAGTTCGTAAAAGACAATCAGCTGGATGTAGGTTTTGCTTATGATGGTGATGCAGACCGTTGTCTGGCAGTGGATGAAAATGGCAATGTGGTAGATGGTGACCTGATTCTGTACGTATGCGGTAAATACATGAAAGAAAATGGCAAACTGGATACCAATACAGTCGTTACCACCATCATGTCCAATATTGGTCTGTACAAGGCCTTTGATGAGCAGGGAATTGCTTATGAAAAGACCGATGTAGGTGACAAATATGTATACGAAAATATGTCTGCAAACGGTCATCGTCTGGGCGGTGAACAGTCCGGTCATATTATTTTCAGTAAATATGCCAATACTGGTGATGGTATTCTGACTTCCCTGAAGCTGATGGAAGTTATGCTGGAAAAGAAACAGAGTCTTGGCAAACTGACCGAGGAAGTGGAAATTTATCCTCAGGTTCTGAAAAATATCCGCGTAAAGAGCAAACCGGCTGCAAGACAGGATGAAGATGTAATCGCTGCCATTGCAAAGGCGGAAGAATCTCTCAACGGTGACGGACGAATCCTGGTACGTGAAAGCGGTACAGAACCGGTGATCCGTGTAATGGCGGAAGCAAAAACAACCGAAATTTGCAACCAGGTGGTGGATGCGATTCTGGAAGTGATCAAGAACAAAGGACATGAAGCATAAAATGTAAAAAGATATCGTAAAAACGATATCACGAAGGAGATCGTATGAAGAATTGGGAAAGATATATCCGCCGGGTGGAGCCTTATGTGCCCGGCGAGCAGCCCAAAAACAGAAATGTTATTAAGTTAAATACCAACGAGAATCCTTATCCTCCGGCACCGGGGGTAGAGAAGGCAAGACAGGCTTTTTCGGATGACTGCCTGCGTTTGTATCCGGATCCGGCGGCATCTGCACTGACAGATGTGCTGGCGGATTATTATGGTTTGAAACCGGAGCAGGTTTTTGTGGGAGTTGGTTCTGACGATGTGCTGGCCATGGCATTTCTGACATTTTTTAATTCTGACCAGCCGATTTTATTTCCGGATATTACCTATTCCTTTTACAGTGTGTGGGCGGATCTTTTTCGGATTCCTTACAAAAGACCGGCACTGGATGACAATTTCCGCATGGTAAAAGAGGACTATTATCAGCCTAATGGAGGTATTGTTTTCCCCAACCCCAATGCTCCCACTTCTCTGCTGGAGCCACTTTCCTTTATACGTGATATTTTAGATCATAATCAGGACAGTGTGGTGATCGTGGATGAAGCCTATATTGATTTTGGCGGGGAGTCTGCTGTTTCTCTTCTGGAAGAGTATGACAATCTGCTGGTGGTCCAGACCTTTTCCAAATCCCGTTCCATGGCGGGGATGCGAATCGGTTATGCCATGGGAAATCCGGCACTGATCAGGGCATTGAGTGATGTAAAATACTCTTACAATTCTTATACCATGAATCAGCCTTCACTGGTATTGGGTGTGGAAGCGGTAAAAGATGATGTGTATTTTAAGGAAACTCTGGGTAAAATCATAAAAACAAGAGAAGAGGCAAAGGTAAAACTGGCAGAACTTGGGTTTGAGTGCCTGGATTCTGCATCCAACTTTTTATTTGCAGCACATAAACGTGTGCCGGCAAAACAGATTTTTACTGAATTGAAAGAAGAAGGAATCTTTGTAAGATATTTTAATTCTGCAAGGATTGATAATTATCTGCGTATTACGGTGGGAACGCCGGAAGAGATGGAGAAGCTTTATCAATCCCTGGCAAAATATCAGTAAGCAGGTGATTCTTTGAATACGGTAAAAAGATATACAGGTATTTTCCTGAATATTGCGGTCCCGCTGATTATTACAGCTTTTATCTGGTTTGTGGGACCGAAGATTTTAAGTTTTTTTATGCCCTTTTTAATTGGACTGTTGATTGCCATGGCGGCGGCGCCCGTGGTTCGTTTTCTGGAACGGCGGGTAAAGCTGATGCGGCATTTTACTTCTATGGTGATTATTGTGGGTGCTCTGGCGCTGATCGTACTTGCAATCTGGCTGGTGTTGAGCCGGCTGGTAAGGGAGGGGATTCAGTTTCTGGAAGATGCCCCGGTATTATTTGATGCCATGGGAGAGGAATTGAGCTTGACCATGGTAAAGCTGGAGCAGTTCATGCAGCTGCTGCCCGATGATGTGCGGCAGGGGATTTTTGATGGTGTGAATAATCTGGGCGGCATGGTTTCCGAGGGGATTACTTCTTTGTATTCTCCAACGGTAGCTGCCGCAGGAAGTGTAGCAAGAAGTATTCCCAACATTCTGGTGTATGCGGTGGTCATATTGATGTCTTCCTATTTCTTTCTGGCAGACATGGATAAGCTGCGCGAACAGATGCAGAAGCATATGCCGGCATTTTTTGTAAAGGCTGTTGATTTTGTTAAGAAGAAATCCGGACAGATCGTGGGAAGCTATTTTCTGGCGCAGTTTCGTATTATGTTCGTAATTGGCGTGGTACTTGCCATTGGCCTGACCATTTTAGGGGTATCCTACAGTGGTCTGGTGGCATTTTTGATTGCCATATTGGATTTTCTGCCGATTTTTGGAACGGGTACCGTTCTGATTCCCTGGGCAGTTATAAAACTTTTAAATGGTGCTTATGGAGCTGCTGTATACTTACTGGCACTTTATGGCATTACGCAGTTGATCCGTCAGCTGATCCAGCCAAAGCTGATCGGAGATACCATGGGAATGGATCCGCTTTTGACGCTGTTCCTTTTATATGTGGGATATCGTTTTAAAGGATTTACCGGCATGATCCTGGCAGTTCCCGTGGGAATGATTCTTCTGGAAGCAATCCGCATTGGTGCTTATGATTCCTTGATTGATGGCGTGACAGCCCTTTATCAGGATATGACTTCTCTTATGAAGCAGGCAAGATGCAGAAATAAGGATCAGAAGCAGGAAGATTGAGACATAAAGAATAATAAATGATTCTTGTTAATTTAAGGAGATGTATATGAGCAAATATACCAAAGAAGAGATTTTGGAGCTGGTTGAAGAAGAAGATGTGGAATTTATCCGTCTTCAGTTCACCGATATTTTCGGCTGCTTTAAGAATGTGGCAATTACCTCATCACAGCTGGAGAGAGCACTGGACAACCGGTATATGTTTGATGGTTCTGCCATTGAAGGTTTTGTCAGAATTGAGGAATCTGATATGTATCTGTATCCCGATCTGGATACATTTGTTATTTATCCCTGGAGACCTCAGCAGGGAAAGGTTGCAAGACTGATTTGTGACGTATATACGGCGGAACGTGTTCCTTTTGAAGGCGATCCCCGGTATATTTTAAAACGTGTGGCAGATGAAGCAAAAAATATGGGTTATATCATGGATGTGGGACCGGAATGTGAATTCTTCCTGTTTGATACGGATGATTATGGCAATCCTACCACCATTACCCATGAACAGGCATCTTATTTTGATATGGCTCCCAATGATCAGGCGGAAAATGTACGGCGTGATATTATTCTGAATCTGGAAGATTTGGGATACGAAATCGAAGCATCCCATCATGAACTGGCACCGGGCCAGCATGAGATTGACTTCCGCTATGAGAATGCGCAGGATGCGGCAGATGATATTATGACCTTTAAGATGACTGTAAAGACCATTGCAAAACGCCATGGTCTCCATGCCACATTTATGCCGAAACCTCTGCCTAATCAGGGCGGTTCCGGTATGCATGTGAATATATCTTTATCCGATGAGAATGGAAAGAATCTGTTTAATAATCCTTCCGATCCCAACGGGTTAAGTGAGATTGCCTACCAGTTTATGGCAGGTCTTATGAAGCATATTAAAGGAATTACAGCCATTGCCAACCCTCTGGTTAATTCCTATAAACGTCTGGTGCCCGGTTATGAGGCACCGACCCATATTGCCTGGTCTGTAAAGAACAGAAGTCCTTTGATTCGTATTCCGTCCAACCGCGGTTCCCATACACGAATCGAGCTTCGTTCCCCGGACCCCACAGCAAATCCTTATCTGATCCTGGCGCTTTGCCTGGCAGCTGGTCTGGATGGCATCAAAAATAAGATGAAAGCACCCATCTGCGTTTCAGGCAATCTATTTGCCATGTCAGAAGAAGAACTGGAAGCAGCAGGAATTGAAGAACTGCCGCTGACATTGGGTGAAGCTCTGGAAGAATTGAAAAAAGATTCTCTTTTAATGGATGTTCTCGGCGAGCACCTTACCAGCAGATATCTGAAAGCCAAGGAAAAAGAGTGGAGTGATTACTGTAACCAGATTACAGAATGGGAGATTAATCACTATTTGAGAAACTTTTAGTAACTATTCAGCAGAGCATGACTGTGTGCCCGTTAGGGTATTTTTGATAAAAATACGATGTCAAGCTTGCTTGTAAACAGTATTTTTATCAAAAATTACGAATGTTCTGCAAAATAGTGAAATATGAAAATGTGTGACGATTGGCGGAAACAGTTGCTGGAGGTAAGTATAGGTGACTAATATTATAGTAGTGTTTCCGAAACTGGAGGATGCAAAAAGCATTCGAAATATACTGGTACGTAATGGCCTGCAGGTTACCGCAGTGTGCAACTGCGGTGCCCAGACATTAAGTGCGGCGGATGATCTGAATGACGGTATCATTATCTGCGGATATCGTTTCCGTGATATGATGTATTCGGATCTGTATCAGAATCTTCCACCGTATTTTGAAATGCTGCTGGTAACTTCTAAAATGCATTTGCAGGAAGCACAGGGTATGGGCATAATGAGTATTTCCATGCCTCTGCGTGCAGATGATCTGGTGGAAACCGTTAATATGATGGCCGACGTCGTTGTCAGAAAGAGGAGAAAGCGTAAGGAAAAGCCTGCAAAGCGCAGTGAGGCGGATCGCAAGTATTTATCAGATGCAAAATTGCTTCTGATGGAACGGAATCATATGAGTGAAAGTGAAGCGCATCGTTATATTCAGAAATGCAGTATGGATACTGGTACTAACATGATTGAGACAGCAAAGATGATTCTGAGTATTATGACATGACGGAAGGACTGGAAGGATAAAAAGAAACGATTGCAGCGGAAAGGTGAAAGATTATGAAATTTACCAAAATGCATGGAATAGGAAATGATTATGTTTATGTAAACTGTTTTGAGGAGACTGTGGAAAATCCGGTTCAGACAGCCATTGCAGTCAGCCCCAGACATTTTGCAATTGGATCAGATGGTCTGATTTTAATTAAGCCCTCCAAAGTAGCAGATTGCTGCATGGAAATGTATAACGCCGACGGCTCCATGGGCGCTATGTGCGGAAATGGTGTGCGTTGTGTGGGTAAATACATTTATGACCACGGAATTGTGGATAAGTCTAAAACAACGGTAACCGTGGAAACCGGTTCCGGTATTAAAATATTAAATCTGACTGTGGAAAATGGCAAAGCAGTTCTGGCAGAAGTGGATATGGGAAGTCCGGTTCTGACCAGCCATCAGGCAGATCAGGTTCTGGAAATGGAAGATTACCAGAAGCTTACAAAGGAAGAAATCTGGGAGACCATTGAAGTAGGTGGAAAGACTTGGGAAATGATCTGTGTTTCCATGGGTAATCCTCATACCGTGGTTTATGTGGAAGATACAGATAACCTGGAAATTGAGAAAATCGGACCGTTATTTGAAAATCATCCCCGTTTCCCGGACCGTACCAACACAGAGTTTATTCAGATTGTAGATGATCATACGCTGAAAATGAGAGTATGGGAACGTGGTTCTGGTGAAACTCTTGCCTGCGGAACCGGAGCCTGCGCCACACTGGTTGCATCTACACTTGCCGGCTATGTAAATGGAAAAGCAGATATTGAGCTGCTGGGCGGTACTCTGCATATTGAACTGCGGGAAGAAGACGGGCATGTCATGATGACTGGTCCTGCCACCGAAGCATTTTCCGGCGAATGGAATGAATAAAGTAACTTTATTATTTGCTGGAGACAGTATCACCGATGCGGATCATCTGTGGGAACCGGGTCCGGATGGACTGGGGCATGGATATGTGCAGATGATTTCAGAAATGCTGAAACCGCAGGTATCGTGTGAGATCATCAACAGTGGTTTTAATGGTTATCGCGCAGAGGATCTGCTGCGAAGATGGCATCGAATCTGTTTAAGCAAAAATCCAGATCTGGTGACACTTTTGGTGGGTGTCAATGAAGCAGGGGCTGCCATGGAAGGCATGGTAACAGAGCCGGAGCAGTTTGAAAAGACATATGAACGTCTGATTACTCAGGTTCGTGAGGAAACAGGAGCAAAGATGATCCTGATGGAGCCGTTTTTGTTTCGAAAACCTGCGTATCTGATTGCATGGAGACCGTATTTTGAAACCCTGCTCCCGGTCATCCGACATCTGGCAGGAAAATATGATCTTCCGTTTATTCCATTGGATCAGCCGCTGAATGCTCTGGCAGATCGTTTGGGAACAGATGCTGTGACACTGGATGGAATTCATCTGACAGAAACAGGGAATCGTTTTCTGGCAGAACAGTGGATGAAAGTATATCGGCAGACATACTGTTAAGAGATGCCGAAAAGATACGAAAAAGGATAGAGAGGAACTGATAAGATATGAAGTTATGGGGAGGCCGTTTTACAAAGGCGACAAATCAGCTGGTGGATGAATTCAATGCATCCATTACATTTGATAAGAGATTCTACAAACAGGATATCACAGGCAGTATTGCACATGTGACCATGCTGGCAAAGCAGGGAATTCTGACGGATGAGGAAAGAGACTGCATCAAAGCTGGTCTGGAAGGAATTCTGGCGGATATTCAGGAAGGAAAGCTGGAGATTGATGAAACAGCAGAAGATATCCACAGCTTTGTAGAAGCAACTTTGATCGAGAGAATTGGTGATACTGGTAAGAAACTGCACACTGGACGCAGCCGTAATGACCAGGTAGCACTGGATATGAAGCTTTACACTCGTGATGAGATTTCTGAGCTCCATGGTCTGATCGTGGAACTTTTAAAGACCATTTTAAAGATTATGGAAGAAAATATTGATACCTATATGCCCGGTTTTACACATCTGCAGAAAGCACAGCCGCTGACTCTGGCACATCATTTTGGGGCATATTTTGAAATGTTCCTGCGTGACAAACAGCGTCTGGAAGATATTTATGAACGTATGAATTTCTGTCCTCTGGGCTCCGGCGCTCTGGCAGGAACCACCTATCCTCTGGATCGTTCTTATACAGCAGAGCTGTTAGGCTTTAAGGGACCTACTTACAACAGTATGGATTCTGTGGCAGACAGAGATTATCTGATTGAACTTCTCAGCGCCATGTCCACTATTATGATGCATCTGAGCCGTTTCTCAGAAGAAATCATTATCTGGAACAGCAATGAATATCGTTTTGTGGAGCTGGATGATGCCTACAGCACCGGTTCCAGCATCATGCCTCAGAAGAAAAATCCTGATATTGCAGAGCTGGTAAGAGGTAAGACCGGTCGTGTATATGGTGCACTGGTATCCATGCTGACCACCATGAAGGGTATTCCTCTGGCTTATAATAAAGATATGCAGGAAGATAAGGAAATGACCTTTGACGCCATTGATACAACAAAAGGCTGTATCCAGCTGTTTACCGGTATGATCGCAACCATGCGTTTCCGCAAGGATGTTATGGCAAAATCTGCCATGAACGGTTTTACCAACGCTACAGATGCAGCAGATTATCTGGTAAATCACGGTGTCCCCTTCCGCGATGCCCATGGTATTATCGGACAGATTGTTCTGTACTGTATCGATAAGAACATTTCCATTGAGGAAATGAGCCTGGAAGAACTGAAAGCGATCAGCCCCGTATTTGAAGAGGATATTTATGATGCCATCAGCCTGAAAACCTGTGTAGAAAAGAGAACAACTCTGGGTGCACCGGGACCGGAAGCGATGAAGCAGGTTATTGCACGCTGCCATATGCTTCTGGAAGAACATGCGCAGGCAGGTGAATAGGTAAAATAGGTAACCGTTCAGCCTTGTTGAACGGTTACAAGGTAAAAATGGAGGGATATGGATGACACATTCAGAAATCAGGGAAAAATACGCGGAATTGACCAATCGATTGATTCGAAAAGGAATGACCATTACCTTGATGGAAAGTTCAACGGCCGGACAAGTTACGTCTCTGATTACCGATACAGAGGGGTCTTCTGCCATCATAAAAGGGGCTTTTATCACTTATTCCAATGAAGCCAAGATTATGCAGGGTGTCCCGGAAGAAATCATTGAAACCTACGGGGTGTATTCACCAGACACTGCCCGTGCCATGGCAAAAGCCTGCCGTGCTGCATATAAGGCAGATATCGGCGTGGGAATCACCGGTTCTTTAGGAAATGTGGACCCCAATAATGCAGACAGTATTCCCGGCGTGGTATATTATGCTCTGGATGTGAGAGGATGTCTGACCACTTATCGTCTGGATCTGCCTCCAATGCCCACCCGCTATGATTATAAAATGCGGGTAGCAGAGGACGTGGTGGAAATGCTGCTGATGTTGATTTAGTACTACAGCGAACATTGATAATGTAACTTTATCTAAATATAGGTAGTGAAGGCTCCATTACAGAGCTATATTACACGGAGACACGCTCTCGCTCTACAAACAAAGCTTCACTGGAGCTTTGTTTGCATGTTAACGATGCCCAAACGTAGCGGACACTAAACTCTCGTCTTTCTTTACAGAAAGCCGCTCGTTAAGTGCCGACGTTTGACCAAAGGTCTCCTTAGCAATGTGGCTCTGTAATTCCGCCATTTACGTTTTT
>JBGVFN010000100.1:0-10343 GCA_045121095.1 Lachnospiraceae bacterium | reverse complement strand
ACTGCCTTCTTGACAGTTATTCCTTCTGTCTTCCTGTCTTGATTACAGGAACCGGTGTGTCATCCTTCGCATCCAGATTATTAATATATTTTCTTGTTTCTGCAACGATAACCGGTGACAGCAATAAAACAGCTATCAGGTTGGGTATAGCCATGAGCGCGTTTAAAATATCTGCGATTGTCCATACCAGATCCAGTTCTACAATGGGAGCAATTACTGCAACTAAAATATAGAGCGCACGATAAGGAACCAGCCCTGTTTTACCTGCAAAATATTCTACACAGCGTTCGCCATAATAAGCCCATCCAAGGATTGTAGAATATGCAAAAGAGATAATACCAACAACCAGAATCAGGGGACCGATTACGGGGATCTGACCAAATGCCATGGAGGTCAGGACACCGCCGTTGTCAATTTCATTGGCATTGATAGCAGGGTTTTTCATAATAGTAGAAACCAGAACCAGACCTGTCATCAGACATACAACTACTGTATCCCAGAATGTACCGGTTGCGGAAACCAGAGCCTGACGAACGGGATTTCTGGTCTGCGCTGCTGCTGCTGCAATGGGAGCAGAACCCATACCGGATTCATTGGAGAACAGACCGCGAGCAACACCGAAACGCATAGCCATCAGAATACCGCTGCCCACCAGACCGCCTGCTGCAGCGCCGGGTGTGAACGCTAATTTACAGATGGTTACAACAGCGGGAATAATATAATCATAGTTGATACCCAGAATAATGATACATCCTAATACATAGAAAGCAGCCATGAAGGGAACCAGTTTTTCACATACGTTCGCAATACTCTTGATTCCGCCGAAAATTACGATGGCGGTCAGAACGGCAATAATAATTCCCACAAGAGCCTTATTGATATGTAAATTTTCTTCACATACAGTGGCAATAGCATTAACCTGAGTTGCACAGCCGATACCAAAAGAAGCCAGACCAGCAAATACCGCAAAAATGACAGCCAGCCATTTCATATTCAGACCACGTTCCAGTGCATACATGGCACCACCCTGCATACGTCCGTCTTCTGTCTTCACACGATATTTAACAGCAATCAGAGATTCTGCATATTTGGTAGCGATACCAAATACACCCGTCAGCCAGCACCAGAGAACTGCACCAGGACCACCTAACGCAACGGCAGTACCTACACCGATAATATTACCGGTACCAATGGTAGAAGCCAGCGCTGTAGCCAGCGCGCCAAACTGACTTACCTCACCTTCCGCATCGGGATCTTTTGCTACGGACAGTTTAATACCCTTGGTAATAGTCTGTTTCTGGATAAATCCAGTCCGGATGGTCAGGAAAATATGGGTGCCCAGAAGAAGCAGGATCATACCCCAGCCCCATACCAGATCATCAATCTTGGTGATGATATTTGTGATAGTTTCCATCATAGTATTTCCTCCTCACATTGCCGTTTCATCTTATAAAACGTACAATCCATAATGTTGGCGAAATGTCTGGGAAAACTGAAAAACCGCTGTTTCAGATCAACTGGATTCATTCAGAACAGTTTAACAGAAGCTTGTTACATTTGAAATAAACTGAATGATTCTAAAAAAGAGTGAAGAAACACAATTCTTCACTCTTCAATCAACGACAAAATAATTATAATGACCTAACGACATTATGGCATTATAAACAATGTAACATCTGTCTTTTTGCCTGAGAGATTCGCATCTCATGCTTGCACCTTCGGCATTCACCCCTTCGTGAACTTCTCCAGATCGCAGTCCACATCCGGTCTTTCAATAATTCCGAATGTTTCTTCCCGCACATATTCGCTTTCTAATAGAAAACCATATTTTGTCAAAAATGTCAAGAAGGAAAACTCATTCGTTTAGATTTTCGTCAAAAAGTGGATGAATTACTGCTTTTCATCTTCCTGCGGGCAAAAAACTGTTTCCAAACGGGGGGATGGAACAATAAAAGCAGCGGGAACAGTTCCAGACGGCCGGCCAGCATATCAAACATCAGTACATATTTGGACAGAATGGAAAACGAACCAAAGTTTTCCGTGGGACCGGCCATTTCCATACCAGGACCGATATTATTCAGGCAGGCCAGTACACCTGTAAAAGTGGTGACAAGTCCTTTTCCATCGAAGGAAACCACAATCATAGAAAATGCGAATAACAGCATAAATGCAATAAAATATACATTGACCGCCCGCATGACTTCATGTTCCACCGGCTTTCCATCCATCTTAATCTTCCGGATACTTTTAGGATGCATATAGGAATTCAATTCCTTTTTCACCGTTTTTAAAAGCAGGACGATACGTGACACTTTAATACCGCCGCCGGTACTGCCTGCACAGGCTCCCACAAACATGACCAGAATCAGAATCATTCGTGAGGTTGTGGGCCAGATATCATAATCCAGCGTTGCAAATCCTGTGGATGTCATCAGAGAAGACACCTGAAAAAAGGCATCTCTCACCGTATGTCCCGTTGATAATGCTGCATTGCACACATCCACCACGATCACACCTGCTGCCGCAAACATGATCAACAAATAGGCTCGAACCTCTTCCATCTCAAAGACTTTTTTCCATTTGCGGTCCAAAATATAATAATATGCATTGAAATTGATACCCGACAAAGTCATGAAAATGGCTACCAGCCATTGAATATAGGGTGAATAACTGCCCATACTGTCATTTTTAATGCCAAATCCGCCGGTTCCCACTGTACCAAAGGAAATGGTGGCTGCGTCAAACAGGGAAACACCTCCCAAAAGCATAAGAAGAATCTGTACAATGGTAATAACAATATAGATCCAATACAAAATTCTGGCTGTGTGTTTCACCTTCGGCACCAGTTTACCCACGGAAGGACCAGGGCTTTCTGCCCGCATCAGGTTCATGTTGGAGCCTCCGCTCATGGGAATGATCGCCAGCAAAAAGACCAGAACCCCCATACCGCCGATCCAGTGGGTAAAACATCTCCAGAACAAAATACTGCGCGAAAGACATTCTACATCGCCTAAAATACTGGCACCGGTGGTGGTAAATCCGGAAATTGTTTCAAATAAAGCATCTGTAAAAGAAGGGATTTCTCCGCTGAATACAAAGGGCAGACAGCCAAATATACTCATGGCGATCCAGCTTAGAGCGGTTGCTATGCAGCCTTCTTTCAGATAAAATACTGTGCTTTTCGGCTTTTTATGCATCAACAGCCAGCCTGCTGCCCCACAAAGCAAAATCGTAATCAGGAAACTAAATACAGCCGTTTCTTTATAAATCACCGCCACCAGACAGGGCAGAAGCATAAGAATGGCTTCAATGTTAAGAACCCAGCCTAGAATATAAACAATCATCGATCGGTTCATCTGCCGCCTCCATCGTATTCAAAGATCATAAAGCGCATATTCCCGCCTCCATTATCCATTATCTGAGGATATCCTGCAAAACGTCAAAGCCGGTATGTGTCGTTACAATAATAACCGTATCATCTGCCTGAATCCAGTCATCACCACCGGGGATAATAATCTGTCCATTACGGTTAATGCAGGCAATCAGCAGATTATCCTTTAATTTCAGGTCTTTTAAAGGTTTATCCGTCAGTTCAGACTCTCCTTTTACCCGAAATTCAATGGCTTCCACCCGATAATCAAACATATGATACAGTGTTTCCACATTACTGTCTTTTGATGCAGTCAGCGCCCGTACATAGGCAATAATTGCCTCCGCTGTAATATATTTCGGATAAACCACACTTCCCAGATCCAGCCGGTTGATGACATGACCAAAATTAATCCGGTTGATCTTGGTAATAACCTTTGCATCCGAAACCTCTTTTGCATGAAGCGTCAACAGGATATTTTCCTCATCAATACCAGTCAGCGGCACAAAAGCCTCCACCGTTTCCAGACCTTCTTCTTTCAGAAGCTCTTCCTTGGTTCCGTCCCCATTGATAACGGTTGCTCCCGGAAGCAAAACGCTTAATTCCTCGCAGCGTTCATGGCGTTCTTCGATAATACGCACATCCATGCCCACCTCCAGCAGCTGTTTGGCCAGATAATAAGCCGATTTACCGCCGCCGATCAAAAGCGCACTTTTGACACGATGAGTCTGTATACCAATATTTTCCAGAAATTCCGCAGCAGCTTTTGCAGATGCAATAAAAGAAATCACATCCCCTTCCTGCAGAACAAAATTACCGCCGGGAATCTGTACTTCATTGCCGCGCTCCACGGCGCAGATCAAAATCTCTTTTGTAACGTCCCGGCCCAGAAATGCCAGACTTTGTCCGTGCAGCACATTGCCTTCCGGAATTTTAATACGAATCATCTCTGCCAGACCGCGGGCAAAGGTATTAACTCCCAAAGCTGCCGGTAAATATAAAACACGGGCAATCTCGTTGGCAGCCTCCAGCTCCGGATTAATGATCATGGCAAGTTCCAGACGCTCCTGCAGATAATTGATTTCCTGGCTGTAATCAGGGTCACGTACCCGGGCAATGGCCGCACAATTACCTACTCGTTTCGCCACCGTGCAGGTCAGCAGATTCAACTCATCAGAATCGGTTACAGAAATGATCAGATCTGCCGTTTCAATGCCGGCTTCCATCTGTACGCTGTAGCTGGCGCCATTTCCCACCAGCCCCATTACATCATACATATCCGTCAATGCCTGCACTCTGGCCGGATCCTTATCCACCACTGCAATATCATGGCCTTCCTTACACAGCTGCTCTGTCAGGGTAGCACCCACCTTACCGCAGCCCACAATAATAATACTCAGTCCACGTTTGCTGTTAGCCTGTTTGCTAAAGCTCTGGCGGGCCGCATCTTTTATTTTCTCAAACATAAACCATCCCTCTTTTAAAAGGTTTTAAAAGCATCTTCTCTTATACACCTCAGATTCCATTTGCAAAAATTCTGTTTAGTTATACAACAATTCTTCGCAAAGTTTAACGCCTTCTTCCCCTTTACTGTTAATAATGGTCACCTGGCCCCGTTTACCGGAAGTATTTAACAGTTCATGAGCCTCCAGCTGGCGTTTCACCTGTCTGCCAACGCCCATGGCACTGTCATACAAAATCACATCGCGGCCCACAACTTCCTGAATGGCTTTCCGCACAAAAGGAAAATGGGTGCAGCCCAGCACTACCGCATCAATCTTCTGTCCACGGAACGGCTCGAATTTCTGCCGCAGATAATGGAGCAGCTGAGGTGAATACGTTTCCTGCCGTTCTACAAACCGTACGATCTCAGGGCAGGGCAGTGAAATAATCTCTGCCTGATCTTCATAACGCGCTTTCAGACGCTGAAATTTCTCTTCTTTTAAAGTAAAGGGTGTGGCCATTACAATGACTCTGGAATTTTCTTTATGCAGAACTGCCGGTTTTAGAGCCGGTTCCAGACCGATCATGGGCGTATCCGGGTATTTTTCCCGCAATTCCGTAATCGCTGCAGCCGTAGCCGTATTACAGGCCACCACAACGGCCTTACAGCCCCGTTCTATCAGTACTGCCACATTATTCATGGTCAGACTCCTGATTTCTTCTCTGCTTTTCTGCCCATATGGAGCATTGGCCGAATCACCAAAGTACATAAAATTTTCGTAGGGCATAAATTCCACCATGGCTTTCAAAACACTGATACCACCCACACCGGAATCAATCACACCTACAGGTTTTTCTGTTATCATGTATGTCACCTTTTAGTCCATTTTACAGTTTTGTTGTTTTACTGTTTATTTTTCTCTACTTTTTTTGTATTCCTTTCGCATTTTCGGTAAATGCCGGAAAAACTGTCTCTATGATAAAACAAATAGATATATTTTTCAAGTCGGAATGGTACAGGGCATCTAAATCTGATATACTACTACTATTCTTACATTTGTTTAACAATTCAATACCCTTCAGCTCCTGCTGAATAATTATTGATCACACACCGGAGGTTCTCATGTATAAACAAGATATTTCTCTTGATTCCCCAAATACTGCTCTTGATAAAAAGGATATTTCCCTTGATTTTAAAAATACTGCTCTTGATAAAAAGGATATTCCTCTTAATAAGACAGGAAATTACACTTTTCAGGAACTGGAAGCCATCATCGCTGCTCTGCGGGCCCCCGATGGCTGCCCCTGGGATCGGGAGCAGACGTTTGAATCCATGAAACAATATTTATCCAACGAAACCGACGAAGTATTTCAGGCAGTAGACAGCCAGGATACCGACAACCTTTGTGAAGAACTGGGTGATGTACTGCTCCAGGTTCTTTTGTACAGCCAGATTGCCAAGGATCAGGGACTGTTTGATATTCATGATGTAATCGATGCCATCAGCCGAAAAATGATCCGCAGACATCCCCATGTCTTTGCCGGCGTCACCATTTCTTCCCCAGAAGAGGGCACAGCCATGTGGGAAGCCATAAAAAAACAGGAAAAAATGCTGAAAAGTGCCTTAGATGCAACAAATCCTTGACAAACATCCTATAAGAGTATATAAAGAAATAGCAGAATGTGAGTCTGACTATTACTAAATCATGAGGGAGTGTATATCCATGAAAAAAGCAGAACTTATCGCAGCTATGGCTGCTAAAGCAGGTATGAAAAAAACTGATGCACAGAAAGCATTAGACGCATTTATCGAAGTTGTCAGCGAAGAACTGGCAGCTGGTGAAAAAGTACAGCTGACAGGTTTCGGTACATTTGAAGTATCCGAAAGAGCTGCAAGAGAAGGAAGAAACCCTCAGAGTGGTGAAACCATGATGATCGCAGCTTCCAAATCTCCCAAATTTAAAGCTGGCAAGGTATTAAAGGACAAAGTAAACGCTTAATCATGTCTGGCTCCTGCTTGCAGAACAGACAGATTTTGCCTGACAGGTAAGAATTTCATGAGACTTGACAAGTATTTAAAAGTATCACGTCTGATCAAAAGACGAACCGTAGCCAACGAAGCCTGCGATGCAGGCCGTGTTATCGTCAATGGTAAACCGGTGAAAGCCTCCTACAATGTAAAGGCTGGCGATGAACTGGAAATCCTCTTCGGAACCCGTTCCGTAAAGGTGCGCATCCTGAATGTACAGGAAACGGTAAAGAAGGAAGAAGCAGCTGATTTGTACGAATATATCTGATGATGCTGAATCAGGCAGCTGATTTTGTATCGTCCGCTGCTTCCTGACATAACTCCTGCCCGTTATTCATATGATATTATGAGTAATGTGGCAGGAGTTTTTTGTATGGCTGATTTTTCTACGGTTGATTCTGCTAAAACATCCCGCCGCAGCCACCGCATCACCATGACAAATCGGGCATGGATGCAGGTCAGCGGTGTACTGGATGTTATTTCTTTTGATACGGAAGAAATTGTACTGGATACAGAAGAAGGACGGATGCAGATTAAAGGAACGGATTTACAGGTAAAACAGCTGGTCATTGAATCAGGTGAACTGGAAATTGAAGGACGCCCTGATAGTATTTCCTACACAGAGACGAAAAAACCGGTTACTACAACCTCTGTTTTTTCCAGGATTTTCCGATGATGGCAGACTTTGTTCTTTCACAGGGAATGTCCTTTCTGGCCTTTTTCATTCTGGGGGGCTGCATGGCGGCATTATTTGACCTGTTTCGGATTTTCCGCCGTATCATTTCCCACAGCCATCTGGCTGTGGCTCTGGAAGATTTCTGTTTCTGGGTAATTTCCGGCATTCTGACTTTTTCTTTATTATTTCACTTTCAAACCGGCAGACTTCGTATTTTTCTGCCGGTTTCTGTTTTTCTGGGCATCGGATTCTGGATATCCAGTTTTAGCAGACTGTTTATGGGACCGTTTCTCCGGTTTTTACTGTGGATAAAAGAGAAAGTAAAAAAATTGTAACAGTTCAGCAGAAGCTGAACTGTCTTGAATAAATTCAGCAGACATTCATAAATTCCTGCGGAATTTATTCATTCGGCTAAACGCCGAATACGATTTTCGATTAAAATTACTGTTTACAAGCAAGCTTGACACAGTAATTTTATCGAAGATCATGCTCTGCTGAATAGTTACAAAAAATTAACTTGAAAAATCAGGAAAGATGAACTACACTGAATAAAGACACTGCACAGGCCGGAAACAGATTTGCAGGGTTTCCGCAGAGAAAGGAAGGAAGTCTGATGGAAAAAAGCAGCAGAAAACCTCGTAGAAGATATGCACGCAGACCTTCAGCGAAAGAGCAGAAAAGAAGGCTTCGGCTCACTTTCACTGCCATTGCTCTGGTTGTCATCCTGGCTGCCGGTATTATGGGATTTCAGACAGTCCGGCTGAATCAGCAGAAAGCGGCTTATATGGCACAGGTAGAACAGCTGCAGTCCGATATCGAGGATGAAGAAGCACGACAGAAGGAACTAATAAAGAAAAAGATCGAAGTTACCTCAGATGCCTATATTGAATCTGAGGCCCGCAAAAGACTTGGTCTGATTCATGAAGATGAGCTGCTTCTCAAACGCAAATAGCAGCCAGCTTTTGTTTCATAGATATGTCTTATTGACAGACATATCCGTTTACTGGAGGTACCCATTATGAGTAACGAACCTGATATTTTTGAAGTTGAAGATTCTGATGATATTATCATTCTGAATGATGAAGATGGTAATGAATGCCGTTTTCAGTTTCTGGATATGATCGATTACAAAGGACGCGAATTCATTGTACTGCTTTCCGAAGAAGAAGCAGCGAAAGAAGAAAGCGATGTAGATATTCTGGAAGTAGTTCCCGTACCCGACAATCCGGAACTGGAAAATTATCTTCCTGTAGATGATGACGACATCATTGAAGCTGTTTTTGATATCTTTGCAGCTAATAATAAAGATACACTGGATTTCTGCTAAAAACAGAAATCATTCAGCAGAAACTGGGGTGTGCAGACTGCGTGAATGTTTTTTCAAACACGCTCTAAAAGCCATCGGTATTGATCTGCCGTAAAAATGCAGATTGATACCGATGGCTTTTTATTGTGAAAGTTCCGGATAGATACGACCGGCATTTAACTAATCATTTTTTTCAGAAATTCATACATCTCCTGCTCGGTGGGAGGACATCCGGGAAGATATCTGTCAAAATTCCGGGTACAGTTTCCCACTCCCAGTTTTCCCTTCTTTCCGCGATACCCCTGACCAATGCAGATTTTTTCCTTCAGATTGCCAAGAAGTCCTTCCTCCTGAAGCTGATTCAGCGCAGGAATCAGATAACCATAACAGGCACTGCAGGATTCCACTTCTTCTGCCAGTTCCGCCAGCTGCAGCGCTTTTCCTGCAGAAGATAAATCCATCTCATGAATAGGCGCATTTAATTCTTTTACCTGTGCCTGAGAAACATCAGCGCAACCGCAGCCACATTCTGCCGCATATCCAATATAAGGAACTTCGTTTACAGGAATATTCAGCAATCCACAGCACCAGGCATCGCAAAGTACCGGGTCCAGAGCAGCAATCAGACGATCCTGCTGCACCGGGTTTCCACCATCTTCAAAGCTCAGATCCCCGCAAATACTATCCACCAAAATAAAATCCTGGTGAATTCCGGCTGAAAGATGACCAATGGGCTCATGAAGCCCCATCCGGTGAAATGCTCTCTTCTGGGAATCCGGCAAAAGTCCTTTCATATTTTTCAGAGCACAGGTTATCCGGGTCTGACAATGTCCTTTCAACACAGGTATATTAATAAGAAAATCCACCTGCAGCGGCGGTTCGCATACCGTCAGTTTCATACCGGCACAATCCAGCTCCACAACCCTGGCTTTTTTCATATCCAGAAGCTCTATTCCATATTTTTCCTGCAGTTCATAATAGCCGCACACCTGAAAAGAATCCTCCGTCCGATCCCCTACCCAGGAACTTTCCATAACAATAAGATTCTCATACCCCAATTCTTTCAGATAGCAGATTACCCCTTCCACCACTTCCGGATGAGTAGTTCCCCCATCCTCCGCAGGCACCGGCGCCACTAAATTGGGTTTTATGCCAATACGAAAGCTTTTTCGCGGATTTATTTCCTGCTGGAAATCTTCTTGTACAAAAGATTCTTGTTGTCTATTTCTATATTTTTCCATAATATGTTGATCCAGATTGGCTGCTTTCAGCAGTTCTTTAGTCATACTGGTATAATCTGTTCCATAAACCAGCAGCAATTCGTTATGATTCATTTATTTTAATTCCTTTCCTTATCGTCCATTCTATTAGAGCGAACTTTTTAAGTATTACTTGAATTTTTATAAAAAACGTAAATGGCGGAATTACAGAGCCACATTGCTAAGGAGACCTTTGGTCAAACGTCGGCACTTAACGAGCGGCTTTCTGTAAAGAAAGACGAGAGTTTAGTGTCCGCTAC
>JBGVFN010000099.1:0-28486 GCA_045121095.1 Lachnospiraceae bacterium | reverse complement strand
TGCCCAAACGTAGCGGACACTAAACTCTCGTCTTTCTTTACAGAAAGCCGCTCGTTAAGTGCCGACGTTTGACCAAAGGTCTCCTTAGCAATGTGGCTCTGTAATTCCGCCATTTACGTTTTTTATAAAAATTCAAGTAATACTTAAAATGTTCGCTGTAGTACTAGTGACTGGTACTACATCTATCTAAAATCAAAGTTTGGATGGAGTGCTGGCAGCTCCCTCTTTCATCCGCTTTCTCCCAACCACCAGCAAAAGGATCATAAGTGCCGGAAATACGATGGCAGCGGCAAGTCCGGCTTTAATACCCAAATCCGGATAAAAACCGGAAACAACACTGACTACAGCAGGTCCGGAGGCACAGCCCAGGTCACCTGCCAAAGCCAGCAGTGCAAACATCAAGGTTCCTCCCTGAGGACAGAATTTTGCCGATAAACTGAATGTTCCCGGCCACATAATACCCACAGACAGGCCACAAAGGGCACACCCCAAAAGAGCCAGCAGGGGATTTTTCATAAATACAGCCAGTAAGTAGCTGATGATGCACAGTGCCCCACTTCCCAGCATAAATTTCCGCAAGTCAATTTTTTCTCCGAATTTTCCATAAAACATACGGGAACTGCCCATAAGTACAGCAAAGAGGCAGGGACCCAGCAAATCCCCCACTGTTTTGGACTGATTCAGACCTTTTTCTGCAAATAAAGAAGCCCACTGGGACATGGCCTGCTCGGAAGCTCCGGCACAGACCATCAGTGCAAAAAACAGCCAGAACATGTTCATGGAAAGCAGTTTTTTCGCAGGAATCTGCTCTTCTTCCTCCACCAGAGTCTGAATGGGTACCCTCGCAAACAGAAAAATGTTGCATGCCGGTACAACACTCCACAAAATAGGAAGAATATACCAACGTTCCATTCCCAGCAGCCGAAATCCTAACGTAGACAACAGTACCACAGCCACATGTCCCCAGCAATAAAATGAATGCAGCAAACTCATGGCCGTTTCCTTTGCACTGGAAGAAGGAGCCGCTTCCACAATCGGACTGATCAACACCTCGATCAGCCCTCCGCCAATGGCATTAAATACCATAGCAAGAATCAGCCCTGCATAAGGCGGCAGCAAAAAGGGGAAAATTCCCAGCCCGATCAATCCCACAACACTGAACACATGAGCAGCTACCACAGAAACCCGGTAACCGATGCGGTCCACATATTTCGCTGCGATAAAATCCACCAGAATCTGTGTCCCAAAATTAATACTGATCAACAGCCCGATCTGCTCTGTAGAAATCTGAAAACTACGCTGAAAAGTCAAGAACAGTAACGGCGCAAGATTATTGATAATCGCCTGAACAACATAACCGATATAGCAGGCATAAATTGTATACGTGTATTTTTTGAACATAACATACCTCCCGTATTCATTTTTCTTTCAATTTTACTTTCGATTCTTCTCAATCCAACTCACTGCATATGTTAATCGAAAATATGGTATTGCACAAGAGATTAACCGCATAACCTGTTCCAAAAAAACGGCTGCAAATTTGGACATTATTACATACTTTCCATTTTTCCGGTAACACTACTATAAGCCACATGAAAACATGCTCTAACCTGGTTTTTAATGTAGCTTATATAAAATAAAAAAGCGATTTTCTTTATCGATCAAAAATCAGAAAGGAAAGAATTACTATGCCTGTAGATTTTAAAAACAGTGAAACAAAAGACAACCTCATGCGCGCTTTTGCGGGAGAAAGCCAGGCCCGCAACCGCTATACCATCGCCGCATCACAGGCCAAACAGCAGAAATTATATGTAATCGAAGAAGTCCTTAAATTCACCGCCGATCAGGAAAAAGAACATGCGGAGATTTTCTACAATCATTTAAAAGAAATGGCAGGCGAAAGCATCTGTGTCGACGGCAGCTACCCTGTAGACATTTCCCAGGACATGGCCCAGCTTCTCCGCTATGCCCAGCATAATGAATATGAAGAACATGATGACGCCTATAAACATTTCGAAGAAAGCGCCAAAAAAGAAGGATTTACTCAGATTGCCGCAACCTTTCATATGATCGGCGCCGTTGAGAAAACCCACGGAGACCGCCTGGGCTATCTGGCCGAACTGCTGGAAAAGAATCAGCTATTCGTATCCAACGTGGAATGCAGCTGGATGTGCCTGAAATGCGGACATATCCACAAAGGAAAAGAAGCGCCCAAAACCTGCCCCGTATGCCAGCATGAACAGGGGTATTTTATTCGTCTGGAGCTGGCCCCTTACACCGGCAGCACCACACTCTTAGGATAATTCTTAGGATAATTTAAAATATTCTTTGATGTCTTCCTTGCCCTAAAGTGTCCCCCAAAAATCATTCAAACGCACTCCAGCCGTTTTTCATTTTTTTCCAGTTGTTCTTCTTCGGAATTATCGGAATTAGCTGAAAAAATAATTGAAAAAACGACTGGAGTTTTTTCACATACCAAAGCTTCCAATAAAAAACAGTTGGCAGTTTTCAAAATTAGTGCTACAATAAAAACGATTTTGCATCCGAATTTTTATTCGGATTTATTTTTGCTCCTATGAAGCAAGTCAAAAATGATCTTAATTCTTAGGACAAAGATACTTGAAAAGTACACACTATACGATGCAAAGAAAGGACATTCTAATGAAAAAATTTATCGAAGAATTTAAAGCATTTGCCCTGCGCGGTAATGTAGTTGATCTGGCTGTCGGTGTATTAATTGGTAGCGCTTTCACCGGCTTAGTAACTGCTTTCACGGACGATATCATCAATCCACTTCTGGCACTTTTCGGCGGTGCACAGGCAGAATTTGGATGGGTAATCAAAATCGGAGCTTCCAAAATCCTGATTGGAGAATTTGTTTCTTCCGTAATCAACTTCCTGATCACTGCTCTGATCATTTTCATCTTTGTAAAGGCACTCAACAAACTTGCCAGCATCGGTAAGAAACCTGAAGAGCCCGCTGCACCTACCACCAAAACCTGCCCTTACTGCAAGAGCGAAATCAACATCGAAGCAACCCGCTGCCCTCACTGTACATCCGAGCTGTAAAACAGTAGTAACAATAAGCAGCATATCGAATGAATTAACATTCTCTTACATATAAAAGGATTGCATACAGCTGTGAAATATCACTTCAAACACACAGCTGTATGCAATCCTTTTTGTATTTTTAACTTCTGAGTTACTCAACATTTTTTTGGTTCTTTAATTCAGAAAGAGACAAAATCATTTACAGTCCATCCCCAGAAAAATAATTCTGGGATACAGAAAGAAAAAAGTATCAGAAATACCCCCGAATGGAGGCATGAGAAACAGAAAATGTCAATTTCTACCCCCAAAAAAGATGTTTCGAGTGGAGTGCTCATGAAGCCATCCACCCACTTCCCGACACCACACATTTCAATTATTTTCCCTCCCACATTCCAGTCATACCCTCCCCCTCCCTCTCATATACTAAATCATACCCGACTTACTAAAAATATTTTCCCATTCCCAATCACCAATCCGGTAAATACATGCTTCTGGCAAATTTGTACAGCACATTTTGGCATATTTTCCGGATACCCCGCAACACCAACAGGAGGCTATTTATGAGTTCACAGACCCGCATTGTAATTCTGAAAATGCGTACCGTGATCTACACCGGCATTTTCATCTTCCTTATTCTCGTACTGGGTGTACTGCTTTTTCTGATGTTCGGTCATAAGACAGAAAGTACGGAAAATTCTGCAGCACCTGCATCACTTACAACAGACGGTTCCTCTGCTGTTTCGTCTGCATCCAGTACTTCCGGTACTTCTGGTATTTCCAGTTCTTCCGGTACTTCCGATATTTCCAGCGCTTCTGGTACCTCCAGTATTTCCAATACTTCTGGTATTTCCAGTTCTTCCGGTGCTTCTGGCGCTTCCCTGTACTATCCTGGCTGCTATCATTCCGTTATGAAGCTTGGAGATTACTCTGTGAATGTCAGTGTAACCGTCAGCGCCGACCGGATTGAATCCATTCAATTACAGGATGTTTCTCAGGAAGTTCTCAGTGCTTATCCTGTACTGGAACCAGCAGCCGAGGATCTGACCGAAAAGATTCTGACCACCCAGAGTACAGCCTATCTGACCTATGATGAAACCATGCAGTATACTCAGACCGCATTGACCGCTACCATCAATACGGCATTAAAAAAAGCTGCTGTATCTGAATCCGATTCAAAATAATGTAACAGTTCAGACACAGCAGCAATAAGTCTATCTGCTTTACTCTTCCATCTCCGCTTTTAATGCCATTTCCAGTTCCTCCAGCTCTTTCATCCAGATACGCGCACTGGAATCGCTTGACATACGCAGGTCGCCTCTGGGTGAAACGGCTACGGAACCTACCTTAGGGCCATCCGGCAGGCAGGAACGTTTAAACTGCTGCTGGAAAAATCTCTTCGCAAATACTTTCTGCCATTTCAGAATCGTCTCTTTATCATATACCCCTTCAAACGCATGATTTGCCATACGATTGATCTTGGCAGGACGGTATCCGAAACGAAGCATCTGATACAGGAAGAAATCATGAAGTTCATAGGGGCCCACCAGGTCTTCCGTCTTCTGTGCAATCTCGCCGTTTTCTTCAGGAGGCAGAAGTTCCGGACTGACAGGTGTATCCAGTACGTCACGCAGTACTTCTTCCAGCACTTTATCATTGCAGGTATCTGCATAATAAGATACCAGATGTCTTACCAGGGTTTTAGGAATGGAGCCGTTTACGCCATACATGGACATGTGATCACCATTGTAGGTTGCCCAACCCAGTGCCAGTTCGGAAAGATCACCTGTACCAATTACAATGCCATTATACCGGTTGGATAAATCCATCAGAATCTGAGTACGCTCTCTTGCCTGGCTGTTTTCGTAAGTTACATCATGAATGGATTCATCATGGCCGATATCTTTAAAATGCTGACGAACCGCTTCTTTGATGTTCACTTCTTTTAAAGCTGCACCTAAAGACTGTACCATCTTGCATGCATTGTTATAGGTTCGGTCTGTCGTACCAAAACAGGGCATGGTTACTGCAATAATATTGCTTCTGGGAATCTTCAGGGCATCAAAGGCACGAACAGTTACCAGCAAAGCCAATGTGGAATCCAGACCTCCTGAAATACCCACTACAGCCGCTTTACAGCCAATTTTCTGCAGTCTGGTCTTCAGACCCAGTGCCTGAATGGAAAGGATTTCATCACAACGACGGTCACGGTCCTGCTTGGAAGAAGGAACAAAGGGTGAAGGATCAATATAACGATGCAGTCTCAAAGGCTCAATCTTCAATTCAAAGTCTTCTATCACATGTTCACTTTCTGTATCAATCTCAAAAGTATTCATTCTGCGGCGTTCACTGCGGATACGTTCCAGATCGATCTCACCATAGGCAATACCATTATGGAAGCGGCCCTCATCTGCCAGAATGGTACCATTTTCTGCAATAATATTCTGACCACCAAATACCAGGTCTGTAGTGGATTCCCCTTCTCCCGCATTACAGTAAATGTAACCGCAGATCAGTTTTGCAGAATGCATGCGGATCAAATCAGAACGATAGGTATCTTTTCCTGTAGTTTCATCGCTGGCGGAGCAGTTTACAATAACGGTAGCACCTGCACCTGCATGTCGAATACTGGGAGAATTGGCCGCCCATACGTCTTCACAGATTTCGCCGCCAATAACCAGACCGGGAACCGTGCTGCAGCGGAATAACAGATCTGTTCCAAAAGGAATCCAGCGTTCACTTTTACCTGGAACCTGGAATGGAATCTCACGGACTTCACGGGGACCTTTTGTAAAATAACGTCCTTCGTAAAATTCGGAATGATTGGGAATGAAGGTTTTGGGGATCATACCCAGAATTTCCCCGCTGCATACGGCTGCCATTACATTATAAAGTTTATGATCCACTTCAAACGGCATACCCACAAATGCAATGAGATCCTTGCCTTTTGTAAACCGTCTGAAACGATTCAGGGCCAGATTTGTATTTTCCAGAAGAGAGGACTGCCAGAACAAATCCTGACAGGTGTAACCGGTCAGGCTCAATTCCGGAAATACAACAATCTTCGCTCCGGAAATTTCTGCCTCCTCCAGCTGATGCTCCATCTGCAGTTCATTATACTCGGGGTCTGCCACACGAATCTGCGGGGTAGCCGCTGCTACTCTGATATAACCATCCTTCATTCTTTTTACCTCAGTCTTTCGTCTCTGCTTATTTCATTGTCTGTAACTGCTCCATACTTTTGTAGTTACATTTCTCACATGATTTGTACTTATTCAGCTGCTTTCTTTGATTCCTCTGATGCTTTTTTGGACTCTTCTGCCGCATTTCTGGATTCTTCAGCTGCTTTCTTCGATTCCTCTGCCGCTTTTTTCGATTCCTTAGCCGCTTTCTTCGACTCCTCGACTGCAGCTTTGGATTCTTCGCTTCCTTCCACCTGTGCCCGGTCTCCGCAATAATAGATCAGCTTGCTGAATACCGGATATTCATCCAGATATTCCTGCAAATTGGTTCTTCCATAAGGCAGTGGATCATTGATCAGAAAATCTTTGGCCTTCAGTTTCTCCCCATCACCGGTATAGCCCGTGATCAGCACCCAATGCGGTCTTCCATTACGGCGCGTACAGCCAATTAACACCGGAATTCCCTCATGCAGCTTATTATACACAAAATCCAGATACATATCCTTATTGTAATTCCAGTAATAGTCTTTCGGCCATCCAATCTCACCATCACTGGTGTAAATGGCTCCTTCTGCCACCTGATCCGGAAGGATTTCTTTTCCTTTCAGGAAAGATTCACTCATAGCCAGGGCTGTGGTGGCACATCCGATATCGTACATGGTCTTTTTAGTGGAACCCAGCAGCACATCTGCCCATCTCTCATCGGTCTGCAGGTAGGCAGCCACATCCAGCTCCACCTGTGGAGCCTCCGGTGCTTCAAAGGAAATATAATCACTGGAAGCGTATCCTGTGATTTCTTTACCAGTAGTATAATCGATACCGGAAACTTTGTAAAATCCTTTTACCTCTTTTTCATCCAGTACTTTGATTTCCTGTCTGGAAGGAAAAGAACCTACAAATTCAGACTTTGCACTGGCTTTCTGCCGTACATTAACCCGGCCTTCCACCTGAACCCAGGCACGGCGGGTTCCATCTTCGTTATATGGAGATTCCGTCTCCGGTTCCGTTTCTTCCTCGGTCTCCTGCTGCTGTGTTTCAGCTGATACTGCTTCTGTATTTTCCAGGGCAGCAGATGAGGTTTCCTCTTCTTTTTGCCCAAAATTCTGACAGCCAGCCAATCCTAAAGCAGCGACCCATAACATCAGCAGAAAAATCCCTCTTATATTTTTGCTTTTTTTGTTATCCCTCATAATTTAACTTCCATATCTTGTTTTTAATACCTTCTCTTAGAGCGTATATCCGCCTGTGCACGGAGGATAGTAAAGAAGGATGCAAAAACTCGCATCCTTCCATAATCCATGTTTAAATCTTTGTGTAAGTTTCTTTGAAACCTGCGCAATGTTCTTTCAGAAACTTTTAGAAGCTCATTTTTTCTCTGAAATATGCTTCCAGATCTGCGATTGCCACACGTTCCTGTGCCATGGTGTCTCTGTCACGTACAGTTACTGCATGGTCGGTTTCAGATTCAAAGTCATAGGTAATACAGAAAGGAGTACCGATTTCATCCTGTCTTCTGTAACGTTTACCAATCTGTCCTCTGTCATCAAATTCACAGTTGTAGTATTTGGACAGCTGTGTATAGATTTCCAGAGCGCCATCATTTAACTTCTTGGAAAGAGGCAGCACACCAATCTTAACAGGTGCAATTGCGGGATGGAAATGCAGGACAGTTCTTGTCTTGCCGTCTTCCATCAGTTCTTCATCGTATGCACTGCAAAGGAATGCCAGTGTTACACGGTCAGCACCCAGTGAAGGCTCGATTACGTAAGGAATGTATTTTTCCTTGGATTCATCATCGAAATAGCTCATATCTTCGCCGGATGTATTCTGATGCTGTGTCAGGTCATAGTCGGTTCTGTCTGCAATGCCCCACAGTTCGCCCCAGCCGAAGGGGAACAAAAATTCCACGTCGGTAGTTGCTTTGGAGTAGAAGCACAGTTCTTCAGGAGAATGGTCTCTTGCACGCAGTTCTTCTTCCTTCAGACCCAGAGCTTTCAGCCAGTTCAGGCAGAATTCTTTCCAGTATGCAAACCATTCCAGGTCAGTGCCGGGTTTGCAGAAGAATTCCAGTTCCATCTGTTCAAATTCTCTGGTACGGAATGTGAAGTTACCGGGTGTGATCTCATTACGGAAAGATTTACCGATCTGACCGATACCGAAAGGAACTTTCTTTCTGGAAGTTCTCTGTACATTCTTAAAGTTTACAAAGATACCCTGAGCAGTTTCGGGTCTTAAATAAACAGTACTCTTTGCATTTTCTGTAACACCCTGGAAAGTTTTGAACATCAGGTTGAATTCTCTGATTTCAGTGAAGTCCTTCTTACCACAGGTAGGACATGCAATTTCATGTTCTCTGATATAATTTTCCATCTGTTCATGACTCCAGCCATCTACAGAATCAATTGTAAGGCCATTTTCCTGTGCATAATCTTCAATCAGTTTGTCAGCACGGAAACGTTCGTGGCATCCTTTACAATCCATCAGGGGATCAGAGAAGCCGCCCAGATGACCGGAAGCAACCCATGTCTGAGAGTTCATCAGGATCGCACAGTCTACACCTACGTTATAGGGGCTTTCCTGTACGAATTTCTGCCACCATGCCTTTTTTACGTTGTTCTTTAATTCAACACCCAGGTTACCATAATCCCAAGTATTAGCAAGACCACCGTAAATCTCAGAGCCGGGGTATACAAAACCTCTTGACTTCGCCAGTGCTACAATTTTCTCCATTGTCTTTTCCATATGTCTGTATTCCTTTCAAATTTCATATAGTTACTTAAATATAATACAACTCAGTGAATCGGCTGAGGAAACCTGTGCAGTATCCTTATCTTCCACTTTCACGTCTGCTGTTGCATATTGAATGGAACCTTCTACCTGAATGGTGGTAGTGCCTTCCACAAATATCACATAATATGCTTCGTCCACATCACTGCCGCTGATTTTTTCAGAACCTTCGGAATTAAGAAGTTCGAACTGACCAAGGTCAATCCCGGCTTTTTCTGCCCCCGCCACGGTTCCGGACGCCAGCTGAAGGATGCTTCCCTCACTTTCATTAAACTGCAGATAATCTTCACAGGAAGCATATTCCATCTTCAGAACCGCTTCGTTAGCTTCTACTTCCAGGGATTTTACAGCAACGGACAATGCTTCTTCAGTGTCCTTTGTATAAGCCGCTGCAACGCCTGCTTCGCTTTGATTATAGGCGCTGACGTTATCTTCTATAAATTCCTGCAGTTCTTCCTGACTGTAATTTTTTGTGTCAAATGCTTCGTATACGGCAGAGGAAACGGAACCATCTTTTCTGATATAGATCGATGTTGTATCCAGTTCCCCGCTCTGCCCACAGCCGCTGAGGAAAGCGGATGCCAGCATCAGACAGGTGAGTCCTTTTACAAACTTCAGTTTCATGTTGTCCTCCTTTACGAATACTATATTGTAACCTTAAACGGGATTATTTGCAAGTACCTGTTTTCTATGGATGTTATAAAGAACGGAGGGAGAGCCACTACAGTTCGTGGATGGCTCCATTACCGACCTCTCTTACGTTTTCGTTATATTAAAGTGTTTAAAATCTCCAGCGAGTGAAATTCCCGGTCTATGGTTCGTTTTCGCAGTATGCTTACTGCTTTTGTGAATTCGTCCAGTGCGGGCTGGTTCAGGTTAAAGCTGAAGAGTTTTTGTAAGGGTGACGTAATGACGTAGTGCCAGGCGTAGGCGGCGCTGTCTCCGGTGGGGATGGGGGGACGTTCGGTGTATTCGCCGTCTAAGACGATCATACGCAGTTCGTATATGTGCCGTATGAGGGTGTTGGGGATCTGCTGTTTTTCCAGGGCGCGAAAGGCCAGGTACAGGAGATTTAACATGTCTGCGGCAACCAGATTTTCTTTGGCATAGTAGTCTGCCAGTTCTGTGAAGTAGGATGCGTAGCAGAGCATTTCCAGGTCCTGCTGCAGTTTGTTGAAGTAGGCCATGACGTCTGCGTTTCTCAGGGTGTAGGAGCTGCGTCCTTCATAGAGGTAAAATTTACCGCATACGAATGGGCAGGATACTGCCAGCAGGGCGCTGTTAGGTCTTCTTGCCCCTTTTGCAAATGCAGTGATTCTGCCCCTTTCCCTGGTCAGAAGTACAATTCTTCTGTCGTATTCTCCTACAGGCATGGAGGAAAGCACCACGCCTGTCAGTTCCAGAAGGTCTGTCATTTATTCTCGAAATAACCAAAGTTTTTCAGCTGTATATCGCTGTCCCGCCATTCTTTGCGGACTTTGACCCACAGTTTCAGGTTTACCTGACCGCCGGTAAGCAGCTCAATGTCTTTGCGGGCATCCATTCCGATGCTTTTGAGCATGCTTCCTTGTTTTCCGATGATGATTCCTTTGTGAGAATCTCTTTCGCAGACGATGGAGGCGTCTACCTGCCAGATTCCGTCTTTTCGTACTTTCATGACGTCGATGGTTACGGCGATTCCGTGGGGGATTTCGTCTTCCAGTCGTCTTAACGCTTTTTCACGGATAATTTCTGCTGTAATCTGACGTATGGGCTGATCGGTGACGGTGTCTTCATCATAGTACATGGGACCAACGGGCAGATATTTACGGATTTCTTCCAGTACGGTGTCCGTGTTCACACTGCGCAGAGCACTGACAGGAATAACTGCTTTAAAATGATACTGCTTTTTCCACATGGTAATCAGATTGCCCACTTCTGACTTTTCGATGGTATCGATTTTATTAATGATCAGAATCACTGGTGTTTTTACCTTTTTCAGTTTTTCCAGGATTGCATTGTCCCCGGGACCGATTTTCGTATCCGGTTCCACCAGCCACAGAATCACATCAACTTCATTTAATGTACGTTCCGCCACACTTACCATATATTCGCCCAATTTATTTTTAGCTTTATGCATGCCAGGGGTATCCAGAAAGATCATCTGGGATTCTTTATCCGTATAAACGGTCTGAATCCGGTTTCTGGTGGTCTGGGGCTTTCTGGATGTGATGGCGATTTTCTGACCGATCAGGTGATTCATCAAAGTTGATTTTCCCACATTGGGTCGTCCGATCAATGTGACAAAACCTGATTTAAACTGCTTGCCCATATCTTTCCTCCGATTTCTCTTTGCTTCTATATTTATTTTTGCTCTAGAGCGTGTTTGAAAAAGGCTTTATGCAGGATGTGCATCCTATTTTGAGATAAATTTCTCTCAAATGAAGGAGGCGTAGCGGGCTACGCTGACTGAATCTGAGAAAAATTTAGCCAAAACTGGGGTGTGCAGACTGCATGAATGATTTTTCAAACACGCTCTAGCGCAATGTTCGTAACGATTCAACAAAATAGAACACATTCGCCCAAGTGCTTTACACTCTGGGGAATAATGCTTCCACCCGGTCAAAGATGACCTCATCTTCCCGAATCTTGGTTTCACCGCCTACTACGCACAGATTGCCGGATTCTAACATGGTTTCCACATAATCTGCCAGTGCACGGATATCTTCTACCTGGCAGGACAGGATGCGGTCTCTGTCCTCCTGAATCATTTCTTCCGTTACGCCGGTCAGGTAAGCAGTCAGTGATTTCGCACCTTTTGTTTTAGGTGTCTGAGGAACATCCAGATCACTGATGGTTCCGATAATATATTTGGTCATATCCCGTTCATCTGCCTGGAAGGAACGCAGATATTCGGGGATTCCTTCATAAATGGTGTTGCTTTCTTTCAGGTTGGGATCGCGGTAGGACACCAGATAGCTTTCTCCGTTTCTGGAGAATCCGCTCATACAGCCGTATGCGCCGCCTTTCACACGCAGATTCAGCCACAGATAGTCATAATTCAGGATAACACCCAGAATCTTCAGGGCAGAGTCATATTCCAGACCGTGGGCCGCAAAATTGCCGGTGCGGGCCACATACTGTACCTGTGAACTGGTCATAAGTCCTTCTTTCTGTACCTGGTTTTCCAAATTCAGCTCATACTGGCAGCCGCCTTTTCCAAACAGGCTGGAAGCAGCTGCAGTGTCCTGGAAACGTGCTGCAAACTTCTCTGTAAACTCTTCCAGCAATCCGGGCAGTTTTTCATAGCCCGCTGCATCGGATGTGTAGCTGACCAGCATACGGGAAGGTTTAAATATCTTTTCCCGTACTGTACAGAGTTTTTCCACAATTTCATCGCTTATATGGTCAAATTCCACATCCAGACGGTTGATAAATCGTGCATATTCGATTCCGCTGATGCATTCGCTGAATCGTGCAGAGCGGCTGAAACCGGAAATGGATCTTCCTACTGCCGCAGTGTGACCGCTGGATACCATGCGCATCTGCAGGCGGGAATTTACCTGGGCGATTACTTCACTGATTCGCTTTTTATCGGTTAGATCAGAAGTAAATACCATTTCCTTAAACATGCGGAATACAAAATCCAGTTTATCTGTTTTTACTTTGGAAGCCAGCTCAAATACGCCAATAAACTGATTGTAGTCTTTGCAGTCATCATAGGAACCAATTCCTGCACCCAGACCGCCGCAGTTGATACCGATTTCATCTGCCAGCTCGCCATAGGTGTAGTTTTCCGTATTGACCATGTCAAACAGGGTTCGAAGCAGAGACGCATACTTGATTTCTTCTGCGCTCATGCCATCCAGGTCAAATAAAATCTGCAGATAGCCGATTCCGCCGGTAAACAATTCATGATGCAGAACACTACCGCCTTTTTCCTGTTTCAGGTTATTATAAAAACCATATGCTTTCTTTCCGATATCTTCTCTGGACAAAAGCGGGATCTTTGCCAGAACTTCCGGCGGATCCACAGCCTCCTGAAAGGCTCTCAGGGCTTTTGTTTCTTCTACCACATGCTGGATTTCATCTTCTGTCATGGCCGCTTTTTTCGCTGCCAGGGTTTCTGCCAGTTTCGCTTCTTTCTTTGCAGTCAGACCGGCTTCCGGATTCATGACGATTCGCACCTGATGAGGGTTGTCCAACAACCATTCACGAATCAATCCTTCAAAATAGCCATCTTCCATGTGTTCACGAAGCCAGTCAAAGGTATCGCTGAAGGTAAGATGCATCAGCGGATCATTTTCATCATACAGCCAGCTGTCAAAGCACTGAAGACCATACATCAGACCTTTGGGGAATGCGCCAAAATCTGCTTCCCGATATTTAAATTCTGCACTGTTGAGACCTGCGGCCAGGGTACGTTTATTCAGACCATTTTCTGCCAGTCCGGTTAACGTTTCCCGTACAGTATCCATAAATTCCTGCATTCTGGAAGGATCTGCGTTTTTGGCTACAATGGAGAAATAAGGCTGTAAAATACCTGTTTCTGTGCCGCCATAAACGTCTTTGCAAAGTTTTTTATCAATCAATGCCTGTTTCAGAGGTGCTCCCGGTGCATCCAGCAGGGCATAATCCAGAATACTCATGGCCACATACTGTCTGCGGTCCAGCACACTTCCCATGGTCATGGCCATGGCCAGATAGGAACCATCTTCACTGTCTTCTTCCGCTGCATAAGGCAGGGATTTTTCTATGGGTGCATCAAAAGATTTCTGCATCCGGATCTCAGAATCCACCTGAATTGCTTCGTATTTGCTTAAATATTCTTCATCCAGCCAGCGCAGCTTTTCTTCCATATCCATATTGCCATACAGATAGATATAGCCGTTGGAAGGATGATAATATTTCTTATGAAATGCCAGAAATTCTTCGTAGCTTAACTGAGGAATCACCTCCGGATCGCCGCCGGATTCCTGTCCATATGCATTATCCGGATACAGACAGTTCTGAATATGGCGCTCCAGCACGCTTTCCGGCGTGGAAAATGCGCCCTTCATCTCGTTATATACAACACCATTGATGGTAAGAGGAGACTCTGCATCTTCCATCTCATAATGCCAGCCCTCCTGGCGGAAAATCTTGTCTGTTTCATAAATACGGGGATTCAGCACCGCATCCATATAAACATCCATCAGATTTTGAAAATCTGTATCATTACAGCTTGCCACCGGATAAACCGTCTTGTCCGGATAAGTCATGGCATTCAGAAAAGTATTTAAAGAGCCCTTTACCAGTTCCACAAAAGGATCCTTTAAAGGAAACTTCGCAGAACCGCATAATACTGAATGCTCCAGAATATGTGCTACACCGGTGCTGTCTGCCGGAGGTGTACGGAATCCAATGGTAAATACTTTATTTTCATCTTCATTGGACATCAGAAAAATCCGGGCACCGCTTTTTTTGTGCCGCATAATATATGCTTTGGAATTGAGATCCTCAATGACCTCTTCTTTTAACAAACTGTATGATTCCAGTTTTTCAAACGCCATTACAATTTCTCCTTACATTTTCGTAACTATTCAAGACAGTTCAGCCCCTGCTGAACTGTTACACTTTTTTACTTTACATATGCAAACTGATTAATCAGATGATATTCTACCATCAGTCCCATTTCTTCCAGGATTCTGGCCGGCCAGACCAGAATCGGCTCCTGAAAGGAAACAATGCCTATTTTCCCACTGAAACTGCCCATATTATCCAGCAGCATACGATAACGGAAAATAGAAACCGGTTCTGCGATCACCCCAATGGTGGGATCTTCGGATCTGCGTGAATCCTCTCCATACCAATCCACCAGAATATACGCATAGCTATAGATAATATTCTGTCTCAGGTTATTGGAAATCGTCTCGGTAATGATCCGATTGGAATCAATTCCCTGTTCCTGCAGATAATTTTTCATCAAATCCTGCAGTTCCATCTCATCTACAACCAAATCTCGAAAACGATTGCAGCCGGCAAGAATAACCTTCACCGTCTGGTCCTGATTCATATACTCAACCGTACAGTTCAGCGCCCTGTAATCATTTTCCGTCAGTTCTTCTTCCACATCGCCATTTTCAATCAGGATCAGATAATCCGCATTTTCCACATTTTTCGGAAAAGCATAAAATAATATCAGTACTGTACCGATTACCAGCAAAATAAAATACAAAATACAGCTGCTGCAGATAAAAGTCCGCACTTCCAGAGGAATACACTTTTTATGCTCCAGCTTTCGTTTCCGGTCTACCCGCAGGATCAGCCCGATTACCAGAAAAATGGCAGCGCTGATGGGCCAGTACGTCTGAGTCATCCATGCAGCATCGGTAAAAATCACCAGGATGAGATAATAAACCACATTGATCCCCGAAACGGCAAATAAAACCATCTCCATCATGCATCAGGCTCTCTTTCTCAGAATGTCCCCTTCATCCGGTACAATACTCAGTTTTACAAATAAATGCTGTCTTGCATGGGGCGCACTTTCCTGCTCATGACCTTCTTCATCCTGAATGGAAAGTACCTGTGCTTCCACATTGCGTCCATCCGGTTTTAAAAGTTCCACGGTTTCACCCACGGAAAACTTATTTTTCTGTTCCAGGAAGAAACGTCCATCTTCATTTACAGCACCGCTCATACCCAGGTAAATAAAATCCTGGATATACGTATTATTGTCATAAATCTGTGCATCTGAATCCGGTTTTCCATAGAAAAATCCTGTGGTAAACGGACGCATGGTGCATTTTTCAATTTCAGACCGGTACCAGTCCATATTTTTTTCATATAAGGCCGGATCAGTAAAATAATCATCAATGGCTTTTCGATAGGTTCTTGCCACTACTGCCACATAAAGAGCTGCTTTCATGCGCCCTTCGATTTTAAAACTGTCAATCCCTGCATCTACCAGATCCGGAATGTGATCGATCATGCACAAATCCTTGGAATTAAAAATAAAAGTACCTCTTTCCGTCTCCATTACCGGGAAATACTCACCAGGACGTTTTTCTTCCATCAAAGTATATTTCCAGCGGCAGGGATGTGTACATGCTCCCTGATTGGCATCACGACCGGTCAGGTAGTTGGACAACAGACATCTTCCGGAATAGGAAATACACATGGCACCGTGGATAAAACTTTCAATTTCCATATCCTCCGGAATTTTGGAGCGGATGGTGCGGATTTCTTCCAGAGAAAGTTCGCGTCCAGTTACCACACGGGTAGCTCCCATAGATTTCCAGAATAAAAAGGTTCCATAATTCACATTATTAGCCTGTGTACTGATATGAATGGGAATCTCCGGAATGGTTTCCCTTGCAACCATAAAAAGACCAGGGTCCGATATCAGCACTGCATCCGGCCCTGCTTCTCTCAATTCCAGAAAATAAGCAGCCGCTTCATCCAGATCCTGATTATGCGCCAGAATATTGGCAGTCACATAAACCTTTACACCGTGAGCATGGGCAAACTGAATGCCCTCCTTCAATTCCTCCATGGAAAAGTTTTTTGCTTTTGCACGGAGACTGAACGCCTCACCGCCTACATATACCGCATCAGCACCATAATACACTGCTGTTTTTAAAACTTCAAGACTACCGGCAGGAATCAGAAGCTCCGGTTTTCTGACAGATTCAGTATTTTTCATAGGTTCCTCCATTTTTCAAACAATTCAGCAAATGCTGAACGGTTATCCTTTTTTTACACTGATGGTCATTCCATCACCCACCGTAAGTACCGACGACTCCAGCCCGTCTGTGTGTTTCAGAACATACAGATATTCTCTCATCCGGCTGTGGATGGTCCGGTTTCGCCGGGTAACGCCATAACGAGACTCCACCAGCTGCCCATCCTGCAAAATGTTGTCGGACACCAGAACACCGCCCGGTTCCAGCAAACGCATCACAGATGGAAAGAAATTTATATACTGCCCTTTGGCAGCATCCATAAAGATAAAATCAAAAGACCCCTCCAGCGATTCAAGCACTTCTAAAGCATCTCCGGCAATCAGATGAATCACATCTGCCTTACCGGCTCTGCGAAAATTGGCCTGAGCCAGAGGGATTCTTTTTTCATATTTTTCAATCGTTGTAATCGTACAGCCCTCAGGCATCACTTCGCTCATAAGAAGTGCTGAAAAACCTGTGGCCGTGCCCACCTCCAGAATCCGCCGGGGGCGTTTCATAAGAATCAGACTTCGCAGCAGACTGCCGGTTTCCCTGCGGATAATCGGAACCCTGTCGCGGATTGCCTCTGCTTCTATTTCGGCAAGAACCGGACTGTAATCCGGTTCCAGCGAACTGATATATTCAGTTGTTCTTTCATCAATAATCATAATCAGCCTCTAATTATTTCTGCAAATCACTCCTGCAGACTTCCCGGACCATCATTCAAATACATTAGAATCTCCTTACTGGTCATGGAAGTATTGAGTTTGTATTCTCCCGGCTGCAGAACCTTATCATAAAACAGAATCTGGCAGCGGAAAGAAAACTTGTCCCGAATCAGCCCCGACTCTTTTAGATCTGCAACAATATCGGATGTAGCTTCACCCTCATCTATGGTAAATGTAACCTCTCTTCCAGGAGCAGATGACATCGCCGGTGCGGCAAACAGATTATATCCAAAATCGTACCCGCTGCTGATCACCAGCTGCACCAGCAGTACCAGCAGAAGAACCGTGACCAGTTTCACACCCGTTCGTACTGCAAAACCAATGGCCTGATTTTCCTTTTTCATATTATTTTCCACTTTTTCTGCCATATCGTTTCTCCTGTCAGAGGATATCTGAAACTGCTTTACCCCCAAATGTTTTTCAAATATCCTCCAGTACTCAATCCAAACGTGATTTCTGTCTGAATGGAGTACCAGCTTACACAGGACTGTGCGGCTTCCAAAAAACAGCTCACACAGCCCTGTATCACTTTTCTCTATTCAGCAGAGCATACTTTTCCATAAATACCTGCTGAGCTGTTACGTTTTATACTTCCATAATAATCGGAAGAATCATAGGATTTCTCTTCATCTTCTTCCAAAGGAAATCGCTGAGGTTATCGCGAATAACCGTTTTCAGACGAACCCAGTCTGTAATATTTCTGCGCAGACAATCATCTACCGCATTGCAGACAACCTGTCTTGCTTCTTCCATCAGATCCTCGGATTCTCTTACATAAACAAAACCTCTGGAAACGATATCCGGACCGGATAACAGCTGATTGGAATGCTTTTCCAATGCCAGTACAACGATAATAATACCATTCTGAGAAAGACTCTGGCGGTCACGGAGAACAATATTGCCCACATCTCCGACACCAAGCCCGTCTACCAGAATGGAACCGGCATGAACCTTACCACCAATTGCTGCATGTTCTTCATCCAGCTCCAGAACATCTCCTGCATTCATCATAAAGATATGATCAGAAGGCACACCCAGAGATTTGGCCAGATTCGCCTGTGCCTGACGGTGACGGAATTCACCATGAATCGGAATCGCATAACGAGGATGTAACAAGGAATACATCAGCTTAATTTCTTCCTGACATGCATGACCAGATACATGTGTATCCTGATAAATAACATGAGCTCCTTTCATGGACAGCTCATTAATAATCTTGGCTACTGCTTTTTCATTACCAGGAATTGGAGATGAACTTAAAATAATCGCATCTCCCGGCTTGATACTTACTTTTCGATGAATCCCTGCTGCCATTCGGGATAATGCCGCCATGGATTCACCCTGGCTTCCTGTTGTGATCAAAACCGTCTTCTCATCGGGGTAGTTCTTCAGAGAATCCAGATCAATCAATGTTCCTTCCGGAATCTTCAGGTAATCCAGTTCCGAAGCCGTATTAATAATATTTACCATGCTGCGGCCTTCCACCACAACTTTTCTTCCATATTTATGAGCCGTATTGATGATCTGCTGAACTCTGTCCACATTGGATGCAAAGGTCGCCACAATAATACGGTGTGCCACATTCTCCGCAAACAAATTGTCAAATGTCTTACCAACTGTCCGCTCCGACATGGTAAAACCTTCACGGATTGCATTGGTACTTTCACACATCAGCGCCAGCACGCCTTTTCTGCCCAGTTCTGCAAATCTCTGCAGATCTGCAGCATCACCAAATACCGGTGTATAGTCAATCTTAAAATCGCCTGTGTGCACAACAATTCCCACAGGGGTAAAGATGGCAAATGCTGCTGCATCCGCAATACTGTGATTGGTACGGATAAATTCCACACGGAAACAGCCCATATTGATGGACTGGCCATATTTTACAACTTTTTTCTTCACAGCCTTCAGATTGGGATGCTCTTTTAATTTGCTCTCAATAATACCAATGGTCAGCTTTGTTCCGTAAATGGGTACGTTTACGTCGCGCAGAATATAGGGTAAGGCACCAATATGATCCTCATGACCATGGGTAATAAAAAATCCTTTTACTTTTTCAATGTTCTCTTTCAGGTATGTGACATCCGGTATTACCAGATCGATACCCAGCATGTCTTCGCTCGGAAAGCTGAGTCCGCAGTCGACTACAATAATGGTGTCATCGTACTCCAGTGCCGTAATGTTCATACCGATTGATTCCAAACCACCCAGAGGGATAATACGAAGTTTATGGTTTGATTCTGTTTTCAATTAGTTACCTCCGTGCTTTCTGCTGCAATCTATACTGCAGCTATAATATGGGGCATGGAGAAAACCATCACGAATCTGTCTCAATGCGGAATCTAATTTTCAATCGATACATCGTCCATTAAATTTTGAAAAATATCCAGTACACCGACCAGTTCATCTTCGTTTTCTACCATGACATAAATTGCTTCAGAATCACCCGGAAGAGAATCATCTCTGAAAACAAAGCACTCTGCCTCGTCTGAGTCTTCGTCGTTCAGACTGCTGTCAGCCGCCAGCAGATAATCCTTTCCGTTAATTCTGGTTTTTTCTAATACATACAGTTCCAGTGTTTCGCCGTCTTCCGTTTCAAGAACGATACTATCGTTATAACTCATTCAATCTCCTTATGTGCTGCAAAAGCCTGTGCATCCAGATAAGTCTGCAGTATAAACACGGCAGCAATCTTATCAATAACATCCTTGCGGTTCTCTCTTCTAACTCCCGACTCGATCAGAACCCGCTCTGCAGATACAGTTGTCAGACGTTCATCCTGTAAAATCACTTCCAGACCGGTCCGCCGCTTCAGCATCTCCATAAATTCCAAAGTTGCCTGCACGCGGGGACCCTCTGTGTTGTTCATATTACGGGGATATCCCAGCACAATCTTTTCTACATCATATTCTTTAATCAGCTGTTCTATACGTGCGAGTGTCTTTCTCAGTTTATTTGGTTGTGCTCTCTGAATTGTCTCCAATCCCTGTGCCGTAATGCCCAGTCCATCACTGACAGCCACTCCCACGGTTTTCGAACCATAATCCAGTCCAAGTATACGCATACTTATTTCCGGTTCAGTTTATTTTCCAGATAGAATTTCATCAATTCTTCCAGAATCTCATCCCGCTCCACTTTCATGATCATGCTTCTGGCACCTTTATGACTGGTAATATATGTGGGATCACCTGACATAATATAACCAACAATCTGACTCTGCGGGTTGTAGCCCCTTTCCATCATGGCATGACACACTGCATCCAGAACCTGTTCTACATCTACTTCTTTATCCTGAGGTGCTTTAAAAAACTGTGTTACATTGATATTGTTCACAAGATCACTTCCTTTACAAAATTCTACTCCGGGCAATACTCAGACTTATTTTAATACATTTTACAGCATTCGGCAAGTAGAAGTGAAAAAAAGACACACGATTGACACATGAATGACACATTATTGTGTAAGAAGCATGTGATTTTCTGTCAATTCAAATGCCCGGGCAGTCTGTATGGTATTGGATTCACAGTTTTTCAAAAGGCATTTTACATACTCTTTTGTATGACCACATCTCCATGTTTCACCCTTATAAGTTACTTCATCTTCTGTGAGAATTTCCACCTGCCGGTTCCGATACCAGGACAGGTACTCCTGCTGTTTCCGTGCAGCAATTTCCAGCAATCTGTGACTTCTCTGTGTTTTGATCTGCTCTGGAACCTGTCCTTCCATCGTATCTGCTTTTGTACCCTTTCTGCGGGAATATTTAAATACATGCATCTCTGCAAATCCCACTTTTTCCACGAATGCGCAGGTTTCTTCAAATTCTTCTTCTGTTTCCTGAGGAAATCCTGCAATTACATCGGTGGTAATCGCCGGATGTTCAAAATAACGGCGGATCAATTCACATTTACTATAGTATTCACTGGCAGAATAATGTCTATTCATCCGTTTCAAAGTTGCATCGCATCCGCTCTGTAAAGACAGATGGAAATGAGGGCAGAATTTACTGCAGGATGCCAGCGGCTCGATAAATTCCTCGGTAATAACATTGGGCTCCAACGAACCAAGACGAATCCGTTCAATCCCTTCAATTTCTGCCACCGCCAAAATCACTTCCTTTAACAGAGGTTTCTTTTCTTCATTCAGGTCCACACCGTAGGAACTTAAATGAATGCCTGTCAAAACCACTTCTTTAAAGCCCTGTGCCGCCAACGTCCGGATTTCTTCCAGCACATCTTCCATGGCACGGCTTCTGGCACGTCCTCTGGCATAAGGAATCAGACAGTAGCTGCAGAACTGATTGCATCCATCCTGAATTTTCAAAAATGCTCGGGTCCGGTCCTCTGTGGAAGTCAGGAACATGGGCTCGTAAGTCCGCTCCTTCTTCAGATCACAGACCGCCTCCTGTAAACATTTGCTGTTGTCATATTCCTCCAACAGCTCATATAACCGGCTTTTCTGGTTATTACCGATGATCAGATCCGCCGTATGATCCTTCACCAGCTCGTCCTTAAATGCCTGTGCATAACAGCCCACAGCCGCAATAACCGCGTCCGGATTTTTCTTGCGTGCCTTATGCAGCATCTGTCTGGACTTCTGGTCTGCCATATTTGTAACCGTACAGGTATTTATAATATATACATCTGCCGCATCTGAAAACGAAACGATTTCATAACCATGCTCTTTTAATTGAGACTTCATGGCTTCCGTTTCATACGTATTAACCTTACAGCCCAATGTATGAAAAGCAGCTCTTTTCTTCATATTGTACTCCTTTCTGATTTTTCAAGTTGTAACCGTTCAGCAAGGCTGAACGGTTACTTTTCTTCGAAATACCCACGAAATCCGTCTTATAAAATACCTTGACATCAAGTCTTTATCTTAGTAAAATTACTCTAACAAACACTAAACACTAATTAAAGGAGGATCTTCCTGTGAAAACCATCAATATTATGTTAAATTCTATCGATAAAGTAAAAGCATTTGTTAATACACTGTCAAAATTCGATTCTGACTTTGATTTAATTTCCGGCAGATACGTCATTGATGCAAAATCAATTATGGGTATCTTCAGTCTGGATCTTTCCAAACCCATCGAACTGAATATTCATGCTACTGATAAACTTGATGAAATTCTGGAAGCTTTAAAACCTTACGTAGTTGAATAATCCATCTATTCATATCTATAATAATTGTTAAGAAGGGGGATGTCCTGAAGGGCATCCCCCTTTATATTTCACAGTAAAATCACTTAGTGTTCACTCTCACACCAAACTGTTTCCACGGTATTCATGGCAGTTTCATAAAGTTCTTCAATAACGCCCTCCAGATTGCTTTCAGAACGTTTGATAATACCCAGGTTGGGCTTTGTAACCGGATGTTTTGCCACAAAAATCGTACAGCAGTCTTCATAAGGAAGGATGGATGTTTCAAAGGTTCCGATCTGCTGGGAAATCTCCACGATATCCTGTTTATCAAATCCTACCAAAGGACGGTATACCGGCAGTTCGCATACTTCATTGGTTACTGCCATGGACTGCATGGTCTGGGAAGCAACCTGTCCGATGCTTTCACCGGTGATCAATGCCAGGGAGCCTGTCTTTTTCGCCAGATCCTGCGCGATCTTCATCATATACCTTCTCATGATAATGGTCAACTCATCATGGGGGCATTTTTCATAAATTGCCAGCTGAATATCGGTAAAATTCACGATATGCAGGTTAATAGGGCCTGCATAGGCAGCTACTTCTTTTGCCAGATCGATAACCTTCTGCTTTGCACGGTCACTGGTATAAGGCGGTGCATGAAAATAAACCGCATCCAATACTACACCACGTTTTGCAATCATATAGCCGGCAACAGGGCTGTCGATACCACCGGAAAGCAGCAGCATGGCTTTTCCGTTGGTACCAATGGGCATTCCGCCAGGTCCTTTCACCGTTTTGGAATAAATATTGATTTTCTGACGAATTTCAATGTACAGCATAACATCGGGATTATGAACATCTACGTGAGTCTGAGGCAGTTCATTGAGAATCACTTCCCCCATGTTGCGGCAGATTTCATTGGAATTATAGGGATAATTCTTTCTTGCACGGCGGGCCTGCACCTTAAATGTGTAGGATTCTTTATCCGCATAGGTTTCTTTCATATAAGAAACAACGGTCTCGCAAAGTTTTTCCCATCCTTCATCTTCTACCTGAAGCATGGGGCAGATTCCCTGAATACCAAACACATGCTGCAGTGCTTCATAAACATCTTCTTCATCAAAATCATCATTTTCTGCCATAACATAAATACGGCCATCTTCCTTGCATACCTTGAACTCTCCATCAATGCGGCGCAGCGCACGGCGGATCTGTTTCATCAGTGCATCCTCAAACAGATACCGGTTCTTGCCTTTGATACCGATTTCTGCATATTTAATCAAAAAAGCATGAAATTTCATCGTTATCTCCATTCTTACTTTATTTTGTAACTAATCAGCAGAGCATGATTTTAGATAAAATTACTGTGTCAAGCTTGCTTGTAAACAGTAATTTTAATCGAAAATCGTATTCGGCGCTTAGCCGAATGAATAATCGCGTGCCCTTTAAGGTATTCCAGCACTTTCACCATTACAGTTTCTCAAATGATTCTGTATTATGATTCTGTATTTTATTTTCTTCTGAATCTTCGAAGCATGGGAACCAGCGTTTTCACGGTATCTGCCGCATAACGGATTTCATCCTCAGTGGTAAATACGCCAAAGCTGAAACGAAGGGTGGAATCCAGTAAATCTTTTTCCACACCGATGCTTCTTAAGGTTCCGCTGACAGCAGGGTGATTGGATGAGCAGGCTGAACCTGCAGATACATAAATGCCTTTTTCCTCCAGTGCATGAAGCAGGACTTCACTTCTTACACCACGAAAGCTGACGCTTACAATATGCGGCGCCCCCTGATCCAGCGGCTGACCATTTATCACAATACCTTCCAGACCTTCCAGCTGCTCCACAAATAAATGTTTCAGCGCATACATCCGCCGGATTCGTTCATCATGGTCTTTGTAAATCTCTTTTACAGCCTCTCCCAGACCTGCAATCCCAGGTACATTTTCCGTACCGGAACGCATGCCATGCTGCTGCTCTCCGCCGTAGATCAACGGTTTGATCTTTACTTTGTCTCTTACGTATAAAAATCCGGTTCCTTTGGGACCATGAATCTTATGTCCGCTGACAGACAAAAGATCAATACCCTGACGTTTCGGACGGATTACATATTTACCATAGGATTGAATCGCATCCACATGGAACAAAACATCCGGCTTTTTCCGGTGAATGATCCGGGCAATTTCCTCAATAGGCTGTACCGCTCCGATTTCATTATTTACATGCATAATGGACACCAGAATGGTTTTCGGGCAGATTGCCTCTTCCAATGCCTGCAGTGAAACGGTTCCCTCATGATCCACCGGAAGATAGGTCACGCGAAATCCCTGTTCTTCCAGAAAACGCATGGTGTTACCCACAGATGCATGTTCAAATACGGTAGTAATCAGATGGTTGCCGCTTCGTTTGTTGGCCATGGCACAGCCAATCAATGCCATATTGTTGGACTCGGTTCCACCTGATGTAAAAATAATCTCACGATCACTGACCCGAAGGCTGCGGGCTATTGCTTCTCTTGCTTCATTTACATAATGCTCTGCATGAAAGCCTTTTGTATGCAAAGAAGAAGGATTCCCGTAATCCTGAGACATGGTCTTCATCATAATATCACAAACCCGGGCAAATGCACAGGTTGTAGCTGAATTATCCAGATATGCTTCCATCATTTCCTGTCCCCTCCAGTCCACAGACTGTATGTTAAATATCGTAATTATTCAGTACCTTCATAATTACGATGCAAAAATCCATTAAGAATTGCTTCGCAATGAGATTTTTGCACTCCTGAATCATGTTCTTACGGTCTCAGCAGCAAGTGCTTCCACCTATCCTGAATAGTTACATCACATCTATACTCTATCTTATTCCACATCTACAGAAACGCTACCAAATTGCCTGCTTCAGCAGCTTTATTATATCACGGCTCCAGCAGATATACCAGAATGGAAAGAAGTGCCATTCCGGCTGTTTCTGTCCGCAGAATCCGTCTTCCAAGAGAAATACGGTTCCAGCCTTTTTTCACGGCCAGCTCCACCTCTCCCTCATCAAATCCGCCTTCCGGTCCTATAAAAATTCCGATCCGCAAAGGAGATTCCATCTGCGATGCCTGCATTTCCTGCTGTTTTTGCTGCTTTTGCTGTTCCTGCTGTTTTACCTGTACCGCCAGTTCACCTAAAATCCGGCGCACACCTTCCATCCCCTCTTCATTTTCATAGGGCAACAGTTTACATTCCATCTCATCTGCCATTTCCACTGCCTGAGCAAAGGTCATGGGCATCTGCACCTGGGGAATCACCATACGTCCACTCTGCTTCGCCGCACTCTCCGCAATCGCATTCCAGCGCTTTACTTTGGCTGCTGCCTTTTTCGGATCCAGCTTCACAACAGAACGTTTCATTGCCACCGGAATCACGGAATAAGCACCAAGCTCTACGGCTTTCTGAATGATCAATTCCATTTTATCTGATTTGGGCAGCCCCTGAAACAGATAAATCTGAACCGGAAGTTCAATGGAGGAAGTTTCTTTGCTGTCTACATGCAGCAGCACTTCCTGTTCTCTTAATTCTTCAATGGTACAGAAATAGTCTTCGTCAGTTCCATTGCTGATACGGACTTTTTCTCCCGGCTTCATGCGAAGTACATTTTTCATATGATTGACATCTTCTCCGGTTATGATTACCTGTTCACCAATAATCTGGTCTGGTTCTACAAAAAAACGAAACATGGTTCTCCCTTTATTCCTTTCGTATGATTCTGCGTGTATGGTACACGGCTCTCAGTCAGAGGTGACTGAACTGGAAAGCGTGTGATTTCTATAGGTAAAACTAATATAGTATAAACGAAAAAGTGAGTTTGTGCAAGTTCATTGTGGTAAGGGATGGAGTCGGAGCTTGTTATTAGATTATTTATGGGACATGAGGTTGTGGATGGCTCCATTACAGGTACCCCCTATACGGAGACGCGCTCTCGCTCAGTGGAAAACGTAACGGACACTAAACTCTTGCCCTTCTTAACAGAAGGTCAATCGTTAAGTGCCGACGTTTGCCAATGGTCTCCTTTATAGGGGGTACCTGTAATTCCGCCGGTTGTGTTTTTTCTCAGAACCATATTCTTATTTGAATTCTTATTATAAAAATGATGATGGCTTAGAGCGTGTTTATAATTTTTTCTAAGTAGGGAAGCCTCCGACTTTTATAAGGGTACGCAAAATGTATGAACTTGCGTGGAGGGATATGAGAAAGAAAGAGCTTCTTTTATTCAGCAAACCTGATAGTGTATCTGAAAATGCCTGAACGAATGTGTCTGCTTAGTGGTATGTTATAAAAATGACCATGATACTGTTTTTAAGATTATATTTTATATCTTCTTTTTATTTCAGTATCATGGTCGTATGTTTTATATGTTTATCGTTTTAAATGTTTATGTTTTTATGTTTTTTAATATTTTATAAGTTTTTCTGAATCTGAATTCCTGCTATTTTTCGGTTACGAAACGAATGAATTCTTTGGTTGCTTCTTCGTTGGCTGCGTGGGCGGTGTACATCTGGTTGCCCATGGCGCCGGCGAGGACTTCGGGGATTCGTTCGCACATAACGATCTGGCTGCCGTATCTGCCCAAGATTTCTTCATGGCTGTGTTTGTAGCTGTACTGGTCTCTGCGGCTGGCGTATACACAGAAGTGATCGTCTCCGCTTTCAGGCAGGGCTCTGCGGTTGAAGGCTACCATGTCTGCCCAGATCTGGTATACGTCTGTGCTGTGGGCGTAATTCATCATATCGGGGGTGTATCCGCCCGCAGGACGCATGTTAACTTCCAGTCCTACAAAATCGCCGATCTCGCCCAGGCCTTTACGTGCTTTGGTGAGACGGAAGAATTCCATATGTACAAAACGGCTTTTTACATCAAAGGCTTTTACAGTTGCGCGGCCCATTTCTCTCAGCTTTTCAGGTACCTGATCTACGGTGTAATAGGTCAGTTCGCGCTGTTCGTTTACGATATCCATGATGGACGGAGGCCATGCGGTCATGGATTCGAAGAGGGGATCGCCTTCTGAGTTAACGATTGCATCGTAGGAGCAAATGTCACCTTCGATAAATTCTTCCATAACGTAGGGTACATGAGGGTAGTTTGCAAAGAAATTGCCAAGGTCCCCGTCATTGTCCAATCTCCATGTATCTGCTGCACCTACACCTCTGTCAGGTTTTACGATGACCGGATATCCTACTTCTTCCAGAAAAGCATGTGCAGCTTCCCATGTGGTCACTTTGTGGCAGCGAGCGGTGGGAACACCTGCTTTTGCATAGTAGGGTTTCATGGCAGATTTACTCTTATAAGAAGAAATTCCGTCCAGCTTGGTTCCTGTGGTAATATTGAAATCGGTTCTCAGACGTGCGTCCTGTTCCAGCCAATACTCGTTATTGGATTCCAGCCAGTCGATTTTTCCGTATTTAAATGCAAAAAATGCCACTGCACGGAATACCTCATCGTAATTTTCCAGAGAATTTACTTTATAATATTCGGTCATGGACCGCTTCAGATTATCTTCCAGTTCATCATAAGGTGAATCACCGATTCCCAGTACATTTACACCATTTTTCTGTAAACGATCACAGAAGTTCCAGTATGTACGGGGAAACTGGGGGGAAATAAAAATAAAATTCATAATGTGTCTCTCCTTTTTACAAAATATCCTTTTCGTACTGCATTATATTACTAAGAGGTAAAGTCTGTCAAATGTTATCTGTTTCATAATTCAGCTTTACTCTGTTTCAATGTAACTACTCAGCCTGACGGCTGAGTAGTTTTAGACATCAAAAATAAACGGGTCAATATATGGCACGTTTGCCAGCAAATATACTGCAGATACTTTCGAATACCTGCATCTGTTTCTTTTTGCAGGTTTCTATGATACTCA
>JBGVFN010000098.1:0-6984 GCA_045121095.1 Lachnospiraceae bacterium | reverse complement strand
ACGCAGTCTGCACACCCCAGTTTTGGCTAAATTTTTCTCAGATTCAGTCAGCGTAGCCCGCTACGCCTCCCTCATTTGAGAGAAATTTATCTCAAAATGGGATGCACATCCTGCATAAAGCCTTTTTCAAACACGCTCTAGTACTGGAAGTCATTATACCACAGAGTGAAGTATAACAAAACCGGTTAATTACCGTTGCTTAGCATTTTCTGACGTCTCTCCCTGTCACATACAATCCACTCATCCAACGTCAGCGGCGTATAATCTGAATACATGCAAAAACAATTGATCATGTTGGATGGAATGGTTCGTATTTCCCCGCCTGCAAGCTCCTGCATACTGCTTCTTGTAATATCCTGAAACTGCTCGATCAGCCTCTGGTCATAGGTATCATGAACATGTCCATAGAGCATATAGTTTTTGGGATTCCCCTGCTCATCCACACGGTACTGTCCGTTATAACACATAATGGGATAATGACAAAGTATTACTTTCCGCTTATTATCCTGCAATTCTTCATAAGGCTTAATCCATACAAAACGACTGGCGTTATAATCTTTATTCTTCAAAAAGCGGTCATGATTCCCCTGAATCAGGTACAGGCGTCCGTTTAACTGCTCCAGCAAAGCATTGGTTTCTTCTGCTTTCCCCCAGGACAGATCGCCCAGAATTACCACATCATCATTTTTACGAACTTTTGCATTCCACTGCTTCAGCATATAAGCATTCATTTCCTCCACGCTTCCAAAACCACGATGATCCATCTTAGTATTCAAATTGCCATGGAAAAAATGAGAATCCGCAATATAGTATCTCATACTGTCTGTCACCCCTGTCAGAGTATATCTGAAATATCACTCAGGTGCATTCCAGAACATATATTCTTATTTGTCATATCATAACACACTCTCTATATTTTTGCAATACAAATAATACCCAACTACAACTATTTAAGAAATCTTCTCCAAAAACGTCTTTACAGCCTGCTCGTATTGTTCACTGTCTACTATGTAACTGATTGCATGGCCTGCATCCGGAATGGTTACCATCTGTTTTTCTGATGCACATGCCTCAAAAATCTCCCGGCTCATATCACAGGGAACAAAATGATCTGCATCTCCGTGAATCAGTAAAATCGGTATTTTTGCATGCTTTACGGCTTCCGCCGGACTGCTGTCTGATAAACGAAAGTGTCCAAAAAGAAACGCACCAAGCTGGACAAAAGGGTACACCAGCTTTGGCGGCAATTTCATATCTTTGCATACTTTCTGAATAATCGCTTTCGGTGATGAATATGGACAATCTGCAAGAATGGCTTTTACGTTGTTCGGTAAATCCAGCTCCGATGTCATAAGAACCGTAGCTGCACCCATGGACACACCCGCCAGATAAATGGGAACTTCCTCTCCAAATCGTTCACAAACATATTCCACCCAACTTAAGCAGTCAAATCGTTCTTTTATTCCAAAAGTAATGGTATGGCCTTCGCTTTTTCCGTGGGCACGCTGGTCAATTACCAGAGTATTCTGCCCCATTTCCCGGGCAATTTTATTGCCGCCGCAGAAATCCCGCAGTCCATTTCCATGATAACCATAACATTGAATCTGAACAGGTGCTCCATCCTGTACATGATAATAACGGCCTCTCAGCTTTAATCCATCAAAAGAAATAATCTCCACCGGTTCAAAAGGAATTTTATCCATCTCCCGGATTAATGATGTCATCTTGCTGTGATTTTTCTGATATTGTTCTCCTTTTGGAATTGCATAGATATCCTGTTCACAATTGGCTGAATAGAATACATAACGATACGCAAACCAGGAACCTGCTGCTGCAATGGCCGCAGTTCCTGAAAAAATAGCTGCTATTATATTTTTTAATTTCATATGTATACCTTTTTTGCCCTTTTATCCTTTCTTCTGTCATATATTTTATTATACTCCATTCCTACATCCCTGTAAGGTCATTTTTTTAATAATATACCATTTCTGGTTTTCTATAAATATCCCATATTTTTTTCGATAAATCCCCTTTTTTCTTATCCATTTGCCTGTACTTTTCCCGCAAAATATGGTATTATTTTTCAGATTGCTCTGCCTGATAAACACATAAATTTCTCTGCTTATCAACCAATTATCACTTAGAGTATATCTGAAAAAGATTAGAAAGGTGCTTTTACATATGCTGCAAACGATTGAAAACATCAATACAGTCGTGAACAATTTTATCTGGGGCGTTCCGGCTATGATCTGCATCATCGGTGTGGGCTTATATCTGAGCATATCCACCCGCTTTCTGCAGATTCGTAAATTTCCTTATGCATTAAAAACAACCATCGGACGAGTTTTCCGTAAAAAAGAAGCTTCTGACGGTGCCATGACTCCTTTTCAGGCAGTATGTACCGCGCTGGCTGCTACGGTGGGAACCGGTAATATCGCCGGTGTTGCCGGTGCCATTGCTATCGGCGGACCTGGCGCCGTATTCTGGATGTGGATTTCCGCCCTGCTGGGTATGTGTACCAAATTTGCCGAAGTAACTCTGGCGGTTCACTTCCGCGAACGCAATGCCAACGGTGATCTGGTGGGCGGTCCCATGTATTATATTAAAAACGGACTGGGTAAAAACTGGCAGTGGCTGGCTGTTCTGTACTCCATCTTCGGTGTACTGACCGTTTTCGGCACTGGTAATGCCACTCAGGTAAATACCATTACTACAGCCATCGATTCCGCACTGCTGAACTATCATCTGATCGATGAATCTGTCACTGGTACTCTAAATCTGATTCTCGGTATTGTGATCGCCATTCTGGTGGGACTGGTTCTTCTGGGTGGTATTAAACGAATTGGCAAAGTAACAGAAAAGCTGGTTCCTTTTATGGCAGTGATTTATATTGTGCTGTCTCTTGGTGTTATTTTCCTGAATTTGAATCATATTCCTTCTGTATTCAAGGCTATTATTCAAGGTGCATTCCAGCCTGCTGCTGTAACCGGCGGTATTGTGGGAAGTTTCTTTACCAGTATGAAAAAGGGCGTTGCCCGCGGTATTTTCTCCAATGAAGCCGGTCTTGGTACTGGTTCCATTGCTCACGCCTGTGCAGATACCAAAAAACCGGTTAAACAGGGATTTTTCGGAATTTTTGAGGTATTTATGGATACCATCATTATCTGTACCATGACCGCCCTGGTTATTCTCTGCAGTCAGGTTCCTGTTCAGTACGGAGAAGCTGCCGGTGCAGAACTGACTATCCTCGGATTTACTTCCACTTATGGCAGCTGGGTATCCATCTTCACGGCTATTGCCCTGTGCTGCTTTGCATTTTCCACCATTATCGGATGGGGACTTTATGGTGCACGCTGTATCGAATTCCTGTGTTCCTCCAAGGTCATTAAACCTTTCATGGTCGTATATTCCCTGGTGGCAATCCTGGGTGCTACAGTCGATCTGGGATCGCTCTGGAGCATTGCAGAAACCTTTAACGGACTGATGTCCATCCCCAACTTAATTGCACTGTTCCTGCTCTCCGGAACTGTTGTGAAGCTGGTAAACGAATATTTTAAGACAGAAAAATAAAGTAATAGTTCGGCCTTGCTGAACTGTCTTGAATAAAAATGGCTGTTGTTTATGATGTACCTTTTCAGGAAAACAATCTAAACAACAGCCGTTTTATATTTCTATAGACGTAAATACCTCCTGGAAGTTTCAAAAATCAAAATGATTTATTACGATCTACTGGCCATCAGTACAATTCGCCGCGTCTATGGCAATCACCAGCATCAGCCCCATCAATTCATCTTCCGCCCGATCAAAGTCAATAACATATGTATCGCCCCACTGGAACAGTTCTTTGCTGATATGTATCACTGCACTGCAGCCGGCATAAACATCATAATCCCATCCCATAAAATTGCCTTCCACTCGCCATCCGTTAAAGTCAATTTCATATCTGGGCTTAAAAAAGGTAAATTTCTTCTGAATACTTCCCAGTACCTTTCCGTCTACTTCAATATCAAAGATGGGCATAAATGAAAATAACCGTTGTTTAATCATCCCGATCTCACGATCATAAACATCATATACATGAAGCCGATGGCCCAATGACCAGAATTCTGCCTTCACAAAGTATTTTTTATTGCCGTTCTCATCGTAAATATCATAAGAATCACTCCATGAAAAAACGCGCTGCTTAATTAATAATTTCATTCTGCCGCCCCCTTTTGTCTTTTAGTTTAATCCGCTGTATTAATCCAATTAGCTGCCCGGATAAAATTACGGTCAGTAAAGAATATCCCAGTCGATGAAATGGAATATAACTGGCAGACAAGCCTAATACAATCAAATCGCTGATTAGATATACCGTTTCGATTTTTTTATGGGCCGCATGTGCGATACTCATTGCCAGCGCATCATCACCGCTGGGTGCTCCGCCAATTAAGACGCAAAAACCAGCTCCCACTCCCACAAATACGGCTCCTACCAGCGCTGCAAGCAGCGGTGTTTCGTATAACTGCGGCCATAAGGGGTCAAACTGCTCGTAAATCTTATAAGAAATCGAAAAACCAGCAGTTGACACAATGGAATAGAAAATAAATTCTCCACCCAATAATTTCCAGCCCAGCAGATAGCAGAGTATATTCATGACAAAACCGGAAATGGCCGGTGAAATATCAAACCAGTGCTGAAGCAGCAGTGTCATTCCCAAAACACCGCCCTCCGTTACTCCTGAAAAAGAGTGGACATGATAAAGTCCAAATGCCAGAAAGGCACTGCTAAGCAGCGCGATGATGCAAAACCAGGGATTGATTTTAATTTTAATCTTTTGTTTTCTATTATTAACTGTCATTGTAATATACCTGATAAAGCTTCTCTCAAAATTTCCACTTTACATTCGTGCTTTTTGTTTATACGATTATAAGAAATCCCTACTCCAAGGATCCTTCCCGTATATTTGGGAATTTCTCCAAGTTTTCCCATAAATCGCAATGCATATTGACGTTCTTTAATCTGTGCAATTGCCGTTTCCGGTGTATCATCCACTTTTAATTCCAAAATAATACTATCTTCATTTTTCTTATCCGGATAAAAAATAAAATCTACATACCCTGTACCACTTTTATCCTCCCGCTCTACCTGATACCGGTCTCTCGCTGATAAATACACCAGGGTAACGATTGTGGTCAAATCTTCTTCGTAATTATATTTTAACAAAGGAATCTCTGTATTATGGGTATATTCCAGAATTTCAGCCATGGTATCGGTATCCCCTTTTAGCGTTGCTTTCAACATTCTTTCGGATTCTTTTGCCAGTCGATATACATACCCTAAAGAAGCCTCCTTTTTCAGCATATCATCGAATTTACCCATCAGTTCTTTATTGGGGATGGATACAAACCCATCTTTATAGCTTAAAAAGCCATAAACAACCATTGCTGAAAATATCTCATCTTTTGTTGTCAGATTCATGGAGGAGGCGGCATATTCTCTCACCTGAGCCGGTACGGCAATTCCTGACACCATGAATGCCAGATCATCACGCACCTCTCCTATATTGTGTTCAATATAATAAAAAATCTCATCATAGGGACCTGCACTTGTCCAGTAATTCCCCAGATTATTATTGGTTAAAGCCGCTACCACTGAACGTGGATTATACACTCTTTCGCCTGCCTTGGTATGATATCCATCATACCAGAGCCTTAAACCATCTCTGCTAACCTTCTGCTCTTTGTTCAGGCGACAGTATTTTTCAAAAAGCTGGTCTACCTCCGATTCCGTAAATCCAAAAAAACAGCTGTATTTTTCCTCTGATGTCATAGTATATTCATAGAACATATTCAATTCTGATCCACTGGAATATTTGGCAATGGGCAGGATTCCTGTCATATATGCAAATTCCACATAAGGCTGGTCTTTCAAAAGATTGCTGAGAAAATCTACATAGGCAGCTTTATCCTTCTCGGTTATAAAATTCCTGTGAAAAATGAAATCCCATTCATCCAGAACAAAAATAAATCGAACATCTTCTTCCAATTCATAGATATTATTAAATGCATCCCATAAGGCATCTTCTTCATGAATATCTGCATCTGGAAATTCCCGCATCAAATCGCGAAGCAATCTGCTTTGTATCCGTTCAATATACATCTGATAATTTATACAATTCCTTGGCATCTCATTGAATGTAATATAAATTACATTGTGTTGATTCAGATGATATTCAAAATGTTCCTGTCCGCTGATTGCCAATTCACTAAAAATTTCTCTGCTGTCCCGCCCTTTTCCAAAATAAGCTGCAATCATATTAGCTGCAACCGTTTTTCCAAAACGGCGTGGTCTTGTAATGCAGATATATTTATTGCTTTTTCCTTTGTTCTGCACTTCCTGCACTGCAGTACTTCTTTTTTGTTCCACCAGTGGTATCAGCTCGTCAAGCAACATGGTTTTATCCACAAAATAAGTAGAACATACGGTATCCTGATAATTATCATGTGGTTTTTTACTATTTAAATAAACACCCATACTTGTATTACTCCTTTCTGATATTAACCACCTATAGCAGCCACCTGATGTATTGCCGCACTTATATTTGAACCAATAAGACAGTATTCTAACAAATGCTATTTTTTAGTTTAACACAGCTTAGTTTCGTTTTCAAGGCAGCCATCCCCTATTCATTCTGTGAGTATAGTTTTTCAACCGTACAATTATATTTTTGCAGAAACCTTCCCTTCTGCTGAATCGTTCCTGTAAATTTTTATCAATATCCCAAATTATTTGCCAAATCCATACGAAATATGTTAGAATAAAGTGTTTGAGTCCGATATATACAGATAAAAGTATGTAAAATACACCAGTTTACAATTTTTGAACTTTTTTAAATCCTGACAAGATATACTTTTCCAGTACCTTGATCAGAACTTTGCTATTTTTGACGGTTTCGAGGAAATTTCCGAAACTGCATAAAATTAAAAATGACTGGATCTGCTG
>JBGVFN010000097.1:0-28137 GCA_045121095.1 Lachnospiraceae bacterium | reverse complement strand
GATGGTTTTCAGGAAGAATGGCTGCAATGCCGTCGTACAGATCAGGAGAAAAGCATTCTGGAGGATCAGCGGAAAATTGCCAAAGCAAAGAAGCGTCTTGCGGACTTGGATGTTCTGATTACACGTATTTATGAGGACGCTGTTCTGGGGAATCTCAGCCAGGAGCGGTATCAGAAGATGTCGCAGAGCTATGAGGAAGAACAGGAACGTCTGAAGCTTGAGATTGAAGCAACAGAAGAATGGGTTGACCAGCAGATGGAACTGGAAGACAATCTGGATGCTTTTCTTGCTCTGACAGAAAAGTATGTGGATGTCCGAGAACTGACACCAACAATTGTAAACGAGTTCATCAAGAAGATTCTTGTTTACGCACCGGACAAGTCCAGTGGAAAGCGTCAGCAGCGTGTTCACATCTTCTTCAACTTCCTTGATGAAGTGGAGATTCCAGCTGTATTTGAACCCATTATCTATGAAAGACCTACGAAAAACAGAAAAACGGCGTGACCTTCGGGTCACACCGTTCTTCTGCAACTTAAATAGTTACTTATCCCTATTAAGCCTTAGTATGTCGGTTTTTTGTCTTTCTTGATGTTTGGTATTCTTTATTTTTTTACTTCGGCTCCTTTGATTTCCATCCAGAGCTCGCCCATCTTTGCATCTCCTTCTGCACCGATGCTTCGGAAGATTGCACATTTGCTCAGTGTTTCTTCATCGGGGAAAACGGCGGGATTTTCCAGAAGTTCTCCATCGATCAGTTCCTGTGCACCGATATTGGGTGTGGAATAGGTGATATATTCAAAGTTTTTTAAAGCAATGTCGGGGCGATTCAGGAAATTGATCCATTTTTCTGCATTTTCTTTATTTTCTGCATTGGCAGGGATTACCCAGGCATCAATAAAGAAGTTGGAGCCTTCTTCAGGCAGTGCGTAGGCCAGGTTGGGATTTTCTTCCTGCAGAGCCAGCACCTCGCCGGAATAAGCCATGGCAAGTGCAGCGGCGTCACTGACCATCAGATTCTTGATCTGATCCATAAAATAACCATGGATCAGCTGTTTCTGGTCGATCAGCATATCCTTTGCCTGTGCCAGAATCGCATCATCTGTGGTATTGATATCTGCGCCCAGAAGACGCAGGGGTGCTACAAATGTATCGCGGACACTGTTGTACATCAGGATATTATCTTTATACTTTTCATCCCACAAAATGCTCCAGCTGGTGACCGGTTCGTCTACCATGGTGGTATTGTAAAGAATACCAAGCGTACCATAGGTGTAAGGAACGGCATATTTATTGCCGGGGTCAAATGCCTCACAGCCTTCCATGATGGTTGGGCTCAGATATTTCATATTGGGAATATTATCGTAATTAATCTCCTGAAGCAGGTCATTTTCCAGCATTTTTTCAATCATATAATCGGAAGGACAGACCACGTCGTAGGCCACGCCGCCGGCTTCAATGATGGGATACATTTCTTCGTTGGTTTCAAACATATCGTAGGTTACATGAATACCGGTTTCTTCCTCAAACATGTAAATAACTTCTTCGTCAATATATTCTCCCCAGTTATAAACCTTCAGCTCACCATTGCTGCCGGCTGATGTTTTTTTACTTTCATTTTCACTGGATTCAGAATCATTGCTTCCGCAGCCGGTCAGGAGCGTTGCGGTCATGACCAGTGCCAGCGTAAGAGACAAAAACTTTTTCATATGAATACTCCTATCTATTTATCGGAATACGCGTATTTATCACGTTTCGGCAGATTCATGATAATTAGAAGGATCAGAACTGCCACAAACATAATGCTGGATAATGCATACAGATCCGGTTTGATACCTTTACGCAGTTCTGAATAGACCAGCGTGGAAATGGTATTAATGCCGGCACCTTTTGTAAAATGGGTGATAATAAAATCATCCAGTGACATGGTAAATGCCAGCAGAAAACCGGAAAGGATACCGGGCATAATGTCCGGCAGCACGATTTTAACAAATGCATAAGCCGGGCTTGCTCCCAGATCCAGAGCCGCTTCGTAGGTGCTTGGCTCCAGCTGTTTGATACGGGGCATAACACTCATGATAACATAGGGAATGTTAAAGGTAATATGCGCCAGAATAACCGTCTGCATGCTCAGTGTAATACCAAATGCAATAAAACACAGCATCAGGGAGATACCGGTTACAATATCGGCATTCAGCATGGGAATATTGGTAATTCCCATAACAATGTTGCGAGGCAGTTTTTTCATATTGTTAATACCAATACAGGCAGCCGTGCCGATAATGGTGGCAATAACGGATGAAACAATGGCAATAATCAGGGTATTCTGCAGAGCAGACATAATGATTTCACTATTAATCAGACTTTCATACCATTTTAGGGTAAAACCGCCCCATACAGAGGAATATTTGGAATCATTAAACGAAAGAACAATCAATGCTGCAATCGGTGCGTAGAGAAAAATAAAGATTACAGCAAGGTATATTTTTTGCAGTACATTTTTCATTAGAATGCAGTACCGTTTCCTTCCTTATCATATTTGGCAATAAGAAACATACTGAACAGGATGAAGATCATCAAAATCAGTGACAAACCGGAGCCCAGATGCCAGTTGGCCGTAAATGAAAATTCCTGTTCAATCACGTTACCAATTAACAGAATCATGCCGCCGCCCAGAACGTCGGAAATAACGAAAGTGGTCAGGGCAGGGACAAATACCATGGTGATGCCGCTGATAACGCCGGGGATACTTAAAGGCATGAGAACATGAACAAAAGTCTGTATCCAGCTGGCACCCAGATCGTATGCGGCATTGATCACATCATCGCTGATTTTGGCCAGTACATTATAAAGAGGCAGAACCATAAAAGGCAGGTAGTTATACACCATACCAAATATAATTGCCACGTTTGTGTTGATAATATTCACTCTGGGAAGTCCCAGTGTGGATAAAAAGGTATTCAGCAGACCGGTTCTTCCTAAAATTACCTGCCATGCCATGGTACGCAGCAGGAAATTCATCCACATGGGAAGGATGAAGATAAATACCAGCAGACCATTGCGTCCGCCTTTGCTCATTTTCCTCAGGATCATGGCCAGAGGATAGGAGAGCAGCAGACAGATTGCTGTACAGATCAGAGACAGCTTCAGGGAACGCCATAAAGCAGCGCGGCGCACCGGTTCTGCGATGGCCAGAAGATTCTCCAAAGTAAATGCTCCGGAGGCGTCGGTCAGCCCGTAATAAACAATCATGATCAGCGGAATAACGGTAAAGCCGATCATCCAGATCAGGTAAGGACCTGCAGACAGCTGTTTACGCATCGATGCTCACCGCCTTTTCATCTGCGGATGCCGGTTTCTTCATGATCTGAATATTTTCCGGTTTTACCTGAATACTTACTTCAGAGCCCACAGGGTAGCACAGAGTGGACTGAACCAGCCATTCAAACCCGCCGGCCATAACCTCCATCTCATAATGAACGCCCTTAAAGATCAGGCTGGTAACATGGCCTGTTAAAAATCCGCGGCTGGTGTTGAAGGAAAGCTCCACATCCTCGGGACGAATGACCACGTCAACCGGTGTATGGTTACCAAAACCTGCGTCAATACAGGGGATTTTGGCACCGCAGATTTCCACCAGATAGTCCTGGATCATCACACCGTCAATAATATTGCTGTCACCGATGAAATCCGCTACGAAAGCATTCTCCGGTTCATTATAGATATTTTCCGGCGTGCCCATCTGCTGGATATAACCCTGGTTCATAACGACGATGGTATCGGACATGGTCAAAGACTCTTCCTGATCATGGGTAACATAAACAAAGGTAATTCCCAGTTCATTTTTCAGGCGGATCAATTCATACTGCATATCCTGACGCAGCTTCAGATCCAGCGCGCCCAGAGGCTCGTCCAGAAGAAGAACGCGGGGTTCATTTACAATGGCGCGGGCAATGGCAATACGCTGCTGCTGTCCGCCGGAGAGGGCAGTTACTTCACGCTTCTCATATCCATCCAGATTCACCAGCTTCAGAGCGTAGCGAACCTTATCACGGATATAGTCTCTGGATTTTCCTTTGATCTTCAGACCAAAAGCAATATTTTCTTCTATATTCATATGAGGAAACAATGCGTATTTCTGAAAAACGGTATTCAGCTGACGCTTGTTGGGCGGAAGATGGGTAATATCTTCTCCGTCAAAATAAACTTTCCCCATATCAGGGGTAACAAAACCGCCAAGAATCCGCAGCGTGGTGGTTTTACCGCAGCCGCTGGGACCTAAAAGCGTTACAAATTCATTTTCCTTAATATCGAGATTCAGATCATCCAGAACAAGTTCTCCGTCGAATGACTTGGTGATATTCTGGAGACGGATAAGAGGCTCCTGCATATCTATATCCTCCTGTGTACAAAAAGTAATCTCACGCTGATCATAGGGTAGAGCGTGGCTTATGTTCATTGGTTATCATCAGTATGGGTCATACTGGTGCGTGGTACTCGAATGGGTATGTGAAACGCCCAAATGAGTATGTGAAAAACTCAAAAGAGCATAAAACAGTGGCTAAAAGCTGGGCGGTGTGCTGACCCAGATCAATGTAGCACCTGATTTTGAGGTGATATAGTGTTTCCTTTTTGGAATAAAATAGAAGGATTCACCTTTTTTCACCCGATAGGAATAGCTTCCTATATGCAGTGTCAAACTTCCGGACAGAACATAACCGAATTCTTCTCCCTCATGGGGGTTATCCGGGAAACTGGATCCGCCGGCCTGCAAAGTCATGAGGATGGGTTCCATATCATGCTTCTGGGCATTGGGGATGATCCATTCGATTTTATTGTTCAGTTCCTGATCCTGTTTTTCAAAATAATCCGCGCGGGAGAAAACAATCTGTTCTTCCCGGGTCTCATTGAAGAAATCAGCCAGGTTGGTTCCCAGACACTGTAAAATGTCGCAGAGTGTAGCAATGGATGGAGAGGTCTGATCACGCTCCAGCTGGGAAATAAAGCTTTTAGAAAGTTCTGCCCGATTTGCCAGCTCCTCCTGGGTTAATCCCTTCTGAACACGGAGGTCCTTGATTTTACTGCCGATATTCATAAAATAAAGCGGTCCGCCCGGACCGTCCTCCTTTCAGATTTATTTAAAAGGTAACAGCTCAGTCTTTGCTGAACTGTCTTGATTACAACTTGACAAAAAGTACAGTATTACTGGAGTTCAGTAATACTGTATTTTGAGTTCAGATGAATTATACCACAGAGTATACGGTTGTCAATATGAAAATGGGGATTTCAGAAAAGAAATTTTGAACAATGAAAAGGTATGGGAATAATAAAAAACATGAACAAACATGAACAACAAAAAAAGTCCAGATTTTTTACAAATCTGAACTTTTCTCAGATGCAGCCGGCGGGACTTGAACCCGCACGAGCGCAATGCTCACTAGATCCTTAGTCTAGCGCGTATGCCAATTCCGCCACGGCTGCATTCCATATTCTGTTCACAGGTGCTTCGCACTTGCGACTTTTGTATTTTACGATAGAAGTGAGAAAATGTCAAGCGCTTTTTGAAAAAAATTTAAAAAGTCTTTTTTAAAAGTCTAAAAAAACATGAATAATGGTGAAATTAAAAAAATTGAAAAAAATTAAAAATTTCTGTTGACAAATCTTTGAGAATGATATATACTCTTGAATGTGCCAAGGAGATGAGCGAAAGCGAATCCCGAAAAGGTCTGCAGATGTGGCGGAATTGGCATACGCGCATGATTCAGGTTCATGTCCGGGTTAACTGGGTGCGGGTTCAAGTCCCGCCATCTGCATACGAAAGACTCTGAGATTTCAGAGTCTTTTTTTTATTTCAAAGTAAACGGACATGTCTGCTGACGCAGACATCAGCATAAATGAAAGTCGATTGTTCCGGGACTTTCAGTTTAGAATTATGAAATATTCCTTAAAAAAAACAGATATCCGGTTCAGGGGTTGTATTTTTGGAAAAATAATAGTATGATGAAAAGACAGACAAAGTCTTGTTTATTTTAGAAACAGCTTTGTTTTGTGCTTTTCCGGCAGATGGATTTTTATTTAATTAGGTGAGGTCTGTATCGGCAGACTGTCCATTTACTGAAGTAGAGCTGACCCCTCTGAACCGGTAAAGATGATATGATAAATTATGGATTGAACTGTCGGATAGAAGTTACAAGAGCATAGAAAGGATGTTTTTTATGAGTTTAATGACCGATTGCGAACAGATTGTAATGAAAAGTGTCTGGGATGCTGGAAAGGATGTTTCTCTTCAGGAGATTATGAAGGATCTGGAGACCAGATTCCATAAGGTATGGAAGAGACAGACCATCAGCACCTTTTTACTTCACCTGATCGAGAAAGGATATTTACGTTCTTATCGTCAGGGAAGAGTGTTCTATTACGTACCCCTGGTAAAAGAAGAAGATTATAAGAGTGAACAGACAAAGATGTTCCTTGATTTCTGGTTTGAAGGTTCCCCTTCTGGCATGATTGCTTCTTTATCTGATCAGAATGGCCTTTCACAGGAAGAAGTGGAAAAGATTAAAGAACTTGCTGCAAAGCTGGATTAGATTTAGATGTACTGAATGAAACGTACAGGTTTTAAATGTACGAAGGAAGAGCTGGTGTGTTTTGCACCAGCTTTTTGTGTATTATATTCTTTTTTATTGCAAAATAGTTTCAGAACTGGTATATTATTACTAGCATAAAAATGTGTGTATTTTGCAATTTTGTTGCTATTTGCCCCTGTTTACCCAGGGGGTCATTCATTTTTGTTAAATCCCGCTCAGGCGGTTAAAATTGGAGAGGTGAGACAAATGAAAAATATTCTCTTTGTTACATCAGAAGCAGTTCCCTTTATTAAAACCGGAGGATTAGCAGACGTTGCTGGTTCTCTCCCCAAGTATTTTGATAAGGAAGCATATGATGTACGTGTGGTTCTTCCCAAGTATCTGTGTATGAAGAAACAGTACCTGGAAAAACTGGAATATGTAGATCATTTCTACATGTATTACAATGGTGTGAACCGTTATGTAGGTATTCTGACAACAGTAGTAGATGGTGTTACTTTCTACTTTATTGATAATGAAGAATACTTTGCAGGTGATAAGCCCTACGGTGACTGGTTCTGGGATTTACAGAAGTTCTGTTTCTTCTGTCGTGCAGCTCTTTCCGCACTTCCTGTTATTGGCTTTAAACCGGATATTGTACATTGCCATGACTGGCAGAGTGGTCTGGTGCCCGTACTGTTAAAAGACAGCTTCCGCGGCGGCGAATTCTTCAAGGATATGAAGTCTGTTATGACAATCCATAACCTGAAATTCCAGGGTGTATGGAGCATCCCCGTAATCAAACAGTTTACAGGTCTTTCTGATTACTATTTCACATCTGATAAGCTGGAAGCTTATAACGATGGTAACCTGTTAAAGGGTGGTATGGTATATGCAGATAAGATTACTACAGTAAGTAAGACCTATGCAGAAGAAATTAAGACAGAATTCTACGGTGAAAAACTGGATGGACTGATTCGTGCAAGATCCAATGATCTGGTAGGTATTGTAAATGGTATCGATTATACCGATTTCAACCCCGAAACTGACCCCCATATTAAGAAAAATTACAATGTAGAAAACTTCAGAAAAGAAAAGGTGAAAAACAAACTGCAGCTGCAGACTGAAGTTGGACTTCCTGTTGACAAGAATAAATTCGTGATCGGTATCGTTTCACGTCTGACCGATCAGAAGGGCTTTGACCTGATCGCTTACATGATGGAATCTCTGTGCCAGGAAGATACACAGATCGTTGTTTTGGGTACCGGTGATGCCAAATATGAAAGCATGTTCCGTTTCTATGCGGACAAATATCCGGACAGAGTATCTGCTAATATTTTCTATTCTGAAGAACTGTCTCATAAGATTTATGCAGGCTGTGATGCATTCCTGATGCCTTCTCTGTTTGAGCCCTGTGGTCTCAGCCAGCTGATGAGCCTTCGCTATGGTACCATTCCGATCGTTCGTGAAACCGGCGGTCTGAAGGATACAGTAGAACCTTACAATGAATTTGAAAAGACAGGTACAGGCTTCTCCTTCGCAAATTACAATGCACATGAAATGCGCGATACAGTAAACAGAGCAAAAGAAGTTTTCTTCGACAACAAACGCGAATGGAACCGTATGGTAGAACGTGCCATGAACATGGATTACTCCTGGGCAAATTCTGCAAGACAGTATGAAGCATTATATGAGTCTTTATTAGCAGTGGAAGAACCTGTTGAGGAAACAGTGGAAGAAGTTGTGGAAGAAACAGCAGAAGCACCTGCAGAAACAGCAGAAGTAGAAGCTGAAGCAGAAGAATAATTGCAAAGATATTGAGAAAAGATAAAATTTGTATTCACTGAGAAGTATTGTTAATACTCCCCCATAAATGGTGAATATTTTCAGGCTGTCGGACGGAACCGGCAGCCTTTTTCCATGGTATACGGAATTTAAAATTGGACCATTGTTTGGCAGAAGTAAAACAATTTCTAAATTCACTCCGGCAGAACAAACTCATATCCTTCTTTTCTTGCGGCGTCAATAAAATCTCCCAGAATATCTGCATTGGTGGAAGAAACGGCGTGAAGAAGGTAAATTGAACCGGGATGAAGACGTTCAACCAGCTTATTCAGTGTTTGCGTCCGGTCTGGCTGTTGATTGGGATCCCAATCCGCATAAGCAAAGCTCCAGAACAGGGAGCGGTATCCATAGGATTGAACCAGAGCCAGAGACCGTTCACTGAAAATTCCGGCAGGATAGCGAAACAGAGTCATTTCATAATTATAATTTTCTTTTACATACTGATGAAGTTTATCCAGATCGGCGATCTGTTCTTCAACAGAAAGAGACGGCATACCGCCAGAAGGATGAGCCCAGGAATGATTTCCTACGGCGTGTCCTTCTGCAATCATCCGTTTCATTAATTCCGGGTTTTCTCTGGCATACTGGCCGGTGACAAAAAAGACAGCAGGACAATCTTTTTCCTTTAAAGTATTCAGAATTTTCTCAGAGTATCCGTTTTCGTATCCTTCATCGAAAGTCAACCAGATTTTTTTACCCTCCGGGCCTATAAAATCAGCCTGAAAGGAACCATATCGGTTCTGGAAATCAAGAGAGGATACGGGTTGATTTTCAGCGTTAAATTGAACGCCCTGGCCCCAGTTCTGAATGGTATTATCCAGGCTGTAAAGTTCCTCTGTGGTGTATTTTTTTGTGGTCTCCTCAGTTTGTTCACTGCCTTTCGTTTGTTTGTTTTCCTCCGTCTGTTTCTTTTCTTTTTTCTGCTTATTTCCATTGGATTGTGTACTTTCTTTTTCAGAAACCCCAGATGCCATGGCAGGCAGTTCTGTATTGGTTTCTGAAATCGTTTCTTTTGTTCTGCATCCTGCAAGTAAAGTGGTGAAAATACAAGCCAGAAGCAGAACAGCGCTGCTTCTTTTAAAAAATTGTTTCATGAAAATCCCTCCTTGTAGTTCAGTGTTATCTTAATAAACGAAAATATGTACCATTATCATTCACTTTTTTTATATTTTATGGTATTTTGATGTAGGAAAGAATGGGTTGACAATCGGTTAAAATGCGGGAGGAAACACATGAAGATAAAAAAGATGATACAGATGATGCTGGTTCTGGTTTGTATGATGTTGGGTTTGTCCGGCTGCGGGCAGAATACAATGGATATACGGACAGAACTGACATTAAAGGAAGATGGCTCCGGCAGCCGCAGAATGGAACTGACCATGGATAAGCAGGTTTTTGAAACGGTTTTTGAAGGCAGTGCCAAATCGTTAAATGAAAAAATTCAGGAAAACCGGCCTTCTGGTGTGGAATGGACGCCTTCTGATGATGGCGAGCAGTATATATTTACCTGCATTCTGTATTTTGATTCGTTGGAGGATTACAGAAAAAAAGCCCAAAAGATGACAGGGCGGGATGTGACCATTGAGATGGAACAGCCGGAGTCGGTATTTGCTTCGGGAATGCGGTATGAGGAAGATTTCAGCAGTGTGGAACTGCTGTCATGGCTGGAAACTCTTTTAAAGGAGGAAGGGTATCTGAAAGAAGGACAGATGACGGATCTGTTTAAAGAAAGCGGCATCAAGGTTCTATGGAAAGATACGGATTATGAATTGGAGAGCAGTCCTGTAAAAATTGATAATCTGGTAAAAACACCGGTAGAGCGGATTGATATTCTGACCCATTATATGCAGAATAAAAAATGCAGTCGTCAGGTTGTTTTTACATTTTCTAAAGATTCCATGGAGAAAAATGGAGATGCCATACAGTCCTATTTGAAAAAGTATACGCCTAAAAATGCACAGCTTTCCTGGACAGAAAAAAATGCGGAAAGTTTATGCACCGTTTCGGGAGAGAATCTGACTTCTAAAGAATTGAATTCTTTTATGAATAAGATTTTTGGAGAATCCGACAGCTTTGTCAGTGCTCAGACACAGCAGCGGGCCGGAACATTTGATGCAGCCTCAGAGTGGAGCGAGCTTCTGGATGTAACTGCATTTTCTTATAATAAGGAAAAGGTGGCTGTGGGATATTACATACAGTGGGATGATGGCATGGATCTTACAGTCCGCAGACAGAATAGCGATACCGCATTCAAACTGGAAGATTCTGAGCGGTATGGAGGCTATCAGACTGTAATAGAAAAAGAAATGCTTTCTGAAAGTCTGGTTACTGGAATTTCCACAACTTACGTCGTTGAAGAGATTGAAGTTGATATGGAATTTCAGAAGGAAAATTATTTATCACGAAAAATTACGTTGATTTTCCAGGTGGAACCGGATGAAGAAGATCAGGAAACCATTCGAAAGACCATTGCAAGATCAGCAGAAGGAATTGCGCAAGTAACCGTTGATGAACAGCGCTCAGACGAAAGATTTGCCATTGTACTGCTGCAAAATGGTTCCATTGATGAATTGAATAAGGGGTTTCTTGCTGTTTTTAACGTGCAGGGACAGTTGTCTCATGAAGCAAAAGGCGATCTGCTGGAGTTTAAGCACACCGGTAGTTTTGTAGATTTAATGGATTTTACCAATTTTATTGGAAATGACCCGATCTTAACGACCTTAACTTATCACCTCACATTACCGGCAGGAGAACAGATTCTGGAGGATAGTGTTTCTTCCAATGTAAAATTGAAACAGGGAATGCAGGAAATAAAGGGAAATCAATATAGCTGTACGGTGGAGGGGGCATATTTATCCATGACATTAAGTACGGAGGTCTGGAATATGGACAGTATTATGCTGTTTTTGATGATTCTGGGCGGAGTTGTATTGGTTTTACTGGCTGCTTTACTGGCCATGAAACTTCGGGATGGGATGGAGCATGTCTGGAGCAGATCGAAACATTCGGATAAACAAAAGGATCTGGATGATGACCTGGATGATTTTGATGATTTTGATGAACCAGATGCATCGGATGCTTCTAATGGAGGAAAACGGAAAATATCCGATGCCATGAAAAAAACGAGGAAAAAAGAAGCTGGCGATGCAAATGTGAAAGAGAAAAAAGGCATTTTCAGCAAAAAAGCTCCTTTTGTCGTTTATGAGGAAACAAAGTTTACGGATTTTGATGAAGAAGAATGGAATCCGGACAGTATGGTGGAACAGGTGAAAGAAGTTTCCCTGAAATCACGAAAAAAAGAAAACAGGAGAAAAAGAAGATAGGAAGAGGGAAACAGCGTTATTTAATAATTACGGAAAAGCAGTTTGACAATTTTGTAGTGGAATGGTATACTACTTCGAGTACGCAGAAAGCGTAATATCCAGATGCGGATATGGCGGAATTGGCAGACGCGGCAGTTTTAGGTGCTGCTTTCCTCAGAAGTGCAGGTTCGAGTCCTGTTATCCGCATAAAAAGGGGCTGTGAAAAAATGAAAACTCATTTTTTCACAGCCCCTTTTTTGCAAGTCTAATAACGCATATTTGACAAATTAATAATCGTTCAGCAAAAGCTAAATGATTATTAATTTATTTCAGCTGTTTTAAAAGTTCCAGTGTAAATTCCCAGACACGTTTCACAGAGGAAATACTCATAGCTTCCCGTGTGGTGTGGATATCAAACAGGTCGGGACCATAGGAAACACAGTCAAGGCCGGGCAGTTTCGCTGTGAAAATACCGCATTCTACACCAGCATGGATTGCTTCTAATATACAGTCTTTCTGGTACATTTCTTTGTAAACCTTGGCAACCAGATCGCGAAGAGGGGAATTCTGTTTATATTCCCATGCGGGATAGTCACCGCTGAAAGCGCAGGTTCCGCCGGTAAATTCAGTAAGGAAGACCAGTTTGTCGATCAGAGCCTCTTTGGCAGTACCTACTGAACTGCGCAGTGCAAAACAGCAGTGCATTTCGGCATCAGTAAGATACAGAATACCCAGATTCAGTGATGTTTCCACAAGTCCGGCAATGTTGGAGCTCATACGCTGTACGCCATTGGGATAGTTCATCAGCAGGAAAGTGATCAAGCCGGTGGAACGGGTGTCCAGCATACGGCTGATTTCTTCCGGACCGCGTTTGAAGGAAATCTTCAGGCCGGGATCGGTAACCACATATTCGGACTGTAATTCTGCTTCCACGGTACGGATGGTTTCTTCAAATGCTTCACAATCCTGATTATTGACATAAAGGGTAAGGTCTGTCTGAATGGGAATTGCATTATCCTTCAGTCCGCCTTTGATATCTGCAATCCAGAATTCGGTCTGATTGTCCAGTGCATAGAGCAGACGTCCTGCCAGAATATTGGAATTTGCGCCCCATTTATGAATTTCCACACCGGAATGACCGCCGGAAAGACCGGAGATGCTTACATTGTAGCGAACGGCCATATCCACCATGTGATTAATGGGAGTAATACAATCCATACGGATACCACCCGCGCAGCTTACCAGAAAACGTCCTTCATTTTCACTGTCCAGATTCAGCATGATACGACCTTTTAACGGAGCACCATCTAACGCAGTGGCACCCAGAAGGCCGATTTCTTCGTCAGAGGTAAGAACAGCTTCAATGGGTGGATGAGGAATGGAATCAGAAGCCAGAATGGCCAGTGCATAAGCCACAGCAATTCCATCATCGCCGCCAAGGGTTGTTCCGCGGGCAGTTACCAGATCACCGTCCACATAGGGCTGAACTCCTTCTGCATCCATATCAATTGGACAGTCGGCATCTTTTTCGCAGACCATATCCAGATGTCCCTGAATAATAACCGGTGCGGACTGTTCATATCCTTCTGTTCCATCTTTAAAAATAATGACATTATCTGAGTTGTCCTGAATATAGCGAAGCCCATGTTCCTTAGCGAAATTCACGCAATAATCACTGATGGCCTTTGTATGACCTGAGCCATGGGGGATACTGCAGATCTGATCAAAGTAATAAAATACCTCTGCAGGCTGCAGTTTTGTTAATTCACTCATAAAAATCCTCCAATCTGCACCCTGAGCCGGTGCATCTATCTTGTTACATTTATACCCACTATACCACTGATTGGCTGGTCAGGCAAGATGGGAATAGCAGCAGTTTGAAGATACAAATAACAGAAATTTAAAGCTGGAGATAGCGGCGGCTTGAGGTGTAAAATGAAGAAATTTGAATCTTTGAGGGCATCGTGAGAAAAACGTAAGAAAAAATTTACAGAAAATGATGAAAAAATCCTTTTCAGTTTTATGAAAAATTAATATAATATTAACATATGCCTAAAAAGAGAAAGGAGAAGAGAATAACTTTATGATAACAGGTAAACAGTTGGGAAAACGACTGAGAAATTGTTTATTGTATTTAACTGCTTTTACTGTATGCATGACATCCATTCCATTTCAGTCTGTCCAGGCTGCGGAAACGGCTGCAGTTCAATCAGAAGCGACAGCAGAAGAGGTAGTCGAAATTGAAACATCTGTTGAACCAGAGACATCAACAGATGGAAACGAAACATCTGTTGAATCAGAGGTGTCAGCAGAGATTGAAAAAACAGCCGAGACCGGAGTTTCCACTGAAATGGAAACCGTTGAAGAAACCCGGGAATATACTGCGCAGGAACTGTATGAAATTGATGGCGGCGATGCGGAGTACTGGAAACATTACGATGCAGAAGGTAATGCTGTTCAGCAGGAAGAAGAAATTGCTTTTTTTAGTTCAAGAAGTGTTTCGGGCAGTTCGTTGACAAGTCCGTATACTGGCAGCACATATACTGTTTTATCGGGATATGATGTTTCTCATGGAGTTGATGTCTCATATTGGAATGACACGGTAAATTGGAATCAGGTTAAGGCAGCGGGGATAGATTCTGTTATTATTCGTTGCGCTTATCGTGGATATGGTGACAAGGGAACGTTGGCAGAGGATCCTTCTTTTACTACATACATAGAAGGTGCGTTAACAGCAGGTCTGCATGTGGGGGTTTATATTTATTCTCAGGCAATTACGGAGGCAGAAGGTAGAGAGGAAGCTCAAAAATGTCTGGATTTGTGCAAAAATTATCTGGGACAGATGGATCTTCCTATTGTTATGGATGTGGAGTATGCTTATGTGGATGGTGCAAATGGCGGACGGTTGTATAATGCGGAATTGACTCAGGCAAAGCAGACTGCTATTTGTCAGGCTTTTGCAGATGTCATTCACGAAGCTGATTATCAGGCCATGATTTACGCCAATGCATCGTATTTAACGGATGAGATGAATGCTTCTGATTTAACGGATGAGGGAACCTCTATCTGGCTTGCCCATTATACTACAGCAACAAGTTATTCTGCTTCTCCTTATATCATGTGGCAGTATTCCAGTAAGGGAAGTGTAAATGGTATTGATGGAAATGTGGACATGAATTTCATTTTCACAGAGAGTCAGGAAGAAAACGAGGAAGAAACCGAAGAAGAAACCGAAGAGGAAACCGAAGAGGAAACAGAATCGGAAGTTATTGAACTGGCTGCTCCCACTTTAAAAAGTGCATCTTCTCAGGCTTATAACAGTATTAAAGTCAGCTGGGAAAGTGTGAGTGGTGCAGAGGGATATCAGGTGTATCGAAAAGTTTCCGGTGGCGAATGGCAGTGTATTAATCAGGGCACTACCGGTTTGACTTACACGGATCAGACTGCTGTCACAGGAACTACTTATTATTATACAGTACGTGCTTATTATCAGTCAGATGGAAACAAGATTCTTGGAAAATATAATACCACCGGCATTTCTGGAAAAGCCATACCTGCAACCCCCACATTATCAAGTACTGCTTCCACGGCATATAATAGTATTAAAGTAATCTGGAAAGAAGTGGCAGGGGCAACTGGATATGGGGTGTATCGAAAAGTATCTGGTGGTTCATGGAGTAAAATTGCAGATAATTTGACTGCTTTAAATTATACGGATAAAACAGCGGTCAGTGGAACTACCTATTATTATTCTGTAGCAGCATATCGAACAGTAGACGAAGCCAAGGTGTGGGGTAAATATAATACCACCGGCATTTCTGGAAAAGCGATTCCTTCTACTCCCAAACTGATAAGTGCTGTTTCTCAAGGTTATAATAAAATTAAGTTCAGCTGGGAAAAAGTATCTGGGGCTACTGGCTATCGTGTATATCGGAAAGTATCCGGCGGTTCCTGGTTATATCTTGGAGATACTACAACTGCGTTGAGTTATACAGATGAGTGGATTACCACTGGAAAAACTTATTATTATACAGTAAGAGCATATCGAACAGTAAATGGAACCAAGATATGGGGCCAATACAATACTACAGGCGTTTCGGGAAAGGCAGTGCCTGCAACTCCTTCTTTAAAGAGTACTTCTTCTCAGGGATATAAAAGTATTAAACTTACCTGGGGAAAAGTGTCGGGAGCAACGGGTTATCGCGTATATCGGAAAGTATCTGGGGGAAGCTGGACAAAGCTGAAAGATACTACAAGTGTAACTTATACAGATAATACAGCCACTACTGGAAAAACCTATTATTATACGGTAAAAGCATATCGTACGGTAAGTGGGACAAAAGTATGGGGGAAATGCAACAGCAGTGGTATTTCTGGAAAAGCCATTCCTTCTACACCTTCCTTTAAACTGTCTTCCACGTCAAAAGGCAAAGTAAAGATTACCTGGAGTAAAATCAGTGGGGCAAGCGGATATGTGATTTACCGGAAAAATCTGAGTACGGGCAAGTGGGAAACGATTAAAACCATCACATCCGGCAGCACCGTATCCTATACTGCATCAGGAACCAGCAAGAAAAAAGTTTATTATTCTGTTCGGGCGTACCGCACGGTAAGTGGTAAAAGAGTATATAGTAAATACAAAACAAATATTGGTATAACAGTGAAGTAAAGTTATTGTAAAAACTTTGTTTATTTCTGCCAAAGAGTACAAACCTGTCAGTTTTTATGTACAGCATATTGACTGACAGGTTTTCTTGTGCTAACCTTTAGTTAGTTTCCGGGAACTAACTGAAGGTTTTTTACAGTAAACGGAAATGGACGAAAGAGAGTGAGTGAATAACATGAAACTGAGTGAATTAGGTATTGGACAGTCTGCTGTGATCAGCAGCGTAGGCGGAGAGAAAGCTCTTCGCTGCCGTCTGTTGGATATGGGACTGATTCCAGGAACAAGGGTTACTTTGTGCAAGGTAGCGCCCATGGGTGACCCGATCGAGCTGAACCTGCGGGGCTATCAGCTGAGTATTCGTAAAGAGGATGCGGAGAAGATTGAATTGACGGGAGGCGAAAACGCATGATTTTTGCTTTGGCCGGCAATCAGAACTGTGGAAAAACAACGCTGTTTAATCAGCTGACCGGCTCCAATCAGCATGTGGGAAATTTCCCCGGCGTTACCGTAGATCAGAAGATTGGTGCCATGCGTTCTGTAAAAGATTGTTCTGTAGTGGATCTTCCTGGTATTTATTCCATGCGTCCTTATACCAGCGAGGAAATTGTAACCCGGGATTTTCTGCTGAATGAAAAACCTCAGGGGATTATTAATATTGTGGATGCTACCAACATTGAAAGAAATCTGTATTTGACTTTACAGCTTCTGGAAATGCATATTCCTATGGTAGTGGCATTAAATATGATGGATGAGGTGCGTAACAACGGCGGTTCCATTGACTATAAAGCCATGGAAAAACTGCTGGGTGTACCGGTTATTCCCATCAGTGCTATTAAAAATGAAGGTATTGATGATCTGATTCAGGCTGCTGTACATGTGGCAGGGAAACGGATTTATCCGAAAGTAACTGATTTCTGTGAACAGGGTCCGGTGCATCGCTGTATTCATGCGGTTTGCCATCAGGTAGAGGATCATGCGGCGGCAATTCAGATGTCTCCCCGTTTTGCAGCTACGAAGGTAGTAGAGGGAGATGAGCTGATTATTAAGCAGCTGAATCTTTCTGATAATGAATATGAGATGATGCAGCATAGTATTGTGGAGATGGAAACCGACCATCACATGGACCGCAATGCAGCTCTGGCGGATATGCGGTATGCATTTATTGAACGGGTCTGCTCAGAAACCGTTGTAAAATGCAAAGTTAGTAAAGAGCGCGCCCGCAGTGAGAAGATTGATTCCATTCTGACACATCGGATTTTTGCAATTCCCGTATTTTTAGTGATCATGCTGAGTATTTTCTGGCTGACCTTTAATTTTATCGGTGCATATTTAAGTGACTGGCTTGCTGCAGGAATTGACTGGGTAACAGCACTGGTGGATCAGGCGCTGACAAATTATGGAATCAATGAAGTTGTTCACAGCATGGTAATTGACGGTATTTTTGCTGGTGTGGGAAGCGTATTGAGTTTCCTGCCTACCATCGTGGTACTGTTTTTCTTCCTGTCCATTCTGGAAGATACAGGATATATGGCAAGAGTTGCCTTTGTTATGGATAAGCTTTTACGAAAACTGGGTCTGTCCGGAAGAAGCTTTGTGCCCATGCTGATTGGTTTTGGCTGTACGGTACCGGCGGCCATGGCCACAAGAACCCTGTCCTCCGAGCGTGACCGGAAGATGACCATTATCCTGACACCATTTATCAGCTGCTCCGCCAAAATTCCGATCTATGCAGTATTTACGGCTGCATTTTTTGAAAAATATCAGGCTTTGGTTATGATCGGACTTTATGTGGGCGGTATTGTTGTAGGTATTTTGGTTGCATTGATCTTTAATCACACCATTTTCCGCGGCAATTCCATGCCGTTTGTAATGGAGCTGCCCAATTATCGTCTTCCTTCCCCGAAGAGTGTACTGATGCTCATGTGGGAAAAGGCAAAAGACTTCCTGACAAAAGCATTTACGGTTATTTTTGTAGCAACTGTAATTATCTGGTTTTTACAGACCTTTGATACCCGTTTGAACGTGGTTGCAGACAGTGCAGACAGCCTTCTGGCACTTATCGGACATTTCCTGGCTCCTCTATTTGCACCGCTGGGATTTGGCGATTGGCGTATGGCAACCGCTTTGATTACCGGATTCACAGCAAAAGAAGCAGTTGTCAGCACACTGGGTGTACTTCTTCATGCATCTACGGATGGTCTTGGAACCGTATTGACCAGTACCTATGCACCTGCAGTGGCATTAAGTTTCCTGGCATTTACCCTGCTGTATACGCCCTGTGTGGCAGCAATCGCAGCAATTCGCAGAGAACTGGGGTCTACCCTGCAGACTATCGGAGTCGTTCTCCTGCAGTGTGGTGTGGCATGGATTGCAGCTTTTCTTGTATATCACATCGCAATTTTGTTTTAGATTGTTTTAGATCAATAAACAGTTGAACAGATAAATCGTGAATTGCAGGAACTTGATACATAAAATGGAGGCAGATTTATGCTGAAACCTGGAGATTATGTCATTATCGTTCTGGTTGCTGTAAGTTTTATTGCGGCACTCAGACATGTACTGGGAAGCTGGAACAGCGGTACCTGTCCGGGCTGCGGCAGCTGTGGAAGACCGTCCCGCAAAAAGAAATGGTGGGAGCGGAAGAAGGTATCAAAAACAGAAAATGCTTGTGGCTGCTGCTGTTGTACAGAGAAAAAAAGCTGAAATAGAGCCGGAACAAGATAGAGTATAGGCTTTACAGAAGTTTTTGTAAAATGATTAGGAAAGAGATTGGCTAAGGTCAGTCTCTTTTTTGTATAAAATATATTTTAAAACTATTAATAAGCGTTGAAAAAGGCAATCAGGTATGATAGGATATTGGAAAGGATAACCGTGTTACAGGGTGTGTTGACCTCCATTTATACATAGGATGGAGGTGGTGCTGATGTTTAGTTTTTCCGACTTGATGGCTTTTGGAATGTTTATCATTGCACTGCTTACGTTTATCTATAAGATGTTCGATAAGTAATTAACATAAAAAAATCACCTTGTACTTTGACGAGACAGGTGATTTTTTTAACTGTATGGTCAACCCCTTGTGGGCGGTTGTCTTTTTCTTTATTATATCTATTTTACTTCCGGAAGTCAATACAATAGATATATTTTCCCATCATAAAGTGATATAACACTAGAGCGTGTTTGAAAAATCATTCACGCAGTCTACACACCCCAGTTTTGGCTAAATTTTTCTCAGATTCAGTCAGCGTAGCCCGCTACGCCTCCTTCTTTTGAAAAAAAAATTATCTCAAAATGGGATGCACATCCTGCATAAAGCCTTTTTCAAACACGCTCTAGACAAGTAAAATATACATCGTATCCTAAATGGATGTAAGTTTTATATAATCATTAGATAATGGGACATGTGTAAAAATATTGCTAATTGGGAATGAATATGATAGGATAATGGGCAGGATAACCGTGTTACAGGGTGTGTTGACCTCCATTTATACATAGGATGGAGGTGGTGCTGATGAATAATGATCATTTCGATTTTAAAGACCTCATGTCTTTTGGTATGTTCATTCTTGCATTACTGACGTTTATTTTTACATTTACTAAGTAGTGTCATGGCATAGAAAAACCACCCTCAAAACTTTGGCGAGTAGACAGGGTGGCATTTCTATGTCTTCTTCTTCGACTGGTCAACCCCTTGTGGGCGGTTGTCCTTTTCTTTATTGTATCGATTATACTTCCGGAAGTCAATACATTATATGTGAATCGTTTCAAACTTATTTTGAAACGGTTCTATAATCAATATACTTTAAAACTATTTAGATTTTCTGTGTAGAGATATGGTGGGGGTCCCCTCTGTGTAAAGTGCGGGGGTGGGTCTTTTCAACCCCATTTCCAGCCGCGAAAATAAAAAAGACCCTCTCCAAATTCCCCGAAAATAAAAAAAACATATGATTTTCTCATATGTCCACCTGTATTTTAACTGTATCACTGACATTTTTAGGTCTGCTTCGGTGTCTGCTTTTTGTCTGCATTTAGGTCTGCTTCTAAAATGCAAATCTGCATTTTGACTGCTTTTAGAGCGGTCTAAAATATGCTATAACGATTAATAACAAACACTGAAAAAATCTATATTAACAACCATTTCTTTGCCATAAAGTGATATAATCAATATTCCAAAACCATTTCCCAGCCTTAATGGATTTTTAAAGAATCTTAAACATTTACCTGATTTTATCTTAATCTACAAAATGGTATAGTTATTACAGATGGAGGGATGAATGATGTATAAAATACTGGTTTGCGATGATGAAAAGGATATTGTATCTGCTCTGAAAATCTATCTGGGGGCAGAAAATTATGAAGTACTGGAGGCTTCCAACGGAAAGGAAGCGGTAAAGATTGCCAAAGAGCAGGAGCTGCATTTGATTCTGCTGGATATTATGATGCCGGTTATGGATGGAATCAGTGCTTTGAATGAAATCCGGCAGTTTTCCAATGTGCCGGTGATTTTGCTGACGGCGAAAAGTGAAGAAATTGATATGATTTTAGGTCTGAATGTGGGAGCTGATGATTATATCACAAAGCCGTTCCGGCCGGTAGAGCTGCTGGCCCGTGTAAAGGCGCAGATTCGCCGTTACATGATGTTTGGCGGAGGGGCAGCTGCAGCAAAGGAAGGGGAAAATACGGTTCTTCGGATTGGTGGTATCGAGCTGGATGATGCCAGCAAACGGGTGACTGTAGAAGGAGAGGAAGTCAATCTGACTCCTACAGAATACGCCATGCTGAAGTTGTTTATGGAGAATCCAGGAAGGGTATTTTCTCCGGCGGTTATTTATCAAACGGTGTGGAATGAGTCCTATACCGGTTCGGATCGAACGGTTCCGGTACATATTCGGCATTTGCGGGAAAAAATCGAGATTAATGCAGCGAGTCCGCGTTATTTAAAAGTAGTCTGGGGACAGGGCTATAAATTCGATGGAGGTGGCCGATGAAAAAGGGATTTTTCTTTCGTGTAAGGCGCAGCGGTTTTTTGCAGGGACTGACCATGGTGCTGTTTTCCATTATGACAGGAGCGATTATCACGGGGAGTGCTGCAATTCAGGTAATACTCTCATATGGATCGCAGGAAAATCTTGTGGAAGGATTGAATAATTTTATAGAATGGCTCATGAGGCAGAATACGCAAAGCGAAAGAACGTATTCCTTTTTATTAAATGTTCGTAATATAGCAGTGGATGTAGTCAATAACGAAAAATTTTATGTGTGGATTGCTGTTTGGATCATCGCAATTTTATTCATAATGTTTTGCTATCTGATGGCATCGGCAGGGTATCATGGGAGAGAGGAAGAACCCTGTTTACGGGGAATGGAAAAAATCCCTTATGATATCTGTATTCCTTTGTTCTTTTTCTGGACAGTTTTTCTGTTCAAAGGAATCTGGGAGTGGCTATATGGCGGGTTTGGTATTCTTGTCATGTTAAATGGAGCAGTTGTGGGATGTGCACTGATTGTATTTACGATACTGCTTTTCCTGCAGATTACCATTGCACGAATTCGTACAGGAACGTTATTTTCCGGCACGGTAATCGTTGGCTTTCTGCGTACGGTATTGTTTTTTATAGGAAAGATTCCGCTGGTATGGAGGGCTGCGGTACTTTGGGGCAGTGTTATGGCAAGTATGCTCCTGTTTCAATATTACTCATCATGGTACTACTATGATCCTTTTGTTTATATTCTATGGTTTCTGATGGTGTTTGCCCTGTTTCTGGCAGGACTCTGGGTCATTATTCAGATGGATATGGTTCGCAGAAAGGCACAGATGCTGGCAGAAGGAAATCTGGAACTGGAACAGGAGAAAAATCAGAAAAAAGAGTCAGAAGAACTGCGTAATAAGTTGATTCTGCCATCTTTTAAAAAGTGTTTACAGGATCTTGATCGGATTTCAGAGGGCATGGATGTGATTGTGGAAGAAAAAATGAAAAGTGAGCGGTTCCAGACAGAATTGATCACAAATGTATCTCATGATATCAAGACACCGTTAACTTCCATTATTAATTATCTGGATTTTCTGTCTCAGGAAGAGAAGAAGGAAAATCCAAATGCACAGGTGGTGCAGGAGTATATGGAAGTGCTGGACCGGCAGTCGGTGCGTTTGAAAAAGCTGATTGAGGATCTGATTGAGGCTTCCAAAGCTTCTACCGGTTCTCTGAAAATCGAAAAAGAGCCTTGTGAACTGGGAATCTTTCTGCAGCAGATTGCAGGGGAATATGAAGAGCGGCTGGAAAATGCTCAGCTGGCTTTGCATCTGGTTCTGCCGGAGAATAAAATTTATGTGGAAGCAGATGGAAGGCATCTGTGGCGGGTGATTGATAATCTGCTTCAAAATGTCTGTAAATACGCAATGGCCGGCACCCGCGTCTATCTGCAGCTGCAGGAAAAAGCGGGGCAGGCCATCATTATCATGAAAAATGTGTCTGCATCGGAACTGAATATTCCGGCAGAGGAGTTGATGGAACGATTTGTTCGCGGAGACCGTTCCCGTCATACCGAAGGAAGTGGTCTGGGATTATCCATCGCCAGAAGCCTTACGGAACTTCAGGGCGGAAAATTTGTCATCGAAATCGATGGGGATCTTTTTAAAACTGCCATTGGATTTCCGATAATGGAATCACCGGTGGAACCACTGGGATCAACATTGGAATCGGAAGCTGGTTTGACTTTGCAGGCTCTTAATCCTCAGCAAAACGAAGACGAACAGCTGCTTCCAGAACACCCGCAGTAATTTCGCTGCCGCCAAAAGCAGCACTGTTAATACGCAGCTGCATGCGGCTGTTATTACCTAATTCATCACCAGTTACGTATTTATAGTAACCTGCTCTCTGAGAACTTTTCTTTCTCAGAAGGCGGGTTGCTTTTTCTTTGGTAATTGTTCCGTCTTCATTGTGGTTGGGATCCTGCATGATGCGGTTGATGCGGTATGCTTCAGGAGCACAGATAAATACAGTCATAACATCATCACGGTCATCCAGAATATAATCGGCACATCGTCCTACAATCACACAGGAATCCTGTTCTGCCAGATGACGAATGATTTCGCACTGCGCCTGCATCAGTTCATCTGCGATCAGGGGAGTGCCGGTGGAACCGATGGAAAGAAGACTCTTACGGAGTACGGTCATAGATTCATCTTCACGTACAAGACATTCCTTTACAAAACCGGTTTTCTCTACCGCCATGTCAATCAAAGTACTGTCATAGCAGCGTACACCCAGCTTTTTAGCCAGCAATTTACCAATCTCTGCACCGCCGCTGCCGAACTCTCTTCCAATACAAACTACAAAATGTTTCATATAAAAACCTCCTTCCGGAATGGGAATATACGAAAAAGAATGATTATTATTTAGCTAAATTATACAATGAATTTAAAAAACAGTCAATTAAAATGAAAGAATTTTACAAAAAATATATATTATTTTAATAAATCGCATAAAATATCAGAAAAATGGTAGAATAGAAAGATGATAATGAAGATAAAGTTTTTGTGATGTTTTTGTAAAAAAAACACGATTCTTTACATAAACTTTACATTGAAACCTCTTAGTATTTACAAAGGACAATTATACTACCTTATGACTGTTCAGAATGGACAGTTTTGTACAGATATCCTGAACCAATGCAAAATGGAGGTAACATTATGGACGTATTTAGTGTCCTGACCATGATTGGAGGGTTAGCTTTATTCCTTTATGGTATGCACACCATGAGTGAAGGCCTTTCCAAATTATCAGGTGGTCATCTTGAGAGAATTCTGGAGAAACTGACTTCAGGACCGATCCGGGCGGTATTACTCGGTGCAGCAGTAACAGCGGTGATTCAGTCTTCATCTGCAACAACCGTTATGGTTGTTGGTTTCGTAAACTCCGGTATTATGAAACTTTCACAGGCAATCGGTATTATCATGGGTGCCAATGTAGGTACCACAATGACAGCATGGATTTTAAGTTTGAGTGGAATCCAGGGTTCCAGCCTGTTTTTAAAATTATTAAAACCGTCTTCTTTCTCTCCGGTTCTTGCAGTAATCGGTGTAGCTATGATCATGTTCGCCAAGAGCGAGAAAAAGCGGGACATTGGTAACATTCTGGCCGGTTTTGCTGTTTTAATGTTTGGTATGCAGACCATGAGTGATGCAGTAGCGCCTCTGGCAGATGTACCTGAATTTACAAGTATTCTCACCAAGTTTTCCAATCCTTTGATGGGGCTTCTGGCTGGTGCAGTTCTGACAGCCATTATTCAGAGTTCTTCTGCGTCGGTTGGTATTCTGCAGGCATTGTCTGTAACCGGTGCAGTCACATATTCTGCTGCCGTGCCCATTATTCTGGGTCAGAACATCGGGACCTGCGTAACTGCGCTGATTTCCGGTGCTGGTGCCAACAAAAATGCACGTCGTGCGGCACTTGTTCATCTGTATTTTAATATTATTGGTTCCATTTTATTTATGACAGTATTTTATGGAGCCAATGCGATTATTGGATTTGGTTTTATGGAAGAAGCGGTTGGAGCAGCCAATATCGCGGTCATTCATTCTGTATTTAATGTTTCTGTAACACTGGTACTCCTGCCCTTTACAAAACAGTTGGAGAAACTGGCTTATCTTACCATTAAAGATGATCCGGATGAAGGAGCAGAAAAAGAAGTGTATACCCTTCTGGATGAACGTTTTCTCAGTAATCCCGGTTTCGCGGTGGCACAGTGTAAAAATGTAGCCTGTGATATGGCAGATCTGGCGCTGAAAGCGTTTGTAATTTCCCAGGAACTTTTAACAGAATATGATGAAGAAAAAGCAAATGAGGTTCTGCGTCTGGAAGATGAGGTTGACCATTATGAGGACGAGCTGGGAAGTTATCTTCTGAAGTTGTCTGACAGTGATGTAACAACAAAAGACAGCCGTACCATGAACCTGATTCTTCATTGTATGAATGATTTTGAACGTATTTCGGATCATGCACTGAATACCATGGAATCTGCGAAGGAAATGGCTGAGAAGAAACTGGTTTTCTCAGAAAAAGCACAGAAAGAACTGCAGGTTTATTCAGAAGCAGTAAAGGATATTCTGTACATGGCGGTGCATACATTTCAGAAAGAACATCTTCCCACAGCTTACGAAATTGAGCCTCTGGAAGAAGTGATTGACCGCATGAGTGAAAAACTTCGTGATAAACATATTAATCGTATGCGTAAAGGTAAATGTACCATTGAAAGTGGTTTTGTCCTGACCGATATTACCACCAATTTTGAACGTGTAGCAGACCATTGTTCCAATATTGGTATCTGCCTGATTGAAGTAAGTAAAAATGAATATGAAACCCATGGATATGTTCTGGATGTAAGAGGACAGGATATGAATGAGTTTAATGAAAAATGTCTGCGTTACGAAGAAAAATACGTATTGCCTGAATAAATAGGATCGGTTCAAAACGCTCTGCATGGCATTTGGAACGAAAACCTTTGAGGGCAGTCAGGTTCCATTGAGAATGGACACACAGGGAGGAACTGCTATGGCTTTGATTTATATTGTTGAAGATGACAGAGACATACGGGAGATTGAGGCTCTGGCCCTGGAAAACAGCGGCTATACAGTGGAGGGATTTGCCTGTTCCAGAGATTTTTACAAAAAAATCGGACAGCGGCTTCCGGAATTGATTATTCTGGATATTATGCTTCCTGATGAAGATGGGCTGGAAGTGCTGAAGAAGTTACGCACGGATGCAGCTACCAGATATATTCCGATTATTATGGTGACTGCCAAGACCACAGAACTGGATAAAGTACGTGGTCTGAATCTGGGAGCAGATGATTATCTGGCAAAACCTTTTGGGGTTATGGAGCTGATCGCCCGGGTAAAAGCCCTGCTGCGCCGCAGTCAGGTGCTGCATGAGGAAAAGTTTTATCATTGCGGTTCTATTTTCATGGATGATGAAAAGCGTGCCGTGTACATAGATGATAAGCCCTGTGAACTGACTTATAAGGAATACGAGCTTTTGAAAATTCTTCTGCAGAATGCAGGGATTGCCCTGCCCAGAGATCTGATCATGGATCGAATCTGGGGATTTGATTATCAGGGGGAATCCAGAACGCTGGATATGCATATCAAGACTCTTCGTCAGAAACTGGGTGAATATGGCGGCTGTATTAAAACCGTACGAAATGTAGGTTATCGCTTGGAGTCCTGAGTATGAAGAAACGAATTTTAAGTCAGATGATCCTGATCGGTATCTCCTCTGCAGTTGCTGCTTTTTTGCTGTGTACAGGCATATTTTACAAATTATTCCAGCAGCAGATTGCAGAGGAATTGAGGGGATATTGTCAGACCCTTGCACTTTCGGAGGATTCATTGCTTGACGGGCGATATGATGTGCTGGATGAATTCAGGGTTTCCGTCATAGATCAAGATGGTATCGTTATTTATGACAGCAATGTAAAAAACAGTGCAGCCATGGAAAATCATGGCAATCGTCCTGAAATCAGGGAAGCTTTCGAAAATGGGGAAGGATATGAATCCAGACTTTCCAGTACACTGGATAAAACCATGTTTTATTATGCATTTCTTATGAAAGATGGAAATATTATCCGGGTTTCCAAGGAAGCCAGCAGTATTTGGGGAATGATGTTTCAGGCCATGCCCATTTGTGTACTGATCTGTATTGCTATTTGCGCGATCTGTATTTGTTTGTCAAGATGGCTGACGAATAAGCTGATAGAGCCAATTGACCGGATGGCTGCAGATTTACAGAAAACGGATATCAATGATGTATATCCGGAATTGCTGCCATTTATTACCACCATTCGGGAGCAGCATGAAAATATCATGAAAAATGCTCTTGTGCGCCAGCAGTTTACTGCCAATGTTTCTCATGAACTGAAGACACCTCTGACGGCCATTTCCGGTTATGCAGAGTTGATTGAAAATGGTATGATTCCCGCCGAAGCCACTGCATCTTATGTGGGGCGGATTCATAAAAATGCTGACCGGCTGTTGACATTGATCAATGATATTATTCAGCTGTCGGAACTGGATGATCAGGAATACGAATTAAATCCGGAATATTTTGATCTGACAGAGCTGGCTCAAAAGTGTCTGGATGGACTTCAGATAGCTGCCCAGAAGCGGAATGTACAGCTCCTTTTTGTGGGAGCAGGTAAGTGTATGCTTTATGCAGACATGTCCATGATCGAAGAAGTGATCTATAATTTATGTGATAATGCCATTCGGTATAACAATCCCAACGGTACCGTATGGGTGGAAATAACCACCCGGGCAGGCAATTGTCCGGTACTTACTGTGCGGGACACGGGAATTGGTATTCCAAAGGATTGTCTGGAACATGTATTTGAACGATTCTACCGTGTAGACAAAAGCCGTTCCAAATCCACGGGCGGTACAGGTCTTGGACTTGCCATTGTAAAGCATATTGTGTCCAGACACAATGCGGAACTGGAAATCACCAGCGACGAAGGAATCGGAACCAGAATCTCTGTCATTTTCCCCATGCAGGTGGATGGAGTATAGTTCAATGGTGATATATATTCTTTAGATATATTTTTAAAATTCCCTTTTCAGAGTTGTTTGATAATCGAGTAGGAGGCTAACCATTAGTTGATTAGCCGTCCTCTCACACCACCCAGCGTACCGTTCGGTACTGGGCGGTTCCTTAGTTTTCACAAACTACCAGATAATAGTCAAGGAAGGATGTATATCCCAGCTTGGCTA
>JBGVFN010000096.1:0-3815 GCA_045121095.1 Lachnospiraceae bacterium | reverse complement strand
TGCCCAAACGTAGCGGACACTAAACTCTCGTCTTTCTTTACAGAAAGCCGCTCGTTAAGTGCCGACGTTTGACCAAAGGTCTCCTTAGCAATGTGGCTCTGTAATTCCGCCATTTACGTTTTTTATAGAAAGTCAAGTAATATTTAAAAAGTTCACTGTAGTACTAGAGCGTGTCTTAGTGCACTTCAGGAGGTTTTGTGGTATGATATTTTAAGGAAATTTTACTTAATATTGTAATTTTAAATAAAAGAAAAGAATCCGGGAAGATGAGCTGCTATGGAGTATGGAAAAGAAAACCGGAAGAAAAAACAGGAGTGTGCAGAGAACATATGGCAAGTATATTAGGAATCGATTTAGGTACATCCAGCGTAAAGGCTATGCTGCTGGATGTGGAAAAGGGTGTAGTGGGAGTGGAGGCACAGTCCTATGATGTGCAGATTCCCCAGCCAAATTATGCACAGCAGTCACCAGAGGAGTGGTGGCGCAGTGTTTGTGTGATTTTAAAAAGGTTAAATGAAAAATATCCGGAGTCTTTTTTACAGATTGAGGCAGTTGGTCTGTCTGGTCAGATGCATGGGCTGGTGATGGTGGATGAAAATGGACAGGTTCTTCATCCGGCAATTATATGGCTGGATCAGCGCTCCGGCAGAGAATGTGAAAAGATTATGGAGATTGGCCGTGATAAAGATTGGGATGCTGTTTTGCAGAATCGGATTTTTCCCGGCTTTGCATTTCCATCTCTTGTGTGGATGAAAGGTCATGAGCCGGATCTGTATCAGCGGATTGATAAGATTATGCAGCCCAAAGATTATATCCGGTATTGTCTGACGGGGCAGGTTGGTGCAGAAGTTACAGATGCATCAGCGTCGCTGATGTTTGACGTGAAGCAGAGAAAATGGGCGGATTCCATCACAGAGGCATTTGGAATTGACAGCAAGATTTTCCCTCCGTGTCATGAATCCATGGAAATTGCGGGAACAACCACAGAATGGGCTCAGGCAGAGACAGGGTTAAAGGCAGGGATTCCGGTTATTTACGGAGCCGGAGACCAGCAGTGTCAGAGTATTGGAAATGGTGTTTTTAGAGAGGGACAGACCATCTGCAACATCGGAACCGGCGGTCAGATTTCCGTATTTTCTGTATTAGATCGGTATGACAAATTATTGCGGACGAATACATTTTGCCATTGTCATGGGAATGGGTATACCATTTATGGTGCTTCTTTGTGCGCAGGAATGGCACTGAAATGGCTGAAAAATAATATTTTACAGGAAGAAAGCTTTGGCGCATTAAGTCAAAGTGCGCAAGTGGTATCTCCCGGAAGTGATGGTGTGCTGTTTTTGCCCTATTTGGCAGGGGAACGGACACCTCATATGAATCCTGAGGCAAAAGGAATGTTTTTCGGTTTGCAGCTGGGCCATAAAAAAGAGCATATGATTCGGGCGGTAATGGAAGGCGTTGTCTATGCTTTAAAGGATTCTCTGGATATTCTGGAAGAAATGGGAATCACCAGTGAGCAGATCATCGCTTCCGGCGGGGCTTCTGCAAGTCCGGTCTGGCTTCAGATTCAGGCAGATATTTTTAGCAAAGAAATCCGGGTATGCAAAGAGAAGGAACAGGCCTGTCTGGGTGCATGTATTCTGGCTGGTGTTGGAACGGGTCTGTTTGAAAATCTGGAAGAAGGCTGCAAACGTTTTGTGAATTATGAAGAGCAGGTTTATGTTCCGCAGCCTGAGGCAGTGAAGGTATATCAGGCAGGACAGAAGAAATTCCGGGAATTGTATGAATGGAATAAGGACCTGTTTTAGAAGGCGGTGATGAAAAATGCCATTTAAATGTGAATTTTGCGGAAGTGATAAATTTTCCATTGATCTGGATTCGCGCACTGTTTTTTGTGCGGAGGAAAGCTGTGGTGTTTCTTTTACCATGGATGATCTGCTTAAAATGGTGGAGGAACATGATGCTGCAGAGAATGACTGGAAGAATCCTCAGGGACCAGCGTGTTCTCAAACGATGGTTTCAGATTCTGAACGATTTGAAATAGAGGGAGCCATTCTAAAGAGATATCGTGGTTTTCAGACAGATGTTTTTGTGAGAAATGGCATTACGGAGATTGGAAATGCTTTTAAAAATCTGGATTATGTAAAGCGGGTCAGTTTGCCGCCCAGTCTGAAAAAAATCGGGGCAGACGCCTTTTCTGCCTGCACAGCATTGACTTCGGTCAGTCTTCCCGACAGTGTGGAAGAAATTGGAGAATATGCATTTTATGGGTGTAAATCTTTAAAATACATAGAAATTCCCGAAAGTGTCACACGGATTCAGGACTTTGCCTTTGGAGGCTGCAGTTCGCTGGAATATGTTGTAATTCCGGAAGGTGTTCAATCCATTGGGGATTTTGCCTTTGAGGACTGTATTTCCCTGGAATATGTGGAAATTCCTGAAACGGTAACTTATATAGGAGATTCCGCATTTGAATCCTGCGAAGAACTGGAGCAGGTGGAAATCCCGGAAGCAGTCACTTATATTGGACGGGCTGCCTTTAAAGGCTGCGCAGACCTTAAAAAGGTGGAGATGACAGAAGGGGTGACATACATCGGAGAAGCTGCTTTTGAAAATTGTGTTTCTTTGAAAGGAATCATTATCCCTGACAGTGTGGAAGAAATCGGAGAACTGGCATTTAAAAACTGTGTTTCGCTGGAGGAAAAGAAAGTCGAATATCCATCCCGATTTCCAGCAGGAACATGGGAAGATTCTTCCATTTATAAAACACAATATGAAAAAAGCCTTAGTCAGGGAATTTGCCCAGGCTGTAACAAACGACTGTCTTTCTTTGGAAGAATATGCAGGAATTGTGGGGAGCGGTATTGATGGGGTGGAAAGAGATGTTTGGAAACTGATGGAAATAACAGATATTAAATAGGAATCCACGAAACTTTAGATGTTAAAGTTTCGTGGATTTTTATATAACGAATTTGTCCGTTGGGGCAGTGTTATGGAGAAAAAAGCATTGTATTATTTTATAATACATAGTATACTAAAAATATATAATATAACATGGATAATGTTTGAAAGAGAAAAAGGACTACTTTAATAATAAGAAACTTGACAAGTCTGCCAAAATAGTCTAGACTATATAAAGAGTCTGGACTACAAAATAAAAAGGAGAAGAATTGGTGGCAAAACAAGATTTGTCAGAGAAAGCATTAATAGGAAAAGCAGATGTATTTGCAGATATTATTAACACTTTAGTTGGAAAGGGAAGTGAAATTGTAAAAGCGCAAAATCTTATTTCTCCCAATACAGAGTTAATACATTTTAATAATGAACAATGGGAATTAAAAGATTTGTTTCGCGACATTTGCAAAAAAGATATTCAAAATAATCGCATCTATACAATTTGGGGGATCGAAAATCAGCAAAGTATTGATTATACGATGCCGCTGCGTTGTATGGGATATGATTATAATACTTATCAGCAGCAAAAGGAAGAATTACTGGATAAGCGAAAACAAGAATTTGGGTCTGACAAAAGTGGCAAAAGGAACCGAAAAGTGCATTTTCGAAAGAGTGACAAACTTGCTCCTGTAATTACTTTGGTATTATATTGGGGCAAAAATTGGGATACTCCTCGTTCATTGCATGATATGTTAAGTATTCCGAAAGAAATTAGCCAGCTAGAGCGTGTTTGAAAAAGGCTTTATGCAGGATGTGCATCCCATTTTGAGATAAATTTCTCTCAAATGAAGGAGGCGTAGCGGGCTACGCTGACTGAATCTGAGAAAAATTTAGCCAAAACTGGGGTGTGCAGACTGCGT
>JBGVFN010000095.1:0-17005 GCA_045121095.1 Lachnospiraceae bacterium | reverse complement strand
CTGGTGCCGATTATCTGGTTTACTATTATTGGGCTGTTTTGATTCTTTTTGACATTTGAATCCTTTCATTGTGTAAAACGAATAACAAACAAGGCCGGAAGAATGTGATTGATTCATTCTTCCGGCCTTTTAAACTGGTGTTTTAAGCTGTTCTTCTAAACATTGATCCACCCCTGCAAGTCAATGCTTTTCTCGTCCTGTCTATCCTCTTATTGTTCTATAGCCTGTTCATTTACGCTATAACTTATCATTACTCTAATCTTGTTACTGTTACTTTATAACTTATTACTACTCTAATCTTGTTACTGTTACTCTATAACTTATTACTACTCTAATTCTATTACGCTATAACTTATTACTATTCTAATCTTGTTACTGTTACTCTATAACTTATTACTACTCCAATTTTGTTGCTGCACTAATTCGATTCTTCTTATCAATCACAGAATTCCATGATCTGGTTCAGTGTTGCCTGATCTTCCTCTTCTTCTCCACCAATGATTTCCAGCTGTCCGGTTCTGCCCACAGCCATACTCAGTACACCCAGCAGGGATTTTGCATCCAGAGTGTATCTTCCGATTTTAATATCAATATCTCCTGAAAAACGATTTGCTACATTTACAAAACGGCTTGCTTCTTCTGCACTCGCTAAATTAATCATTCTTTTCATAATCATACTTCCTTTCTGTGCTGACGCACGAAAAAATTGTCAGTATTTTCTTTTCAGGCTACAAAATTATTACTGTGATCTATTGAAATACAGATTTCTCTGTACATATTATGTTTATGCACATGTTTTGCTTATTTTACCATTTCATGCATACTTTTTACTTATTTGGTCGATTTATGCACTCGTCTATGCATCAATAAAAGCGCTTTCTTTTGTTTCATCCGGATTACCTGGGATTATAGCTATTTAATTTCTAATTGTCAAGCGGCTCTTTTCACATTTTACGTTTTCCACGATTCTGAAAGACATATGCACCATTTTTCTTGTATTTTATCTAAAACTATTATATACTGAGATACATATTCTGGTGAAGAATACTACTGTTTTGTTGGATATTCCGAAAAGAACAGGTCTGCGACACAGATACGGATGCTGACATCAATAGAAAGGAATAGCTTATAGAAAGGAATAGCTTATGGACTGGAACCTAATTTTTAATTCTTTTTATGGCGAAATTCTGCTGCGTCTCGCTCTTTCCACCTGCCTTGGCGGTCTTCTGGGGGTTGAACGTACTCATGCAGGCCGGGCAGCAGGACTTCGTACCTATGCGATCGTCTGCTGTGCTTCTGCTTTGATCATGATGACAAACCTGTACATTTTTGACACCCTTCAGGCTTCGGACCCTACCCGCCTTGGTGCTCAGGTCATCAGTGGGATTGGTTTTCTGGGCGCAGGTTCTATTTTGATTACTGGTAAATACCGTCAGCATATTAAAGGGCTTACTACTGCAGCGGCTCTTTGGGCCAGCGGCGCCATCGGTCTGGCTTGTGGATGCGGCTATTACTTTGCATCCATTGCATCCACGCTTCTTATTTTCTTTGCCATGCATTTTCTGGGGATTCTGGAGAAAAGGATGATGCTCCATGACCGAAATCCTGTCATTTATATGGAACTGGACTCCCTGCAGAATATGAATCAAACTACGGAGTTCTTCCACAGGATGACCATCTCTATTGAGGATATCCGTCTATCCCGCCCATTTCTGGCTGAAGCAGGGACAGCAGTTACTTATATCCTTCTTCTGCCCAAAGGAATGAAACATACAAAGCTGATTGAACAGCTGGCAAAGATGGAACATGTTATTTATATAGAAGAAACTCGTTAACGAAAACACTTTTGTTAACGAGTTTTTTCAAACACGCTCTACCCTAAAAAAGAAAGGCAACAATCTTATGACGACTAGACGAATCCGTGATTATGGCATCACCATCGGCTCTCTCCCTGTTGGCAAACGAAATTCCATATCTGATGTTCCAGGAGTAACGGTTGGCCACTCTACCATCGATACTCCAAGGCATAAAACAGGTGTAACCGTTCTTCTTCCCTGTCCGGATAATATTTTTTCTCATAAAATGGTGGCTTCTTCCTATGTTTTAAACGGATTTGGAAAGACTGCCGGTACACTTCAGATCAATGAACTGGGGACGCTGGAATCTCCCATTGCCCTGACGAATACGCTGAATGTGGGACTGGTTCATGATGCACTGGTCAGCTATATGATCGAACAATGTGAAAAAGAAAATTATCCACTTTTTTCCTTTAATCCTGTTGTGGGTGAATGCAATGACTGCCATCTAAATGATATTAAAGAACGGGCCGTTCATGCTTCTCATGTATTTTCTGCCATTCGTTCTGCAAAAGCTGATTTTGAGCAGGGAGATGTGGGCGCTGGAAAAGGTACTATCTGTTATGGCTTTAAAGGCGGTATCGGCTCCTCTTCCCGCCAGATTTTAATGGATGGAACAACCTACCATATTGGTGTTCTGGTTCAATCCAATTTTGGAAAAATGGAGGATTTAATCATTCAGGGACGGGAAATCGGAAAAATCATAAAGCGAGAAATGGACAACAGCACATCCCATGAAAAAGATGAAGGCTCTATTATATCCATTATTGCCACAGATCTTCCCCTTTCTTCCAGACAGCTTCACCGGATCCTGAAGCGTGCAGCCATGGGACTGGGCAGAACCGGTTCTCATGTGGGACACGGCAGCGGTGATATTATGATCGGATTTTCCACAGCCACCCGTATTCCTGCATCTATGGAAAAAGCCATTATTTCTGTTCCAACTTTGCACGAATCCTTCATGGATCTGCCTTTCCGGGCAGTCATTGAAGCAGAAGAAGAGGCTGTTTTAAATTCCATGGCTGCTGCCGACACAGTCATCGGCTATAACGGAGAAATCCGCCAGAGTATTGACCCGTGGCTGCGAAAATATCTTTGAGAGATGGCTCCAATAGAAGCCAAATCAACATGAAACCTGTAACCATAATTATATCATAGTTTCTGAAATGAAAAGGGCACGCCTTATCAAGCGTGCTCTTTTCATTTTTGTTAAAATAATCTTTATGAAAAATCCGATACCTCCTGCATCTTATTCCGGTATTCTCTGGGAGACATCCCATGAACCTTTTTAAAGACCCGGGTAAAGTAATTGACATCTAAAAAGCCGCAGTTGGCTGCAATTTCCTGAATGGGAAATTGGGTTGTATTCAGAAGAAGCCTTGCATGCTTCAGCCGTACTTCCTGAATATATTCCTTCAGATTCATATTTACTTCCTTTTTAAATAAAGCTGACAGATGGGTATTGCTTACGAAATACTGCTGTGCCAGACTGGTCAGCGTAATCTGTTCCATATAATGAAAATCCACATAATCCATGCATTCACGCACCAGGGAAGAATAACCGGAACGTGAATAATTTTTCACCAGAAGACAATATTTTTTAATCATCTCTGTCCGCAGCGTATTGAGCTGATTTCCTGTTGTACAGCTTTCAATCTGGATAGCCAGCTTCCGGGAAAGTTCATCAATATATATGGGATGTACCTGTACCTCCTCCACGGCCTTACGCAGCAGCGTATTCACCACAAACATGAGATTTTTCTGATCGCGGACTGCGTCATTATTTCTCGGCAGAATCCGATACTGAAGAAGTTCGTTTATCCGCGCAGCTGCTTCCACATAATTTCCGGTTTTTACAGCCTGTAAGGTCCGGTTTTCTGCCTGATATCGTTCCTCAATTGTTTCTTTACTCAGTTCCGGCTCCGGTGTTACCGTAAACGTATTAAACTGTAAAGAAAACATAGATGAATTTCCACTGTAATCCTGCAGCAGTTCAATTTCATCTTTAAAAATTTTTCTGCAGAACTGAATGATTATTCCATTCCATTTTTCATAAGAATCCAGGCAGGTCAGCTGGGCATAGAACACCTGCAGATCTCTGCTGTATTTTTCATCCACATGATTTGCTTCCATAATGTCATAAAATTCCGACCACGACAGGGGATGAAACAATACCGGACCAATGATACAATGGGTATATCCGTACTCTTCTTCAATATAATCCGGAAATTTAAAAATTGTGTGGTACATATAAAAGCTGTTTTTAAATACATAAATAGCATTGGGACGACACTCTCTTATAATTTCATCCATTAAAATTTTATAATCAAAATTCTCATAAATCTTCATGCCGATTCCCAAATCAATACCAACCGCATCTTCATAGGGCGGCTTCAGATACAGGGTCTGAATTCCAAACGCAGCAAATGTATCTTTCATCACTTCTAAAATATCTGCCTGCATAATTTTTTCACCTTACCGTTCTAATCTGGATTTATTCATTCAATTTTAGCATTTTTTTCAGCAACAATCAACAATCTCTTATGAAATGCTGTTTTGCCATAATATTTTTCTAGTTTATTTCGAATGTATGATATATACTAATATAAAGAACGCATGAAGATCGTACTTGCAGTAACTGCTCATCTTTTCACAGTTACGCTGGTTGTTTTATAATGTGTTGCAAAGGAGAGTTTTTCATATAGAAACGTCCTGTATCGTAGGCGTCTGCCATGTTTACGATACAGGACGTTTCCTTTTAGTTGAATCACTTCAGCACCGCCAGACATCTGCCAAACAATCTGAACGATCACTTATGATTCAACTTATTTTCTAATTTTAAATGCACTTAATGCGGCTCCAATGGCACCGGCATATCTTCCATCCGGACTGGTTTCCACCGGACAGCCCAGTTTTTCTTCCAGCACTTCACGCATATATCCACAATCGCATAATCCACCGGTCAGATAAACCGTTTCATTGGCAATATGCAGACGGCTTCCCTGTGACACCACCTTTGTTCCGATGGATTCCACCACTGCATAAGCAATATTTTCCCTGGCTTCTCCCCGTCCAATGAGGCTGATGACCTCAGATTCTGCAAATACGGTGCACATGGAACTGATGGTAACACCGCTTCCATTTCTGGCCAGCTCACAGATTTCATCTGGCCGCAGCGCCATGGTATTGGCCATGACCTCCAGAAATCGCCCGGTTCCCGCAGAGCATTTGTCATTCATAACAAAATCCTTCACCATCCGGTCTTTTACACGGATGACTTTTGTATCCTGGCCGCCAATGTCAATCACTACCGCGTCCTGACAGCCATGAATCCACACTGCCCCCTGCGCATGACAGGTAATTTCCGTAACTGCCTTATCCGCATAAGGAACCGAAATCCGCCCATATCCCGTGGCAACACAGGGGCTGTCTTCCATATAAATTCCATGCTCATTTAATTTCTGACGAATCATTTCTGCTGTATCCACACTGCTCCAGCCGGTGGGCTGTACAAATTTCAGGATCAGTTCCTTATTTTCATTCAGAACCGCCAGCTTTGCACAGGTGGAACCAATATCGATTCCTATATAATTCATGTTTTAGCTCCTTCTAATTCCCCTGCTCTTTTTTCTTTTCTCTGTAAAAGCTTTCCGATCAGCAAAATCGATTTCTTTTGGGGTTAATCTGACAGGGTAATGGTACGATATCGTAATATTTTGCCTGATTTTTCTCAATGCAGCTTCGCACTGTTTCAATATCTTCCGGCTGTATCAGCAAAGACATGCCGCATCCCAGTTCTCCCTGTATGGAGCGCGGCGCAGGTGCAATACGCGAGGAAATCTTTTCCCCGCGCAGCAATTCCTGCAGGGCCAGTCCCTGCGTATAATCCTCAAACAGGATATAATAATTTATTCTGGTTTCTTCTGCCATTCCACCCAGCCTGTATTAATCCAGCATTTCGATAAATGCTTCGATTCTGGTTCGCAGCTGTTCTGCATCGGCATCTGTATAATCGGTTTCAATGCTAAGAACAGGAATTCCAGCTTCTTTTAATGCTTTTTCTACTGTATAACTTTCTGTATCATACAGACAGCAGAATTTCAGATTTACATCAATTACGCCGTCTACTTTATATTCCTTTGCCAGACGCAGAATGTCATCTACACGGCCATGGTTCGGTGTAAAGCATGCACAATTGATACCCATATACCGTTCTGCAATGGCTTTGTACTGATCTTCCAGACTTTCCTTTGTTTCATCCACCAGATTTTCAAAATAACGGGTACCTGTACAGGTTTCCTCACAGACAACTGCAGCACCGCTGGTTTCAATGATATGATGCAGCTTCCAGTTAGGAATTGCCATGGGAGTGCCGGATACCAAAATTCGTTTGGTGCCTTCCGGGAATACAGATACACCATCTTTGATTCTCTGTTCCAGTTCATCTGCCAGTTTATTAGCCATCTGTGCACAGCGGACCGGATCATCAAAGAACGCAATCTGCATCATTAAAAGGGCATCTTTACCGCTGATGGGCAGTTTGTCTGCTTTTCTTGCTTCAAATACACGGGCCAGTGCTTTTCTCTTTTCATTGATAATATGAATAGCTTCCTGCAGTTTTTCAGGAGTAATCTGATTTCCTGTAAAGTTTTCAACTACGCCTGCAAATTCCTTTATTTCTTCTGTCCACTTTTCAATATCTTTGGGACGTTTCATCTGAGGCATGTCCATAATATGCATGGGAACATCTTCTCCCAAAATTTCCCAGGCTTTTTTCTTACCGTCACAGGTGGTTTCGCCTACGTACATATCTGCAATACGGAAGAAAGGACAGGTGCGGCCCAGACGTGCGCCAACAGAAGCCTTGATCAGAGGACATGTGCTTTTAGGCAGTACTGCTTCTCCATCGGGAACCCAGAACTGAGAACCACCGCAAAGACCAGTTACGATACCATTTGCAGCAATTACCACTTCATCCGGAACATATACACAAAACGTACCAAAAACCTTCTGTCCATTTTTCTGTGCTTCAATCAGCTCAGAAGGACGAATTCCATGAATTTCTGATACTACAAAATCCCAAAATCCCATTCCTTCCGGACGATTCTCCTGTGAAAGATACACATCACCAAAAGCTACCGGAAGTACCTGACATAAATTGTCGTGCGTTTCCAGGTCCATTCCAAGTTCTTTCCACATTTCTACATAGTTTGCCATTATTTTTCTCCTTTGCTTTTTCTATGGTAATTATTCAGTACCTTCATAATTACTTTCTATCTATTATTCTTCTTCCGTCAACTCCCGCATGGCTGCAATGGCTGCGTCCACTTCCTCTTCCGTATTATAATGAGAAAAACTGAACCGCACAGCGCCCTGTTTCTCCGTTCCCAGAGCATAATGCATCAGTGGTGCACAGTGTGCACCAGGGCGTGTACAAATGCCATATGTAATAAACAGCTCATCGCTTACTTCAGAAGAATCATAATCGCCCAGATTCAAAGTAACAATGGGACAGCGTTCTTTGCTGCTGAAATCCCCATAAATTTTAATATTGTGAATCTCTTTAACCCCTTCATAAAACCGCCACATCAGCGCCTGTTCTTTCCAGCGGATCTCATCAATTCCAACCTCATTTAAATAGGAAATCGCTGCTCCAAGACCGGCAATTCCATGTCCGTTTAAAGTTCCTGCTTCCAGCGCTGTAGGCATTTCGGACGGATGTGTCTTTAAGTACGTCTGAACCCCGCTGCCGCCGGATTTTAAAGGCCGCACCGTCAGACCATCTCTTACATAAATGCCGCCGGTTCCCTGAGGCCCCAAAAGACTTTTATGTCCCGTAAAACACAAAATATCAATATGCATCTTCTGCACATCAATAGGAAATACCCCTGCTGTCTGAGACGCATCCACAATAAACAGCAGTCCATGGGCAGCTGCAATTTCACCCACCCGCTGAATATCCACCAGATTTCCGGTCAGATTGGAACCGTGAGTACACACGATGGCCCTGGTATTGGGGCGGATACTGGCTTCAAAATCTTCGTACGAAAGCGTTCCCTGCCGATTGCTTTTCACAAAAGTAACCTCTACACCCTGCTCTCTCAGCTCATACAAAGGACGTAACACAGAATTATGTTCCAATTCCGTGGAAATCACATGATCTCCCGGTTTCAAGGTTCCCTTTAAAGCAATATTCAAACTCTCCGTAGAATTGGCGGTAAAAGCAATCTGTTTGGGCGCTTCTGCGCCAAAAAACTCTGCCAGTTTGCATCTTGTATCAAAAATCAAACGGGAGGCATCCAGTGAAGCATCATGTACACCTCTTCCGGAATTTCCCATGGTATTCATGGCCTGCACCACCGCGTCGATCACTCGCTGAGGCTTCACACGTGTCGTGGCCGCATTATCAAAATAAATCATATCGAATTTTAGACCGTTCAGCAAATTTGCCGAATTTTTCCTTTCTTTGCATACCTACATCATACAAAAATACGAAAAAGGTGTCCAATTTCAAATATCTATAAAAGGGGGGGATTTATTGGGGGGTCTTATAAATAGGATGTGGATATGCTCAATGAGATGGATATAAAAAAGGGGCTGTATCATTTTCGTCCAGCTTCCGTTTCAGTCCATATGTCTCCTTCTGGGACCCGCTCTCGCTTAGCTGCAAAGCGCAGCGGTACTAAACTCTCGAACCGCCTATATGGCGGTCCGCTCGTTAAGTGCCGGCGTTTGCAATGGTCCCGACAGGAGATATATGGACTTTCACTGGGGAATGGTGTGACAGCCCTTGGTTTTTGTTGAAGAATATTAGAGCGTGTTTGAAAAAGGCTTTATGCAGAATGTACATCCCATTTTGAGATAAATTTCTCTCAAATGAAGGAGGCGTAGCGGGCTACGCTGACTGAATCTGAGAAAAATTTAGCCAAAACTGAGGTGTGCCGACTGCATGAATGATTTTTCAAACACGCTCTAGCTTTACCTGAATTTTGTAAAAAACGTAGATGGCGGAATTACAGACCTGTATTGCTAAGGAGACCTTTGGTCAAACGTCGGCACTTAACGAGCGGCTTTCTGCAAAGAAAGACGAGAGTTTAGTGTCCGCTACGTTTGGGCAGAGCGAGAGCGTGTCTCCGTGTAATACAGGTTTGTAATGGAGCCTTCACTACCTAGACTATCAACGTTCGCTGTAGTACTACAACAAGCTTTACATGGAACGTAGATGGCGGATTTACAACCCTGTTTAGAATCCGCTTCCTGCGTCTGAGACGGGTGCGAAGATGGATGCGGCCTGCTCGTCTGTTAATTCTATGCCGAATACTTCTTTATAATAGTCTTTTGTGACGGTTATGATGTCGATGTCTTCGAAGAGTTCGGGGTATGCGGTTTTTGCTAACCACTGCAGGGTTACGGGGGTGTCTACGCCGGGGGTGAAGCCGCGGTACATGCCCAGGGGCATTTTGTATACGCGCTGGTTTTCGACTGCGTCGATTCCGCTCCAGTCGTAGTTGCCGACGGTGTTGTTATAGAGGTCTTCCGGCCCGGCTGTGGTGAAGTTGGTCATGAAGATTAGAGAGGGATTCCATGCATAGATCTGCTCCATGTTTGCTGTGACAGCGTTGTCCGTGGATAATTCTTCGGATACGTTGATGGCACCGATGGCGTCTGCCCACCACTGGCCGAAGAATAATTTTCCGGAGGTCTGCAGGTTTGTGTCGCTGTACTGATACATGAAGAATGCTTTTTCTCTTTCTTCTTCAGAAAGTCCGGATACACGTTCCTGTACCATGTTGTAGGCATCTTCGGAGTATTTTCTTACGATTTCAGTTTTATCGTTTTCAGGGAACATTTCACTGAGAAGGGAAATCCACTGGTTCAGGGTTTCGATGCAGTCGTATCCCCATTTATTGGTAGAAACACCTACTGCTGTGAAACCGGCATTTTGCAGCTGTTCTCTTAGCTGGTCGTCTGCTGCAAAATAAAATACTACATCCGGATCCAGTTTCATCAGTTCTTCGGTGTTGATGGTGGAGCCTTCAATATATCCTGTTTCTGCATCCAGAATTTCCGGATACAGCTCGCCCAGCAGACTGTTTTTGGCTGCTGTCATGCTGGTTTCGGACATTCCCACGATTTTGTCTGCGGAATCAAAGAAAACCGCCAGTACACTGGGCAGGGGGAGAATACTGCAGACTGCAATACGGTTGATTTCATAAGGTACTTCTACTTCGTTGCCATTGTGGTCCACGATAATATGGGTTCCTTCTTTGGTTTCATTCTTGTCACTGTTTGCTTCGCTGCCTGTTTCATTTTGAGGTGCGGCGGTTTCTTTTTTATCGGAAGATGTACCACAGCCACTCATGGAAATTAATAATACACATGCCATAAGCAGGCAAAGTAATTTTTTCATTTTTTTCATATAAAATTCCTTTCGCTTATAAATTCTTTTGTATCTTCTCGTTCAATGAATACCGAATTTACTTTCCCATTTTATCCGTAATTACATGCAGATCGGTCACCAGATTTGGAATTTCTTTCCGATATAATCTGCCGGAAAAGGCTTCTTTAGGAAGCGGGATAAATACTGGTACTTCCGTGCAGATGGGCTGATACATGGGGTCTGCAATGACCATATGGGCACCTTTTAATGCTTCTTCCAGTTCTTCCTCATCAGGTGCGGCCACATCTTTGCTGCGCAGGATTCCATGATCACATTCCGTGTCACAAAGTACCGTTACACTGCATCCCTGTGTTATTTCCAGTGCCTGGGCCAGAGAAAGAGAGGTGACTTCTTCACCGATGACTACTATTTTTGAATCCTTTTCCACCGGTTCAGAAAGCTTCGAATAACCAAGAAGATTTTGTCCACAAATCCGGTTTTCACCGGTTTTTACAGCTGTTAGAAGTGTTTCTTTCAACAGTTCTTTATAAGACCATAAAGAGGTTTCTTCTGGCCAGTTTTCACGGATTGAGCCTATGGGCATTCCCACCACGTAAGGTGTGCCAAATATTTCTTTTAAAGCTTTTGCAGCTCCAAGTCCGGTGGAAGAAACCACCAGATTCACCTGAGCACGGCCGGCTTCTGCCAGTTCTTCCAGAGAAGAGCCCATGGCCCAGCGGGAAATAACTTCAAACCCAGATTTTTCCAGGAATTCGGCGATGGAACGGTCGGTTCCATTTGTGGAAAAATCCAGTGGAGTCAGCCCCAGGATGTTGGCAGAAAGATGCTCTGTTTTTTTCACATCCCGTTTTGCAAATCTTCTGGCAATTCCTTCCAGTGCCATGGAAACACCGGGAACGTAGGTGTTCATACCAGTGGTGGCAAAGCCAAAACAGGGAATTCCTGTGCGCTGCTCGATTAATTCTGCCACCGCTTCATAATCAAATCCCGTCATGGCAGGAATTGGAGTGCCTGCCAAAGCAATGAATTTGGGATGTAATTCTGCTGCTGCTGCCGCAATATCACCGATCAGCTTTTCATCATCCCCCATAATGGCTTCCATTTCAGAAAGAGCAGAAATGTAAACCATGCTGTCCATATCATACCAGCGGGGTTCATCGTGAGTGGTGTAGGTGGAATTGCAGCCGGATGCGTCATGCATGATGGTCATGCCGCCCAGTTCAAACAATGCAGATGCCACACCAAATACATCTGCCGAATAGGTTGAAATAATTCTTGCAGTCTGTTTCATAAGCAGCAGCCACCTCCCAGTCCTTTCATTTGAATCAGGTTGCGCATATCCTTTTCTTCCTCATATGCCTCCCGCATCCATTCCAATGTTTTCCAGATGGTCTCATAACCGATCAGACCGCCGCCTTCTACCACATTTACAAAATGATTGGTATTGGTAAAATAAGCAGCTTTCTGGCCCAGCGCAAGGAAATCAGAGGGTTCCTTTGCCGCCATAAAACGCATTTTAGCATGAACGGTGGGATACAATTCCAATGCTGGATAATGTTCCTGCAGATAAGCAAATGTTTCCTTTTCTTCCCCGGAAATGCTGTCTACATAAACCCGCTGTACGTTAAATCCTGCATCCAGCAGCAATTTTGCCAGTCCCAGGGGACGTGAACAATAGGTATAATCAATGGCAATGGGCTTCTGGCCAATTAATTGAAGTGTTTCCTTCAGAGCCTGCTGACACATCTCCCGTTTTCCCGTAAAATCGGGCACCGGTACATTTAATTCACCCGCAAGCCGTACAAAACCATTTTCAATCTCATCATAATCAAAACTGAACGGCATATAAATATGTTTGCCGCCCAGCCGCTCTGCCAGCATGTTACCGCCAGCTACAGCCGGTGTATAATAGGAAATATAATAAGCACTTTCCGCCATTTCCTGATATTCCTCATAGGTTTCACAGGAAGTAATTTCATGAATCTTAAAGTTATTTTCTTTTAAAAATATCATTAATTCACTGTCCGCATCGGTGGGAAGGTCATTGCCGATCACTGCCACGGCATTTTCATTGATGGGACGCTCTTTCAGCAGCATGTACAGACGGCTTCGCATGAGCTGATCCGGTGTCAGGCCGCTTTTTCGCATAATGGGATTCATATAACAATCCACAAAATCAATGTCCGGATAACGGCTCCGCAGTTCTTCATAGATCATATCCAGGTCACAGCCGGCAAAATGATGTACGCAGCTGGTGTAAACCAGCACCGCGGGAGGCCGAACCGGCAATTTTTCAATAATATCGCAGGTGCCTTCAATAATCAATTCTTCCATGTCCCCATCCAGCAGATTATGTTCCCGGACAGCTACGGTAGAAAAACGCTCCTGCTCGCCCATTTCTGCTGCAGTCAGCACAACACCCCGCAGACAGCCGGCACCGCAGACAAATACCTGATGTGCCTGTGGAATGAGCATTCCTGTATGTACAATATTCCAGGTACCTCTGGCCGGAGAAGAATATTCCAGCCCGGAGGCAAAAGGAGCAGGAAATGCAGCATCCTTGATCGGCACCACAACCCCTTTCGGGTCCATTTCCCCATTTACTCTTTTCAGCATGATTTCACCTCATAACCTTTTCGGTAACGATTCAGCATCTGCTGAACGGTTACACTTTTCCGTATTACTTTATCTCACAAATCTCCAGCAATTTTTTCGCCAGGACACGATATTCTTCTGCCATGGCACTGTCAGGAAAGGCTTCCACCACGGTTTTACCCAGGTCTTCTGCTTCCTGTACGGTATCGCTGCGGCTTAATGTGGCAATGACACTGGAATGGATATCCTCTGCCAGCTCTGCTACTTTAGCGTCCTCATCCTTTACATTGCGCCGGTTCAGGATCACGCCGCCCAGCTGCGCATAGCCACGTCCCTTGAATCCTTCAATAGCCACTGCAATATTTGCTGCCGCATGAATTGCCATATTTTCACCGGAGGTAATGACAAATACCTTATCTGCATAGCCGCCGCGCATGGGCATGGAGAAACCGCCGCAGACCACGTCACCCAGTACGTCATAAATAACCACATCCGGCTTATAAACTTCATAAGCACCTTTTTCGGCCAGCTTTTCCAGAGCTGCAATAATACCGCGTCCGGCACAGCCAAGTCCCGGTGTAGGGCCGCCTGCTTCCACGCAAATAACACCGCCGTAGCCAACTGTAACCATATCTTCCAGAGTAAAGTCATTTTTACGGGCACGTACCAGTTCCAACACCGTACTTACCTTTTCCTTTCCATGAAGACTTACAGTGGAATCTGCTTTGGGGTCACAGCCGATCTGCATGACTTTATAACCCATGTCGCTTAATGCGGCAGAAAGATTGGAAACCGTCGTGGATTTACCGATACCACCTTTTCCGTAAACTGCAATTTTTATCATAATGGTTCTCCTTTCAAAAATCCCCCTTAGCAAAGGTGGTTTTTACACTGACTCCCGGCAGAATATTCAGTTTATGAGACAGTTCCAGAATCTCACCCTGCGCTCCGTCCAGAGTTGTATTAATAATGAACAGGCCGCATTCCCGATAAGGCATTCCCATACGTCCAATCAACAGAGAATTATATTCATGCAGCAGTCCATTGATCTTATCTGCCATTTCATTGCTGTTGGCAATAATGGTGACAGCGGCAATACAGCGTTTCTGGCTTTCATCCTCAGCAGATTTTTCGTTTCCGCTTCCTTCACCGGGCTGTACAATGCTTAACGGCACCACATCTTTTAAAATATTGGTCTGGGTTTCGATTTCCCCGATTACAGCCTGCACACCAAAGGTTTTGCAGATATTTTCTTCATTTACTACAGATGCAGCGCTGCCAAAGACATATTCACCGCCCCGGGCAAGAATCAGTGCCTTGTCCGCCCGCTGCAGGGCATGGGCCGGATAATGGGTGTTGAAAATACAGGTCATGCCATTTTGCGCCAGACCCGTCATGGCATCCAGCACCACCAGCTGGTTTTTAAAATCCAGATTGGACTCCGGCTCGTCCAGTACCAGCACCTTCGGTTCTGCCGCCAGCGCCCGGGCGATCAGCACCATCTGCAGCTCACCGCCGCTGATAGCAGAGCATTTTTTATCCATCAGATTGGTAATTCCCAGCAGCTCCATCACTTCCTGTGCCTTTTCAATATCGGCCTTTTTGGGGGCAGAAAATGCACTCATATGACTGCTGCGGCCCAAAAGTACCATTTCAAAAGTAGTATAGGCAGAAGAAACGCCCTTTGCCTGAGGCACGTAAGCCATCTTGCTCCAAAGCTTTTTAGGCGGCATGGTTCGAATGTCCTCTCCGTCCAGAAGACTCTTTCCTCCCCGCCATTTTAACATGCCCATCATACAGCGCAGCATGGTGGTTTTTCCAGCGCCATTTGGCCCCAGAATAGCCAGAATCTCGCCGGAATCTACAGAAAAATTAATATCATTGAAAATCGGCGTGTCTTTATGGTAATAAAAACTGCCGTGCTCGACTGTCAATTTCATAACTGCCACCCCCCGCTTCTGCGCATCAGGATAATGAAAAACGGTGCGCCAATAATGGCAGTTAATATGGAAACAGGAATTTCCGCTGCTGTCATACTTCTTGCCACCGTATCCACCGCAACCATAAATACTGCTCCAAAACTGATGGAAGCAGGAATCAATGCCAGATGGTTGCTGCCAAATTTCATGCGGCACATATGGGGAATCAGCAGACCTACCCAGCCTACCTGTCCGCACATGGAAACACAGGAGGCGGTAATGGCCGTGGCACACACCACTGTAATACCACGCAAAAGGGAAATATTGACACCGGAGGCTCTTGCCTCATCCTCTGTCAGCGGCAGCAGATTCATCCGCCAGCGCAGCAGATATAAAACCACAATTCCCACAATAATCACCGGTGCGCCAAATACCAAATTTTTGTATCCAGCCGTATTTAACCCACCCATAAGCCAGTAGGTAATCGCCGGCAGCTGGGACTCCGCATCAGCCATATATTTTACCAGCGAAACCAGCGCATTAAACAGCGAACCAATCATAATACCAGCCAGCACAATGGTGCTCAGCCCCCGTTCTTTACTGGCACCGGCCAGCCAGGTCAATGTCACAGCCAGACCACCCATCAAAAGCGAGGTCAGCTGAATGCCAATCATACTAAAGCCCAGCAAAATTCCCAATGCCGCACCAAAACTTGCTCCGCTGGCTACACCCAGCGTATCCGGTGTGGCCAGTGGATTAGCAAATAAACTCTGAAAAGCACAACCGGCCACCGATAACCCGGCTCCCACCAGCAGCGCCAGCAAAATACGGGGCATTCGCAGACTCCACAAAGTCTGTTCCGTCATCCGGCTGATCTCTGCCAGACTGGAATTGCCAGTAATTTTCACAGCAATGGCCTGCAGCACCTCCACCGGGCTGATCCAGATCCGTCCAATGGCCAAAGCAATCAATGCCGCCGCAATAGGAAGAAAAATCAGAGTAACCGTCCATCCAATACTCAACTTCCCTGAATGTAATTTTTTATCTTTCAATGCTTCATCTTTCCTATCATTTATTATTTCTGTCCCACATTGGAGTACGCAGCCTTGGAGCTGACACCTTTTAATTTACCAATTTTACCGGATAAAGCACTGATCACATCCTGAGGCGCATCAATGGCGATACTGATAATATTGATTCCCTTAGCACGATAGGGAATACCCATACGGCCAATAATGTAGTTCCCATAATGGTTTAAAATCTCATTCATTGCCTGAACCGATTCCTGCTCTTCAATAATAATACTGATAACCGCAACTCTTGTTTCCATATAATAAGTGTTCTCCTTGATTCTGTTTATAAACCTGCTGTAATTATTAGTCTTTCAGCCAAATATACCTTTCCCTTTCCATAGGTCCTACTGCTGCTCGTCCAAATTAGTCAGTCCCAGTTCCCTGATTACAATTTCTGCCACTTTTCCTGCACAGAAACCAACAAAACGCAGACACTGTTCCTTATGTTCTCCTGCTTTCATATCCATTCCCTTCGTCAGGACGCGACAACAGACACCTGTTTTTCCGCTCATTTCCTGAAAACTGCTGTAAAATTCCTTTACAAGCGCCACACATTTTTCTGCTTTGGGATCACCAGGCTCTGTACGGCCAAAGAACAAACCAAGTGCCATAATACCGCTGTTTACAGCACCGCAAATACATCCATTACGACCTGCGCCGCCTGCCATACCGGAAGACATGGCAATTACTTCTCTGGGCACATCCAGTTCAAAATTATCTACAATAGATGCAATTACGGATTCACAGCAGAAAAATCCCTTTCCAAAATATTCCTGTGCATCTGCGGTTACTTTTTTAACACTAACTTCCTGTTTTACGTTCATTTTCATTCCTCCTGAGATAAATTACCTTTCCGACTCAAATACCGTTTACAAGCAAGCTTGACACGATATTTGAACAAAAACTTTAGTACTACAGCGAACATTGATTGTGTATTTTATAAGGTAGTGAGGGCTCCATTACAGAGCTATATTACACGGAGACGCGCTCTCGCTCTACAAACAAAGCTTCACCGGAGCTTTGTTTGCATGTTAACGATGCCCAAACGTAGCGGACACTAAACTCTCGTCTTTCTTTACAGAAAGCCGCTCGTTAAGTGCCGACGTTTGACCAAAGGTCTCCTTAGCAATGTAGCTCTGTAATTCCGCCATTTACGTTTTT
>JBGVFN010000094.1:0-6794 GCA_045121095.1 Lachnospiraceae bacterium | reverse complement strand
CTTGCTTGTAAACAGTAATTTTGATCGAAAATCGTATTCGGCGTTTAACCGAATGAATAATCGCGTGCCCTTTAGGGTATTCCGCAGGAAATTATGAATCGGTCAAAATCGTTTCCTGTAACACGATTTCTACATCATATTCTCTTTTATATATAACACAACCTCTTCCAGACACTTTTCCAGCTGTTCATTGGAAAATCTGCGTACAATCCCTGCCGCCTGCAGTTTTTCCTCCGCAAAATCCTCCTCATCAGCCAGATAACGGCGGCACATTTCCTTGTAGCGCGGAGCCGCTTCCTGTTTTTCCCGGTTCAGCGCCCGTTCCAGACGCAGTCCATCTTCCACCTCCAGATAGATGGGAACCAACATATCCTCACCAAAATACTCTTTCAGCTTCTCATAAGACTCCAGCGTCCCGATGATCAGATACTGCTCCGCTCCATCTCTGTGAATCACCCCATCGTCCACTGTATAATAAATCCACGGACCATGCGCCGTCTGATAACAACGTGACTCAATCACCTTACCACTGGACAAAAGCCGTTCATACTCTGCCTCATCTGTAAAATAATACTGCACACCGTCTATTTCCCCCTGACGCATGGGTCTGGTTGTATACATTACAATCTTTTCAAAAGAAAAATACTTCATCAATTCCCGATAAACCCGATCCTTCCCCGAAGCACTTTTCCCCATCAGATAAAAAATCCTGCTCATAGAACCAATCTTCCTCAGAACATGTCCCAAAAGCACTTACACATGTTCTGAAATCTATCCTTCCTATCCTGAAACGTGTCTGAAAAATCATCCACACACGCTCTAAAATATTTTTTAGTAACTATTCAGCCCCTGCTGAACTGTTACCATTTTAAACGCTATCTGATAATCATATCACAAAAAGAGAAAAGAAGGAATCATTCTTTTTTTACAGTTGCCCCCGCCACAACAAAAGCAAGTACGGAACAAATCAGCATACTGATCATACCGTAAACAAAATACATGGACATGCTGCCGTTACCCAGCGGAACAATGATATATGTCGGAATCACCACTCCGCCAATCATCTGTAAAGTCACGGCAAAACCACCTGAAGTCCCCGCATATCTGGAACCAATCTCCGGAAACATAACCGGAAATGCAGTTAAGATAGAGATCATGCCACCACGAAGCACTCCATTCAGGAAGCTTCCAATATAGATGCACGGCGCAGAAGTATAAGGAATGGCCAGCATGGCAATGCCAGCAATCACACCGGAAACCAGCAAAATAACCGGAGCCTTTTTATTACCAATGACATATGCTGGCATTAATGCAGCACCAATGAGGGCTCCAATCATTAAAACCGTACCGAATGTACCTGCATATGCCTGAGAATATCCTTTTAATGTGGTGAGTGCCGCAACCTGAAAATTGGATACCACCATACCTCCGCCAAATAAAAACATCAAAGACAGTCCCAGCAGCCATGTATTTTTGCTCCTCAAACATACCCCAAAGGATTCCCGCAAAGGAACATCTTCAGATTCTGCGTGCTTCTGAAAATCCGAATCCTTCGTCAGAAAAATCCACAGCACCCCTGTCAAAATACAAATCGCCGCCGCAATCCAGAAAGCAATCTCTACGGAAGGAATAAATGCGGTGGTGGCATAAGCAGCCAGCATGGAACCAGTCATTCCTGTCATCAACACGCCTACCATTTTTCCCATCTTCTCCACCGGATAAACACAGGCAACAATCTTGGAAAGATTGGCACTAAAAACCGCCGATGCAAACCCGGTCAGGGTCATGGCAAGGAACATGGCAGCATAATCAGATGCAAAACACCGAAGCACAAAACCAATGATAGAAATAATCAAACTAATGGAAATGATCCGTTTCAGCCCAAAACGGTCTGCAATAACTCCCATAAGGACTCCCAAAAAGATACTGGGAATCATAGAAGCTGTCATCAGCCCGGAAAACTGCACATCATTCAGCTGATAAAGCTGATAAATGGAACCGGGAACTGCAGCCAGCTGGTATTGTCCATACGTACTGATAAACATACCAAGCACAAGAATTACCGTAATAACCGAACTATTTGTTTTCTTATTCATACACGTCCCTCCTTAAATATTTTTAACACGCTCCAGAATAATACGCAGAAATAGATAACAGTTCAGCTTGGCTGAATAGTTACAAAAATAGCCGCCCCGACCTGGTAAGTTGAGCGACTATTTCTACTGATTCATTTTACCGGGTCAACCGTCTGCCGTTGACACCCTTTCTTTAAAATATATCATGATTCCTGTGAAGTTTCAAGGAAGATTTTACAGGGGAAATACGTTGAAAAATGCCTGACAAAGAGAGTTTTTAACGTCAAAACATTTCCCCTTACCTGTTCCCACTCACCCGTCTGGCGTCCTCTGGACAATCCCCTGCATTTATGTTAGACTTAATAAATGGGATGATTCAAAGTTCAAAAAGTCTGAATTTCCTTTGCCGGTTCATTTTCCTGACAATGAAAATAAACTTTTGACCTTTGTATCAGGGGATATTTTGTCCCGGGAGGATAACGACTATGGATTACATTGTTTTAGATCTGGAATGGAACCAATGTCCAGGCGGTAAAGAACGTGAAAATCCGGACCTTCCTTTCGAAATTCTGGAAATCGGCGCTGTCCGCCTTAGTCAATCTTTTCAGATTGTGGATACCTTCAGTGAACGTATACGCCCGCAGGTTTATCACCAGCTGCACTATCGTACAAAACAGCTTTTGAAGGTAAGTCTGAAGGATTTTAATAAGGCCAGAAAGTTTCCGGTGGTTATAAAGGATTTTCTGAAATGGTGCGGTAACGATTATACTTTTGCTACATGGGGTCCTATGGATCTGGATTACCTGCAGAATAATATGGACTTTTACAAGATGCAGCAGAAACTGGCCAGACCGCTGTTTTATTATGATGTACAAAAGCTGTTCAGCATGTTTTACGAAGACGGAAAAAGCCGTAAATCACTGAAATATGCTGTTGATTTTCTGAAGCTGGAACAGCAGCGTCCTTTTCATTGTGCCATCGATGATGCCTGCTACACAGCTGAGATTCTTGCCAGCATGAATCCGGAACAGGCTGCTATTTACTGTTCTGTTGATTACCATTATCCACCCGCCGGACGAGAAGAAGAAATTTTCCTTCATTTTCCCCAGTATTCCAAGTTCGTATCACAAATTTACGATAATAAAGAAGATATTATGAACGACCGCATGGTTACAGTGACTCCCTGTCATGTATGCGGACGCTCCCTTCGTAAAAAAATCCGCTGGTTTACTTCCAATAACAGCGTTTACTATTCCCTTTCCATGTGTCCGGAGCACGGATATATGCAGGGAAAAATCCGGATCAAAAAAACAGACAATGGACATTATTTTGCCATTCGTACTACAAAAATGATCAGCCAGGAAACGGCTGACATGATTCGTGAAAAACAGGAGCAGCTCCGGGTGAAAAGACGGATTCGCCGCAGCCGTATTGCTGCTGCCGCTTACACACCGCCTGAAGGTGCTGTAAATCTGACCATATCACCCACAGCGGTCAGCAAACGTAAGAAAAATAAACAGAATCTATAATGCTACTGCGAACCTTGATAACGTAACTTTACCTGCGAAATTATAGGTAATGAAGGCTCCATTACAGGTCTGTAATTCCGCCATTTACGTTTTTTGTAAAAATCCAGGTAATATCTGAACGAAGTTTGCTGTAGTGGTAAAATAAACCACAAAAAAACCGTATACAGATTTCTACAGAATTTCAATTTCTGCAGAATCTATATACGGTCTTTTTAATGTATTAATATCTGCGTCTGCGCCGTTTATTTTTATTAAAATGAATCCGGTCATCTTTCTGGCGTATTATGCTGATAATGACAGCCACCACAATTATGATCAAAACTACTACAATTCCGATCACCACACGTACATCAATATTCTTTGTCTGACTCCAGATGTCACCCAGCGCATTGTTGCTGCTGTTGTCGGACTCTGCGGCCAGTGTTTCTACTTCCATATGCGAGTCAAAATCAAAGCTTTCTGTATTATCGACAACCGCGCTGCTCATCTTCAGCCGGGCAGTTCCCACCACCATGTTCTGGTACAGATAATCTATTTCCGCAAAACAGCCGTCCTGAGCATCTGAAAGATAACGGATATCGGTATCCACTTTGTTCAGACCAACGCCAGAGGGCAGTACCACCAGACTTTTCTCAGCGATTTCGATGTTAAATGCAGCTACCGATGACATATCTTCATAAGCGAAAATACCGGCATCTTTTAAGGTAAAGCGTTCATCTGCATCCGAAGCATCCACAATACTGAAATTGTCAAATCCAAATTCAAATAATGCTTCTGTATCTTTGTAAATACCTCCGTTTCCTGTGCATTTCATAACACAGCAGACCAGCTTCATGCCATTTTTTTCCGCATAGGAAACCAGTGTATTGCCCGCCTCATCGGTATATCCGGTCTTGCCGCAGACAATATTTTCATAATAATAGCCGGAGGTGGGGAACAGCATCTTATCTTTTGCATAAATGGTCAGTTCCTCTTTCCGCTTGTTGTTGGCTTCCAAAGTATAGACTCTGGAACCGGCCAGCCGTTTAAAATCATCGAATTGAACACATTCACGCATAATACGGCACATGTCGTAGGGCGTGGTGTAGTGATTTGTTTCATGCAGGCCGCTTGGATTATTAAAATGAGTATTCTTGGCTCCTGCCTGCTCTGCCCGCTCATTCATCAGCTCAGCAAATGCAGCAATACTGCCTGCATCGTGAACTGCCAGCGCATTGGCTGCATCGTTGGCAGAATACAGCAGAAGACCGCCCATACAATCTTCCACACTCATTTTTTCCCCCTCTGCAATGGGCAGTGTCACATAATTGGGCGGAAGCGCATCCAGGGCTTCTCCCTGGCAAACCAGCGTATCTGTCAGCTTACTGTGCTCCAGTGTCAGCAAAGCTGTCATAATCTTTGTAATACTGGCAGGATACATCTGTGTATCCGGATTCTTGGCATACAGAACCGTTCCCGTCTCCGCATCCATCAAAACAGCCGCATACGCACTGACAGAAGGACCCGAAGGCCAGTCTTTGGCCTTAATATAGGTAGAAGCGGATGTCTTTTTCCCGATTTCCACCTTTGTGGTCTTTTTCGTTTCCTCTTTTGTTTCTCCCGATTTTGTTTTTCCTGATTTCGTTTCTTCCGCTTCAGAAGTTTCAGAATCAGAAGTTTCGGTTTTGGAAACCTCAGCTGCATATGCTGTCATTCCCTGTGAAACCGTAGTTTCCCCCAGTAAACACATCATACAGGTTAACAAAATAAATTTCTTTATATACTTTCCGGCCTTTGAAAAAAGCCGGTTATTGCTATATTCTTTCAAAATCAAACTCCTTAATCATTGCCTTTTGCAACGGGATTTTTAGTAACTATTCAGCCAAGCATGTTTTTTGTTCAAAATACCATGTCAAGCTTACTTGTAAATGGTATTTGGGACAGAAAATCGTATTTGGCGTTTAGCCAAATGAATAATTTTCGAATCATACCTTCCGTGGACAAAGGCATATACAGCCCTTTACAACGAAGATAAATATATCTTACTACAAATCCCCCTTGATTGACAAGGGCGTACATTCTTTTACCAATTAAGGATACCTGAAAAAAAGATAAAAATTTTCTAAATTTTCTGGTATAATCAAAACACGTTGTAACAGTTCAGCTTTACTTTATTGTCCTGAATTCATTCAGCAGGCATTCGTAATTCCTGCTGAATCGTTACATCACCTTATAAATATTATCTCAGGAAAGGACGGATTCCCGGTACTGTCTCGTTTATTTTCACGTAACGATTCGGCCTGGCTGAACTGTTACATTTTCACACAGATGCGGCAGTAGAATCCGATTTTAAAAAAATGCGATTAAGAAATGTTCCCGGTGCCCGCGAAGCCATCGCGGCCAGCATGTACTGCTACGAAACTCCCGAAGAAAAAAAAGGCCTCTGGTATCAGCAATTTGGCAATCAGAACCCCATTCATATTGAAATTGGTATGGGAAAAGGACGTTTTATTACAGAACTTGCCATGAAAAACCCTCAGATTAACTATATTGGTATTGAAAAATATTCCAGCGTTCTGCTCCGTGCTCTGGAAAAACAGGAAGAACTGCAGCTGCCCAACCTCTGTTTTATTCGTATGGACGCAGAAGACATCTGCAAAATATTTGCCCCCGGTGAAGTGGCACGGATTTATCTGAACTTCTCCGACCCCTGGCCCAAGGACCGCCATGCCAAACGCCGCCTGACTTCTTTGCAGTTCCTGGCCCGCTACAAACAGATCATCCATCCCTCCGGCAATCTGGAATTTAAGACTGATAATACGGATTTATTCCAGTTTTCTCTGGAAACAGCAGAAAGCGCACCGGACTGGAATCTGATTGCATTTACCCACGATCTGCATCATGATCCCATGAACGAAGGCAATATTATGACCGAATATGAAGAACGGTTCTCTTCCTTGGGAACTCCTATTCATAAGATGGTATTGGAACCGATTGCGGCAAATTAGTACTGCAGCGAACATGAATCGTGTAATTTTATAAGGTAGTGAAGGCTCCATTACAGAGCTCCATTACACGGAGACGCGCTCTCGCTCTGCCCAAACGTAGCGGACACTAAACTCTCGTCTTTCTTTACAGAAAGCCGCTCGTTAAGTGCCGACGTTTGACCAAAGGTCTCCTTAGCAATGTAGCTCTGTAATTCCGCCATTTA
>JBGVFN010000093.1:0-2764 GCA_045121095.1 Lachnospiraceae bacterium | reverse complement strand
AAAGGAATGCCAGCCAACAAATATCGGACTCTGAGCAATATAATTCATAAACGCTCTCTGCTGTTCCAATGTCAACGCATGTCTAATCACAATCATTAATTTATTTACCGATATGCCTTACAGATACGCAACTGTTTGATGATGTTAACAACATCTAAAAGTCCGAAGAAACCGTGATAAATAAGGCTTTTCAGCAGTTTTGAGCTTGCATTTTTTGCCAATATATGGTATTATAATCTTATAGATATTACCGATATGAATGAGAGGTTAGTACCATGGCGACAAATTCGATTCCTGAAGAGATCAAGCAGCACAGGCCGGGACCCTGCACTGAGATCAAACTCATTAACGGTCATTACTATGTATATATGTACCAGTCCATAAGGCTTCCAAGTGGAAGATGGGGAAAGAAAACCGGCAAAAGCATAGGAACCATTATAGCTGGTACAGGCTTCATCCCCAACAGAAACTATCATCTATATAAAGGGGAAGAATCCCAGGACGAAATAACTGTTCTTGAGTATGGACAGTATGCATTGATAGAAGCAGTTGCAGAGAGCGTTCTTTGCTCGCTGAAGAAATTCTTCCCTGTAGACCGTGCCACCCAAATCTTTGCGTATGCCAGTATCCTTTATGCCAACGGCTTTGTCCATCTCGACCAGGTTCAGGGCTATTATGAGCAAAGCTGGCTTTCACAGGAATACAAAAACCTTCCTTTCAGGATGGGGAAGACCGCTCTCGGAAACCTTCTTGATGATCTTGGAAGGAGAACTACAAGGGTTATCAACTATGAGAACGCTGCAATTATCGATTCATCCTCTGCCATAGCCATTGATGGACACGCGATCCGATCCTGCTCTGATGAAAATGACCTTGGTGAGGCAGGATATAAATTCAGCAGCCTTAAAGAGGATCAGGTCAATCTTCTCATGGGCTATGACATTAACACCGGAGTTCCGCTTTTTGCGCGAATGTTCCGCGGTACCTGCAATGATAAATCAACAATAGAGGACATTGCAGATCTGCTGGAATTTTCAGGGATCCTTTTCGTAATTGACCGCGGATTCTACAGTGCTAAAAACCTTGAGATTCTGTCAGCCAACGATAACACTTACATCATACCGGTTCCATCCAATACGGATGTATTCCGAGATGTAATGAAGGATGTCAAATATACAGACAGTTTCTATTACAGATCTGGCAAAAAACATGCCCGTATCGAATATGTGTCCCGGAAGATCAGTGACACGGAGTATGTTTATGTATTCCGGGACATTGACGAAAACGAGAAGTGCCGTTTCAACTACCAGCATTGTATAGAACTCGGCAGATCCGGATATACACAGGAAAAGTTTGAGCAAAACAAGGAAACCTTCGGTGTATATGTTCTTCAAAGCAATACTGCAAAAACTGCCGAAGAAGTATTTGGGGGTTACAAAAAACGCTGGGGCATAGAAACTTTTTACCAGTACCTGAAAAACACAGGCGATTTCAACGACCTTATGATCCAGGATTATTATAAGGAGCAAGGTTTTTCGTTCATCATGCTGATCACCGGCCAGATTCATCAGAAAATGATCTCAGCCGTCAAATCGCTTGATGACAACACAATCTCCGTTCACGATATCCTGCTTATGGCGAGATGTATGAAGATGGAGCGGAGAGGCAACAACTGGAATCTCAAGAACGTAAGGAAACGAGATATCCAGATATTAAAGCGACTTGGCTTTGAGTCGAAGATGATGGTTCCGGACTCAAATTGAGTCTGGAGCATATCGGTAAACGCCTAAATGATTGTGTCTAAAGAAAAGAATTGAGCTAACGGCAGTTTTTCATTTGATGTACTTTCATAAGTCCAGACAAATTGCTCCGATGATAATGTCCTTTTGGGCTTTATAATCCTGTCTACACCATAAACATATATGCCCCATTCGCTCACATTAGAGACAATCTGCTTTTGTGACAACGCATTTGCCACATTATACAGGTGGAGATAATTTCCTTCCAGCTCTTCCACACCATTATAGAGAATGTTCGTATATTGCCTGCTCTCCACGCTGACTGATGCCGTAAAGGTATTCAGCTCCTTTATGATATCATCAAACAGAGATATATAGGAGTTCAACATTTTGTCATAATACAGTTCATTCACTTTTTCCAGCTCGGCAAAAGATTTTTTCCATAAAACATCAAAGAAGAGAATGGTGGGAAGGAATAATATTAAAATTATAATTATAATCAAACGATATAAATACTTACGCTTCTTCATATAAATTACCACTCCCTTGATATCTTCTGCATACTCGGACTGCATAGGATTACCAGTTAAGCTTACCATTCTTTTAGCCATCTGGCAATATAACTTTTTTGTGTCTTTCGTCAATATGTCCCATTACAAAAAAATTACATGGCCATTTATGTGCATTTTTACATTATTTTCCTTTCCCGCTACAGTCCCGCCAGCACATCAAAGGTCCCGGCCACGTTCAGCCGGCCGTAACCCCACTCTCTGTTCGGATACACCAGATCGGGACTCCGTGAGGCCCCGCGGATAAAAAAATTCTTTACTTGCTTACTTTCCAGATACTCATTATTGCGTTCCACTGCCGACCACTGCAGAAACTGGGCCACGCCCCCGGCTGTGATAGCGGCCGCCAGGCTGCTGCCCGTCTTTTTTCCGTTTAAGGCGGAAACATTTACTCCGGGCGCCGCAAAGTCCGGCCGGATCTGACCGGTGCGTGAAAATCCCCTTCCCGATTCGATA
>JBGVFN010000092.1:0-21343 GCA_045121095.1 Lachnospiraceae bacterium | reverse complement strand
CATGAATATACACTGTCTTAAACAATTTAAAGTCATCAAATAAATTATATATAATACGAAACAGTGCTTTAACGGTTATTCTTTCTGCAGGCATGATAAATAATCTTTCCAAATTATAATTGAACATCCTTAAATAACCATATACCTAAATTATGAAAGCACCTGATCATTGCACTATAAAATTATAGTCCTAATTATAATTTTAGAAAAATAAGTTAATCAAACCCCGGAAATTAAAAATTCCGGTAAACTATTTGCAGAAAGTAATAATCATCTTAACACCACCTTTTTTAACTGTAGACAGCATAGCAAAAACATTATCTATTGTCAATCAAAATCTGCTTCTTTAATCGCATGTCCTTTAAGCGCCTTTTCCAGCAAGACAGGCAGCAATGTGGGTGTGCAGGCAAAACATGGAATTCCCATACCGGCTACTCTGGCCGCCATCTGAGCATCATAATAAGGCTTTCCTCCATCAGCTATGGCCAATAGACAGATTACTGTTACTCCAGATTCTTTCATCTCTTCCAGTCGTCTTAAAAGGGCCGCCCGGTTTCCCCCTTCTTCTAAATCGGTAATTAAAAAGAAAATTGTTTTTTTCGGAGATTCAATGAATTGCTGACAATATGCCACCGACTGGTTAATATCCGTTCCGCCGCCCATCTGAAATCCAAATAGTAGATCCACCGGATCCTCACATTTTTCTGTCAGGTCCATCACCTGCGTATCAAAAGCTACAATTCTTGTCTTTATGGAAGACATACTGGCCAGAATACAGCTGATAACAGAAGAATACAAGATTGATTCCCCCATGGAACCACTTTGATCCACATCCAAAATTATGGTATATTTATTGGCCGCTGTGGCAGCTGTCCGATCAAAAAAGTAAAAATGCTCCGGTATGATTTTTTTCAACTCCGGATTATAGTTTTTAATTCCTCTGCGAATCGTTGTCCGAAAATCCAGCGCTGACGCAGAAGGAATCGGAGAATGTCGATTCTTATTAACAGAGGAAATAACCGCTCTTCGAATATCCTGCTCCAGCAGTTTATTAATTTCCTCCACAATTTTTCGAATATAAGCCCGAACATTCTCTTTTGAACGGGCAGGAATCTGATCTTTTAGTGCCAGAATCGCTGTTGCCAGGTTCATATCCGGTTCCAGATCATCCAATAATTCCGGTTCAAAGATCAGCTGCTTCAATCCACATCGATTCATCGCATCGGATTGAATAATCTTTACAATCTCCTTATCAAATAAAGACCGGACATCTCCAAGCCATCTGGATACTACCGGATTTGATGGTCCTCTGCCTACACCCTTTCCGCCCTGACTTTGGCTGTTAAAACTTCTTTTTGAACTCTTATCATAAATCGCTTCCAGCGCCTGATCCATCATCATTTGTTCCTCTGAAAAGACCATTCCCTGTCCGGGCATCATATTTTCAAAGGTACTTTCACTTTCCTGCCCCAAAATCAACCGCCAGCGTTTAATCTGTTCCATCCTATCCATATCTTTTTCAGCCTCTTTACTGTTACATGCAAAAAATTACATGCAAAAATCTATTAAATTTGATCAAAACTGAACGTGCAGGTTCTCTGAATGATTTTTCGGATATGCTCCCATTCCTGCGGTGCTAAATATCATCAAAATCAAAGTCGTCCAGCGCATCCAACAATTCCTGCTCATCAACCTGCAGCACATCATTTAGCACTTCACTGACCTGCTCAGGATTCAATTGCCAGATTTCACCCAGATTTTCTGCAATCTGATGCTTTTCTTCTGAAGAAAAATCTGCAAATGCCCGTCTCAGAAAGACCAGCGCTCGTTTAAATTCCTCATCATCCAGTGTATCCAGATAATCACTCAGCTTTTCCCATAAAATCAACCTGGCAATCAATGCATAATGGTTTTTCATGGATAACCCTTCAAACCATCCCGCCCCCAGCTCTGCCGGAATTCCTTTTGAAAGCCTTCGCTCCACTTCCTGTCCCAGTTTTTCACTGGTCATGGCACATTTTTCCAGGAGAAGTGCCGCTGCAAAACCGGATATCCTGGTATTCAGATCATCTCTTTCTGAAATTTCCAGTAATACCCGCTCAAACCTTTCTTCATCCAGAAAATCATGCGTTACTGCCACACGATTTAATGTATTTAAAGCTTCAATCAAAGAAGCAGATGCTGCGTCATCACATTTGCATTCTTCTGCCAATATGAGACAGGCACGTAAAAATAACTGACTCAGTACAGGAATCAAAGGTTCCCTGTCCAGCTTTCGAATATCCCCGTATTGTATCATGAGTGATAGACTGGCTGATGTCTGGGCAATCTCGGGTATGGAAGCTGCATCTACTGCCATGGACTGAAGCATCTTTAATGCATGTGCTGCACTTTCAGGGATACCACAACAAAAAGCATCTTCCATAACACCAGCAATCTCTGCCATATTACGACTTTTTTCAATCTGTTCTTTTAATTGAAATGCTGCTGCTTGTTCTACGGTATCGCCTTTTAAGACCGCTTCTACAATCTGTATTTCTGCTTCTGTTGTCCACTGCAGAACCCAATGCTCTCTCCAGGTTGCCTGCTCCTGTACTGCATCTCGCAAATCTGCAAAACGAATTCCGAGAATACGCAGACGATGCAGAAAAAAAGAACGCTCCAGATCCAGAAATGCTGCGGACTTAGATTGAACCCTTAATTTTTCACGCAGATCCAGAAGCAGATCCTGGGCAACCATGGTTTTATATTTATTCAGGCGCAGTTTTTCCAATTTTTGATAAAAATCCGTCTGGATGGATGTCTGACTGATCCCACCTGGCAGTTTCCCAATTCTGGTGCCGATTTCTGTATCCGCCACTGCCAGCGCAATTTCCGAAAACATGCCATGTCCCATACAGGTAACAGCTGCATCTTCCAGATCTTTCAGCACAGGTATTGTTCCATCATGAAGATTGGCCAAAGCACATGCCAGCCTTACTGCCTCAATAACTTCCGCAGAAGAAACAACCATACCATTTTTACGCTGAAATTCTGCTATTTCCGAAAAATAACGATACATAGCATGTCCTGGTTCCTTACGGCAAAAGCTATCCCACAAAAGCTCATAATATGCAGGAGCTTTATTCCCGGCTCCATACCCGGAACGTTCTGATAAACGATAATAAGAATACGGCATCAGTGTTTTTTTACATTCCATAGATGGCAGTTTCCTGCGCTCCTTTTCTTTCATGGGAAGTACTTCACATTCCAACCCACTGACATGAAATGCCCCCGTAACCACAACAATTTTTTCTGCTGGAATTCCTTCGTCCAAAGCCTTCTGGATCTGCCATTTCATATAAGATTCACGAAGTCGGTTTTCCACAGTATCTGGATTTTCCACACCTGTCACTTCCCGCAGAGAACGCCCAAACAAAGCTGCACCCTGCCGATATCCATCACAGGTCTTTGCCTGCTCCAACGTTCGTTCCCAGAAAGCTTCCTGACTCCCATCCTCTGACAATTCATCCAGTTTCCTATAGACATCATTCAGACTTTGCTCACGCTTGTCCGATTTGTTCGTTTTGTTCTGTTCTTCTGCCTCTGGCTGCTGTCCACTTACTGCAGATGACTCCAGTGCCAGAAATACATCCGATGGCAGATCGCAGAATTCACAGCGGCATCCATGCTCAGCCGCCCATAAGATTGCCTGATATTCCGGCGAATAGACAGCAAAAGGATAAAGTATGGTCCGAATGGGAATTTCTAATGTATACACCATAATTGCCACTGGCGGATGCACTTCTTTCTGGATCAGATCCGGAATCAATTCTGTAAAATCAGATGGTCCTTCCACCAATACCAGTTCCGGCTGAATACGGTCCAGAAAACTGCGCAAATGCCATGCACCGCCCGGAGACAAATGTCGGATTCCAAAAATATGAGGTCCGGCAATCGATTGATTATTATTCCCTGCTTTTTTACTCATGAACCGTTAATTCCTTACACTCTTTGTACAGACCAAGCCAGTTCCGGCCACGTTTCTTCATAATATTTTCCAGATATTCTTCCCAGGCTTTCCCATCCTTTTCCTCTTTCACAACGGCTCCCTGCAAACCAGCTGCAAGGTCATAATCTGTAATCCGACCAGTTCCAAAACTTCCCGCCAGTGCCATACTATTGGTCAGGAGAGAAATTGCTTCGGCAGTGGAAAGTACACCAGAAGTTGATTTCAATTTCTGCTTTCCATCTAATGTGACACCTCCGCGAAGTTCTCTGAAAATCATACATACCTTTTCAATCACCTGATCATCTGGCAATCCTGCATTCAGATCCAGTCCGCCGGCCAACTGTGCTACTCTGCTTTTTACAATTTCCATCTCCGCTTCTAAAGTAGAAGGAACCGGTAATACAACAATATTAAAACGTCGCTTTAAGGCCGCTGACATTTCATTTACACCCTTATCTCTGGTATTGGCAGTGGCAATAATGGAAAAACCTTTTTTTGCAGGAACTTCCATCCCCAGTTCCGGTACGGAAATCCTTTTCTCTGAAAGAATGGAGATCAATGCATCCTGTACTTCACTGGCACACCTTGAGATCTCTTCTACCCGGGCGATTGCGCCATCTTCCATGGCACGATAAATAGGACTGGGAATCAATGCTTTTTCTGTAGGACCTTCCCCGATCAGCATGGCATAATTCCAGGAATAACGAATCTGCTCCTCCGTTGTTCCTGCAGTCCCCTGAATGACTCTGGTGGAATCACCATTGATCGCTGCAGCCAGATGCTCCGACAGCCAGGACTTTGCCGTACCAGGTTCTCCGATCAGAAGCAGGGCACGGTCGGTTACCAACGTAGAAATGGCAATCTCCACCAATCTTTTATTACCAATGTATTTGGGAGTAATTTCTACGCCGCCGCTGATTCCTCCGCAGATATAAGTCAACACAGACCTGGGAGACATCTTCCAGCCCACAGGAATCGGATTTTTCTCATTGGCAATCAAAGTATCAATTTCTTTCTGAAACAGCTGCTCTGCCGGCAGCCTCTGTACATTCTGCTGGTTCATATTCACTGGATACGGAATCCATATTTCTTGAAACCGTATCCCCTCCTCTCCTTCATTTCTCCTTCATTTTATCCTAAACGGACATGTCTGCTGACGCAGACATCACCATAAATCTTTCACAGATTCTCCGGTTTTCAATCTCTCATACCAGTTTTGCAGCCGCCTGGATCGTCTGGTCTTTGAAAAATCATTTTTCTGCATCATTACTTCCAGTTCTTCTGCCAATTCAACACCATCAAACGGCATCTCCCTTAGTAATTCCAGCATCTTCCAGTCGCTGAATTTGCTGGAATCACAATAAGAAAACAATCCATGAAAATCCATCCAGCCATGTCGCTTCAACATACGGACAGCACCAATGGTAAGTCCTCTTTTTGTAATACTTTCATAAAAATACTCTCTGTACTCCTGATCCAGCCCTTCCAGACCCGGCTGATATAAATATGCCACCATGGCATCATATGCATTATTGTACTCTTCCGTATCTGCATACGCAGTCTGATGTATATCAGAAAATTCATTGGAAAATCTTCCTTTATAGTGCAGAAGCAGCGGATACCACCTTGGATCCAACCCCTGCTTTATCACATAATACTGAGAGGCACAATGCAGGTAGCTTTCATGATAACGTACCGTATACCCATAAGAATAAGGAGAAACAATGAATCTCTTTTCAGATTCCACATACATCATCCTGAAAAAAAGCCGGAATATCCCTTTGGGATTTCTTCTTCTATCTGTTGCTGCGGAAATAAATCCTCTATTTTCCAAATACTCATGAAATCTTTCATATACCGTCTCCGGTGTATCACACATCAGAGAAGCCAGAAATGCCGAATCCAGGTACCGATCTCCATGTTCTTCATATAGTTTCTCAGCCAAAGAAGTAAGATTTGCGTGAGGCGCTTTCATCATGGTATCCATTAAAACTTCCTTTACAGCTTCTGGAATCCATAAACGCAGCCGTTCATAGCAGGCACACAGCTTTTCTGAATGCTTTCCCTGTGCTGCACGCCATAAAGCTAATAACTCATCACGTTCTCCTGTTGTCATAGAAAAACCTTTTCGTTGAATTTTTTCCAGCTTATCCATATACTGATTCAAAATATCCGCAACCAGATCTGACGCCCAGTCTTCCTGGGAATCCATCAGATATTCCACCATTTTTTCCGGTGCTTTCTTTGCATTCTGTTTCCAATACGCAATGGCATCCTCATGATTCATATGTACCAGAGAATGCTTTGCCGCCTCCTTCATCCTGCCCCGCTCAGATTTAACCAGCGCAAGCAAAAGCTCTGTATTATCCGGATCATGACGCAATGCCAGAATGGCTGCTTCCTTTATATCTTTTTCCGCATCCTGCAAAACCTCACAATAAAAAGCATTCTCATCTGCACCTGCCACAGCTTCCATCACCTGAATGCGCCTTACCATCTCGCGCTTTCCGCCTTTACAAAATCCCTGTTTCAACAACGGAACGATAATCTTTCCCTGTCTCTTTAAAATCTCTGCAGCTAAATCTGCCAGGTCTGCATAACTGTCCCCTAACGCTTTCACCAGAAGTTTCAGAATCCGATAATCAGAAAATAATCCTGCATTGCTGTCCCAGGTATCCCGTACCACTGCATAACGACCGCCGCCAGTTCCCTGCAGCGCCTCTAAAAGCGGTGCCATCTGACTGTACGGAATGTTGGTCAAAATCTCACCCGTCCGCTCTGTAACTTCGGCGCACTCTTTTTCTGCTTTCAGATCCTGTAAAATGCAGCCTCTCTCCAGCGTTCCCTGCGTACACAAAACTGCATTCACAAGTGCCAGCACATCCAGCAGCAATCCACTTCGTTCTGGACAATTGGGTGCAATCAGCTGTTTACACATTCCATTCATCTTTTTAAATACTGGGGAAGCCGCAGCAAATGGTGCCATCTGCTCAATTGCTCTGTGCAAACGAAAATTTTCCTCTATTAGATTGACACCTGCAATGGCTGATATCTCCAGCCGTTCCTTTAATTCATATACTGCATTTAAATTCATGTCCGTTCCTTTATCCTTTAAATCCTATCCATTTAATACAACAGCCGCACAATCTTATCTTTCGTAACCAGACTCATGGGATGAATGCACATCCGATGGTCATGAGTATCATAATATATCAATCCAAATAATGCCTGTTTGCAGAACAAATCCGGTTCCGGAAGCAATGCCAGCATATCCGTCGCCGCTTCCCATCCTTCCCGGTCACGAATGATCAGCTGATTTCCAGAAGCATCTTCCATGGCATAAACTGCTTTCTCTATTGACTTTTCTGATTTTGCAGCGTCTTTCTGCTGTTCTTCCGGCACAATACGTCCAATTCGTTCAAATGTCAGCAAAACTCCCATAAAATCATCTGTCAGTGTATTTTTAATATATTTTTTCGCTTCCTTTACCACTGCTGCATAATCATCTTTTGCCGTTCCCATAATTTCCTGCCGTACCGCATCCGTAACTTTCTCAAATTCTGCAGTTTCCCAGCGCACTCTTTGATTGATCTCATCAGGATATCGGGTCAGCACAAGAATTTTCAGTAAATCAAAACAGGAATCTTCCTGTTTGATGTACTTTAATGCTTTAACCGGTCTATAATTGGATGTGGTAAAAATTTCACCGCTATCCACATCAATCCAGTAACCGCGATCGATGTATTCCGAGCCCGCTTCTTCATAAAGAACCTGGAACGACAACTGTACTATACGTGCATTCTCTTTCTTCAGCCCCAGATCATTCAGCTGTGAAATTTTCCAGACTCCGCCTAATTCCTCATATAATACATTGTCATCTTCTTCCACGGCATCGGATGCAAGCTTTTCCTGAAGATACACCGTAGCCTTTTTCTCGATAGCATGAAGTCTGATAAGACTTTCCACCGCTGCCTGATAATGTGTGGAATCAGAATCTTTCTGATAAGCCTGTATCTCCAGAATCAGACGATTCAGATGAAGCAGCGGCCCCGGAAGATAATAATCTCCCAGCTGTTTTGCCAGATTTCGATAAGTTTTCAGAGACATATCGCCCATAACGCCAAGACCAGACGATAATAAATCATCCATCAGCTGTTTTAACAATTTTAATCCTTCCAGCTGCTTTTCTATCTTTTTGCGTCTTGCATTGAGCGAACTTTTACTTAACTTTTTCGTTTCACTGCTCTTTACATTTCTGGCAGAATCTTCGGAACTTTGCTCTGCTTTTTTGGCCGCTCTCGCTTCTTTTTTCGCCCGTTTATCCAGAATATCTGCCGGAATCTCTTCTATATGAAACGATTTCCCATTCATAATCTCAAACATCAGAGCCAGACCATGTTTACACGGAAACTGACGGCTGGGACAGCTGCAGCGAAATACCGGCTGGCCTTCTGTAATAAAATCAACAGATACTGCATAATTGGACTTCCCGCTTCCTCTGCACTCTCCCCTGTAAAATGTATCATCAGAAGAACGGAAACGTGCAACAAATCCGCCTTCTGTGGAAATCTTTCTGGCATTCTTCACTGCATTCGCATTGGGCGCCATAGAAACAATTTGCTGTTCACTAACGGTTCTCATATTCCTTCGGTCCTTTCCTCTATAAAATATCCGGTACGTATCCTGAATTATCCAGGCACTGGATTTACCAATTGAATTTTTATTACTGAATTTACTATATCACATCTGCTTCCATATATCAACTATTTTTAGAACATTTGTTTGCATTTTCTTTTAGAATGTGATATACTACCAAAAATGAACGCCAAATACGATTTTCTGCCTCAAATCCCTGAAGGGCACAGTCATGCTTGGCTGAATAGTTATTGGAGAATAGTTATTGGAGAATATTATGAAATCAAAAATAGACTTGAAAAACCTGCTAAACAGCATAAACAAAAAAAGCTATCCCGCTTATAAAGATACACGGGGCAGCTATCAATTTGGAGATTATATTCTGAATATTGATCATGTACAGGGGGATCCTTTTGCCTCTCCCTCCCGCATAAGTATTCTGGTTCCCGGCAGCAAGGCCGGATTTCCGGGATATTTATATGATGAACCTCATAAACGTATTGCACTCCAGGATCATCTGACCCGCCTTTTTCATCATGAAACGGAGCAGTATAATTTTAAGGCAAAAGGCTCTGGTAAAAGCGGCATGATCGCCATCAGCCGGCCCGGTCAGGAAATTCTGGAACGGACTGCCTGCAGCATAGATGCCTCCAACGGTGATCTGCGTCTCCGGCTGGAGATCGGTTTTCCCGCCAATGGACGTACTATTAATTCGATTGAATTAATACGGATCCTGTATGATTTTCTGCCTCATTGCATCACAAAAACACTTTATTATAAAAATCTTAATCCAAATAAGATTACTTCTGTGGTACAGCTGGCAGAAAATCAGCAATATATCCGAAAACAGCTGTCCGTTATGGGACTTACTGCATTCGTGGCGAATGGTTCCATTCTGCCCAGAGAAAGTGGTGTTTCCTCCCGCCCCATGAAAAATGCCACACCATTTTGCTCTCCTGCTTCTCTGGAAGTAACCATGGAGCTTCCCCATGGCGGCCCGCTGACAGGCATGGGAATCAAAAAGGGGATTACTTTGATCGTAGGTGGTGGATACCACGGCAAATCCACCCTGCTGAAAGCGTTGGAACTTGGTGTGTACAATCATATTTCCGGAGATGGACGGGAATATGTTATTACCGATTCCAGCGCCATGAAAATCCGGGCCGAAGACGACAGAAGTATTCAGCATACGGATATTTCCATGTTCATTAATAATCTTCCCAACGGAAAGGATACTCATTCTTTCTCAACAGAAGACGCCAGCGGCAGCACCTCCCAGGCTGCCAATGTAATTGAAGCAATCGAAACAGGTACTTCCCTGTTTCTGATCGATGAAGATACCTGTGCCACCAATTTTATGATACGGGACGAGCTGATGCAGCGGGTGGTTCACCGGGATCAGGAACCGATCACACCCTTTATTGAACGGGTTCAGGGCCTGTTCCATGATCAGGGAATTTCTTCCATTCTGGTAGCAGGAAGTTCCGGTTCTTATTTTCATGCAGCTGACTGTATTATCCAGATGGATCGATACATTCCCAGAGAAATCACCACTTTTGCCAAGGAAGAAGCATCCCATTTCCCGGCTTTGGAATTACCTTCCCAGCAGATTTCCCTGCCTGATTTTCATCGAATCCCCAAAACAGCCAGAGGATTTCGCAGTAATGACCGGATCAAGATGAAAACCATGGGAAAAGATGCCTTTTCCATCAATCATGACACCGTTGACCTGCGGTATGTGGAACAGCTGGTGGACAGTGAGCAGACTGCTGCACTTTCCTGGCTTTTAAAATATGCCCAGCTCCACTGTTTCGATGGAAAGAAAAATCTGCAGAAAGTTGTAGAGGAACTGATGCATCTGGTGCATACCCATGGACTGGAAGCACTGGCCGATGGCTCCTATCTGAGCGCGAATCTGGCCATGCCCCGTCCTCAGGAGGTATTCGCCTGCTTTAACCGCTATCGTTCTCAGAATTGGCTGTAAGAATACTATTATCAATTTTTAAACTGACTGTAATACAGTTCCTTATAAAATCCACCCTGTTTCAGCAGTTCCTCATGATTTCCCTGCTCGATGATATGTCCATCCTTCATAACCAGAATCACATCTGCATTCTGAATAGTAGAAAGGCGATGGGCAACGATGAAGCTGGTCCGGCCTTTCATCATCCGTGCAAAGGTTTCCTGAATTTTCAGTTCTGTACGGGTATCAATGGATGAGGTTGCTTCATCCAGAATCAGCATAGGCGGCAGACATAGCATGACACGGGTGATGCACAACAGCTGTTTCTGCCCCTGAGACAGCATACCGCCGTCTTCTGAGATAACAGTGTCATAGCCCTGAGGCAGACGTCGGATAAAAGAATGGGCATGGGATGCTTTTGCAGCGGCAATGATTTCCTCTTCCGTTGCATCCGGTTTTCCCATGATGATATTTTCCCGGATGGTTCCAGCTTTCAGCCAGGTTTCCTGCAGAACCATACCATAATTGGTCCGCAGACTTTTTCTGGTATAATCCCGAATATCGGTTCCATCCACAGAGATTTTGCCCTGATCCACATCATAAAAACGCATCAGGAGGTTGATGATCGTTGTCTTTCCACAGCCGGTGGGGCCTACCAGTGCCACGCGCTGACCGGGTTTTACGGAAAGATTCAGATTTTCAATCAGAGGCTTATCTGGTACATAAGAAAATGCCACCTGTTTTAATTCCACATTTCCCTGTGCTTCTGCCAGTACTTTGGCATTTTCCGGCTCAGGAATCTGCGGTTCTTCCTCAATCAGGCTGAAAATACGGGCTGCGCAGGCCAGAGCATTCTGAAGCTCTGTAATTACACCGGAAATCTCATTAAAGGGTTTCGTATACTGATTGGCGTAACTTAAAAAGCTGGTCAGATTACCTACTGTCATCCCACCGCCCAGAACGGTAAAAGCACCCACCAGTGCCACAGCGGCATAAACCACGTTATTGACAAAACGGGTGGCGGGATTGGTCAGGGAAGAAAAGAAGGTTGCTTTTAAAGAACAGGATTCCAGCTGGCCATTAATTTCATCGAAACGCTCCAGCGCCCGATTTCCATAACCAAATGCCTGTACGACTTTCTCATTTCCAATCATTTCATCGATTAACGCAGTTTGTTTTCCCCGGGCAATGGACTGCTGCTGGAACATGGAATACGTATTTTTAGCTACAAAGTTGGCAATGACAAAGGATAACGGTGTCAGCAGCACTACAATCAATGTAATTTTAACCTGTATGGTCAGCATAAAGATCAGCGTTCCCAGAATCGTTATGATACCGGTAAAAAACTGCGTAAAGCCCATTAACAAACCGTCTGCAAACTGGTCCACATCAGCAATTACCTGACTGACAATCTCACCATGAGCATGTCCATCCAGATATTTCAGCGGAAGAATTTCAATTTTCTGAAAAGCTTCTTCCCGGATATCATGAACAATATGATACGTAACATGGTTGTTCAGCACATTCATGATCCACTGACAGATGCCCGTTACAAGTACGGAGATTGCCACCTGCAGCAAAATCTGACGAACTGCCTGGAAATCCACCTGCCCCTGATCCAGAATATGGTCGATGGCATGTCCAATCAGAATCGGTACATACAAAGTCAGTGCCACCGTCACTACAGACAGAAGCAGAGAAATTACCAGAAATCCCCAATAGTGGCGGATATATTGCAGCACCTTCTTAAGAGTACTGCCTTTCGTTCCTTTCACCTGCTTTCCCATTATGCCTGCACCTCCTTCTGATACTGAGAATAGTAAATTTCCTGATATACCTGACAGGATTTTAATAATTCTTCATGGGTTCCTTTTCCTGCCATCTGTCCATCATCCAGAACAATAATCTGGTCGGCATGACGAATGGAAGCAGCTCTTTGAGAAACAATAAAAACAGTGGGAGCGTGAGGCAATTTCCGGAGAGATTCCCGAAGGGCCGCATCCGTCGCATAATCCAGCGCAGAGGCACTATCATCCAGGATCAGAATTCCTGGATTGGACACCAGTGCCCTGGCAATGGTCAGACGCTGTCTCTGTCCGCCGGAAAGATTTCGTCCGCCCTGCTCAATCATGGCATCCAGCCCGCCTTTCTTTTCCACCACATCCAATGCCTGAGCCGTTTTTAACGCCTCCATAATCTGTTCATCTGATGCATCTTCACATCCAAATTTCATATTCTCCCGAATGGTTCCCTGAAATAATACTGCTTTTTGAGGAACTACACTGACACATTTACGCAGTGCATCATATCGATAATCCTTCACGTTCTGTCCAAAAACCTGCACAACACCTTCTGTGGCATCGTAAAAACGTGGAATCAAATTGACCAGCGATGTTTTTCCAGAACCAGTACCTCCAATAATACCGATTACACTTCCCTGTTCTGCTTCAAAATGGATCTTCTCCAGGGAAGCATCGGGACTGCCCTGATACGTCAGATTCACATGATCAAAGCCAACAGCCGGAATATTTTCCATTTTTTCCCATACCAGGTCCAATTTTCCCTCCTGCATACTGCTGTTTACTTCGAAAACATCAGCAATACGATTTCCACAGGCAATGGCTTTATTAATGGTCACAATCAGATTGGCAAATTTAATCAGCTCCACCAAAATCTGTGACATATAATTATAAAGCGCAATGACCTGTCCCTGGGTCAGAGCACCTGTATGAACCTGCAACGCCCCGGTCCAGATCAGGAAAATAATTGCCACATTGATCACCACATAGGTCAAAGGATTCATCAGCGCTGAAACTCTTCCTGCCGCTTCCTGAATCCGTGTCAATGCAGAGTTTCTTAATTCAAATTCCTTTCGTTCATGTTCTTCCTGTCCAAAAGCACGGATTACGCGAACACCTGTCAGATTTTCCCGGGTAATTCCCAAAATGAAATCCAGCTGCTGCTGTACCATACGCATCAGCGGAACCGAAACATACATCAGTAAAAACACGATCAAAGAAAGGACAGCAATTGCTCCCACAAAAATCAAAGCGGCTTTGAAATCAATGGTAAACGCCATGACCATGGCACCAAAAACAATAAACGGAGAACGCAAAAACAGACGCAGCGTCATATTAACACCGCTCTGTGCCTGATTTACATCACTGGTCATACGGGTAATCATAGTTGATGTACCCAGCCGATCAATTTCTGTGTAGGACAGACCTTGCAGATGTTCAAACAAAGCGTGCCGCAGTTTGCTGGCAAATCCCGTTGCTGCCTTTGCAGAAAAATACTGTGCTGTCACTGCACAGATGACACCGATCAAACCCAGTGCAATTAAGATCAGTGCTCTTTGCAAAATATACCCTTTATCCTGCCCGGCGATTCCCACATCAATAATAGACGCAATCACCAAAGGTACAAATAATTCAAATGTAGCCTCCAGCATTTTAAAAAGAGGCGCACAAATACATTCCTTTTTATAAGGCTTTAAATACACAAGTAACTTTTTCATCATTGGCTCCTTACTTCTTTTACATATGCAGCTTACATTCCACCAGTTCATCACCCACATAACGTAATTTCAGGGAAAAAAACGGACTTTCTTCCATCAGCAGTTTCAAAAAGACCTTATCCCCTTCCCACAATTTCAGATTCAGAAGTTCTTTTTTCTCAACCCATTTCAGCTCCCCTTCATTGCATTCCATTTTCAATTCACCATCAAATCCATCTGCCGTATAAAGACACATGTATTCCACAGGCCATTCATCTGCACAGAAGGTAACAATTCCACGAAAACGGTAGTTCGTCAATGTAAGGCCGGTTTCTTCACGTACTTCCCGCAAAAGACATTCATCCGGGCTTTCTCCTTCTTCAAAATGACCACCAATACCAATCCATTTTCCTTCATTTACATCATTTTCCTTTTTGTTGCGGTACAGCATCAGATAGCTGTCATCCTTTTCTATATAACATAAAGTTGTTAAAGGACTTTTCATCATTACTCTCCTTATCCTCTTTGAACTGTTTACTATTATCCAATTTCCTATTTACACTTTTATCAGATTTTCTATTCCTGATAACCTTCTTTTGCCGAAAGTTCTCCTCTGTCTTCTTTTACCGAAAATTCTCCGCTGTCTTCTTTCAGCGAAAGTTCCACCCTGTCTTCCAAAGCAGGAAACTGTGACCGGCATGCTTTCACCCGGTTCAAATCCAGATCGCACCAGATAACAGCATCATCTTCGCCGCCTTCTGCCAACACGGCTCCCCAGGGATCTGTTATCATGCTGTGTCCGGCGCCTTTTACACCACACTGTGTTCCCGCTGCATTACAGGAAATCATATAGCATTGATTTTCCACAGCCCTGGTCTGCTGAAACAGACGCCAATGCGCAAGTCTTGCATCAGGCCAGGCCGCTGTCACCAGAAAAAAGGCCGGTACTGGATCCGTCACCAGACGAAACTGTTCCGGAAACCGCAGATCATAACAGGTTGTCATTCCTGCCCTGCCAAATTCTGTATCTACAGCTACGACCTCTTTTCCTCCAGTCAGCAGCTTCTGCTCCATGGACTCAAACCCAAATAAATGAATTTTCCGATAAATGCCCCTGATCTGACCAGTCCGGTCAAATAGCAGTGAAGTATTGTAATAGTTCTCACGTTTTTCACCAGCACGTTTTTCCACAAAACTCCCACTGTGAATCCAACAGTTTAACCGCTTGGCCCATCGGCTCATCACCTGCCAGGTCTCTCCTTCGAGTATCTCTGCCGCATCCATATATCCGGAAAAATTCTGAAAACCACATCCCCAGAGTTCCGGAAATACAATCAGATCCGGCTTCTTTTCCCGATCTCTTTCTATTTCTTCCAGAAACTGTTCTATTTTTTGAAACCGCTCCTGCCGATTTTGAAAATCAGTTACTGCCATCTGTATCAATGCAACCTGCATAACTGTCCTCCTGTCTTCTTCTCCTCATGGCACACAACCGAAAAAAGGAAAGCATTTAAGCTTTCCTTTTCCTACCACAGTATATACGATTTTCAGTTAAAATACAATCAAATGATTCAAAGGGAAATCGTCTGTATTCCCTTGCGGACCCATTTTACACCTCTTTCGGATAACTGATTACGGTTGCTCCCAGATGGTCGCCATCCAGACAAATCTGGATTACATCACCTTCACTGATTTCTCCGCCCAGAATAATTCTTGCAGCCAGTGTTTCCACATGTTTCTGCAGATATCGTTTTAAGGGGCGTGCACCATAAACAGGATCATATCCATTGTCAATGACAAACTGTCTTGCATCACTGGTTAATTCCACCAAAAGCTGCCGTTCTGCCAGTCTGCGGTTCAGGTCTTTCATCATCAGGTCAATGATTCCGCCGATGTTGCTCTTTGTCAGAGGTTTAAACATAATGGTTTCATCAATACGATTTAAAAATTCGGGTCTGAAGTGAGCCCTCAGTTCCTGATTGACCATATTTCTAGCTGTTTCATTGATCTCACCCTGCTCGTCGATGCCTTCCAGCAGATAGGAAGATCCTATATTGGAAGTCATGATCAGAATGGTATTTTTAAAATCTACGGTTCTGCCCTGTGAGTCTGTAATACGGCCATCATCCAGAACCTGAAGCAGCACATTAAATACATCGGGATGTGCCTTTTCAATTTCATCAAATAAAACAACGGAGTACGGTTTTCTGCGGACTGCTTCGGTAAGCTGTCCACCTTCATCATAACCTACATATCCGGGAGGTGCTCCGATCAGTCTGGATACGGAGAATTTCTCCATGTATTCGCTCATATCGATACGCACCATATTGGATTCATCATCAAACAGGCTTTCTGCCAGTGCTTTGGCCAATTCCGTCTTACCAACACCGGTGGGACCAAGGAACAGGAAGGAACCAATGGGCTTATCCGGGTCTTTGATGCCTGCTTTGGAACGGATAATCGCTTCCGTTACTTTTTCTACCCCTTCATCCTGGCCAATGACACGTTTATGCAGTTCTTCATCCAGATGCAGGGTTTTATTCTTTTCACTTTCTGTCAGCTTCGCCACAGGAATACCGGTCCAGCGGGACACAATACGGGAAATTTCTTCATCAGTCACTGCTTCATGCACCAGAGACAGATCTTTCTTTTTCACCTGTTCTTCTTCCATCTCCAGCTGTTTTTTCAGCTGAGGAAGTTTTCCATACATAAGCTCGGCTGCTTTGTTCAGATCATAATTCTGCTGTGCCGTCTGAATGTCATTGTTTACCGCATCGATTTCCTCACGCAGCTTTTTCAGTCTCTCCACAGAAGCTTTTTCATTATCCAGACTGGCTTTCATACCGGAAAATTCTTCCCGCAGCTCTGCCAGTTCCTTCTGCAGCGCTTCCAGGCGTTCCATACTCAGACGGTCTGTTTCTTTTTTAAGAGCCGCTTCTTCAATTTCCAGCTGCATAATCTTACGCTGCATCTCATCCATCTCTGCAGGCATGGAGTCCATCTCTGTTTTGATCAGCGCACATGCTTCATCCACCAGGTCAATGGCTTTATCCGGAAGGAAACGATCCGTAATATAACGGTGGGACAAAGTGGCTGCACTGACTAATGCTGCATCGGTAATCTTCACACCGTGATATACTTCATAACGGTCTTTGATACCACGCAAAATGGAAATGGTATCTTCCACAGTGGACTCATCCACCATAACCGGCTGGAAACGACGTTCCAGCGCCGCATCTTTTTCAATATATTTACGGTACTCATCTAACGTAGTGGCACCGATACAATGCAGTTCCCCCCGCGCCAGCATGGGTTTTAACATATTACCCGCATCCATGGCACCATCGCTCTTACCTGCACCCACAATGGTATGCAGTTCATCAATAAAGAGAATGATCCGGCCTTCGCTCTTTCGAACCTCATCCAGCACTGCTTTCAGACGTTCTTCAAACTCACCGCGATACTTGGCACCGGCCACCAGTGCACCCATATCCAGTGAAAAAATGGTCTTATTTTTCAATGTTTCAGGCACGTCACCCCGCACAATACGCTGAGCCAGTCCCTCTGCTACTGCAGTCTTACCAACACCAGGTTCACCGATCAGTACCGGATTATTTTTCGTCTTTCTGGAAAGAATCCGAATCACATTTCGGATCTCACTGTCACGGCCGATTACCGGATCCAGCTTCTGTTCGGAAGCACGCTGTACCAGATCTACGCCGTATTTATTCAATGTATCATAAGTCACCTCCGGATTATCGGAAGTTACTCTCTGATTGCCTCTTACCGTAGATAATGCCTGAAGAAAACGTTCTCTGGTAATACCATATTCCTTAAAAAGCCCCTTCATGGCTCCATTGGGATTATCCAGCATGGATAAAAACAGATGCTCTACAGAAACATATTCGTCACCCATCCGTTTTGCTTCATCTTCTGCATGAAGCAGAACCTGATTTAATGACTGACTGATATAGACATTGCCGCCAGATACCTTGACACGCTTTTCAATCAACTGTCTGACCCGGTCTGTAAAATGCTCCGGCTGAATCTCCATCTTCTCAATCATTCGAAGAATCAGGCTCTGATCCAGCTGCAGCAGACTGTAAAGCAAATGTTCCTGGTCAATCTCCTGATTGCCAAAATCATACGCCAGCTTTTCACAATTCTGAACTGCCTGAATGGAATTCTGTGTAAACTTGCTAATATTCATAAAATGCACCCCTTCTGCACCTGAGACGTATATGAAAACATCCGGTGCGTTAATGCCTATGTGTTTTTGTTTGTTCTATAGCTACTATAACACATATATCTTATATGTCAAGCATTTTTTATCTCTTCTGCCAATTTTTCCAGTGCATCTTTCCAGTTCTTCTCAGGTACAGCACTGCAGGACAGATAGATACCCTTAGTATTTTCTTTTCCCTCCGGCAATATACCAATCTGAATACCATGCTCTTTCATCCGCCCGACCAGCTGCACTGGAGAACAGCCGGATGGAAGTTCCAGTTTTACCAACATTCCGGATCTTCCCTGAGAAATCCTCAGACCTTCTATCTGCTTTTCCAGAATCTCTCCTGTCATTTCCAGAAAAAGATTCATTTTTTCCTCATAGCTTTTTCTGGTCTTACGAATCTGATGCTGAAGATGTCCATCCCGAATATACTGGCATAATGCAATCTGATCCGCTTTGGATACGGTCTGATTATACAGGGCCTTGCGTTGTTCATAAGCAGCCAGCAATTCATCCGGCAGAATCATAAAACTGATTCGAATGGAGGGCAGCAGCATTCTGGAAAAGGTGCTGAGATAGATTACCTGATTTCCCCCGTCCAGCCCCTGCAGCGCCGGCGCCGGGTGATTCAGATAAGCAAATTCACTGTCATAATCATCTTCAATCAGCAGACACCCCTGCTCCGCCACCTTCTGCAGCAGCAGAAAACGATCCTGTACCGGCATAATATCCCCCCAGCGATTTAAATGAGACGGCGTTACATATAAAATATCCGCCATCCTGCTTCCGCTGGAAGTTTCCATGACTGAAAATCCATGATCTTCAAAAACAGCTTTTCCCTGTTTAAAATGAGAATCCAGAAAATAGATTTTTTTCCGATCCCGAATCAAGGGACACAAAATATGAAGCAAACTCTGAAAACCAGCACCAATTACAATATTTTCCGGACTGCAGATCACATTTCGATTCTGTGTCAGATAATTGCTTAATACCTGACGCAGATCCGGCTCTCCCTGAGGATCACCATAGGAGATCATGCGCTCGCTCTGGCGCAATGCACTTTTCATATAACGCCGCCACAAATCCAGATTAAAGCTCTCCTGCCCACCGGAAGTCATCGAAAAATCCGTATGAATTTCCGGCTGCGTCTTTTCTGCATTCTTCCCCCCGGACAATGTATTTTCCTTTTTCGGAAGTTCTTTTCGGGTATTCCGATCCTGCCACAGCCCCGTAACATAATATCCACTCTGGGGACGCGATATAATATACCCATCGGCAGCCAGCAGCATATACGCCATCTCCGCCGTAGTTCGGCTCACCTGAAGCTGGGCAGCACATTTGCGAATAGAAGGAAGCTTTGCTCCCGGCTCCATCTTCCCGTTCAGAATCAGCTCTTTATAATAATCATATAATTGCATATAAAGCAATGTATCCTCTGACCGATTTAACATGACAACTCCTTTCGCAATAACAGTATCCCTGCGTATGCCTGAATGATTTTTCAGACATGCTCTAAATAAAAAAAAGACCATTGCATTCTGATTTATCCAATTACGCAATGGTCTTTTTATAACTAATACAACTGCTCAAATGTCTTATAATGGTCACCCGTATAATAAATCAGTCCATCATTCGAATATAAAATCCGTTCAGAACCCCGGTAACCGCCTTCATAATTCACATCACACTCATACCACTTTCGCCCTGATGCATCAGGCAGCGCGCCCTCATAATTTCCAAAACGGCTTCCGCCAATGCTCATTCCGTCTGCCACGTCCCAAAGATTTCCTTTCGAGCTTTCCCAGCCAGCTTCCTGAGCTTCTTTTTTGGTTATGTAATTGGAAGGAAGGTGTCCGTATAAATGAATATATAATGCTACATCTTCCACAGAGGTATAAGTACCGTCTTCTGAAACCTCTGCTTTCTGAGCATCTTCTGAATCAGCAGCCTGGGAATTTTCCTCTTCCTGCTGATTCTGCGACTGTGAATCCTGCGACTGAAGATCTTCCGTCTCCAGTTCTTCATCCCAGCTGTCCTCATCTTCATAATCCCAGGAATCACTTCCCTCTGTAAAGGACTCCGTCTCCAGTTCCATTAAGGCCGTATAGACCACATCGCACCCACTGAAAATACCTGTCAGTGTACAGAGAACAACCAGCAGGAGCGCTGTAAGAAAACGACCGGCTTTTTTATGAAATTTCATCTTCTCCACCTGCAGCGTTTATTCGCCGTCCATCCTTTCATCCCAGTCTCCGCCATCCATATCCATATAGATATCTCCGCCATAAAATTCTTTGCCAACCACACGATGTTTGGCCCTTGCTTCTTCAATCATATCAGAAAGCATTTCTTTCACTTCCATGGGACGACGAATATTCTCCAGTCGGATTTCAGTAGCTGCATCCACTTTACACCGCAAGATAATGGTTCCTGTTCCAAAAAGCTTCTGAGACAAAGTCTGCTGCAAAGTCAGATCCACCACACGATACAGCAGTAATTCATCATAACTGGTGCTGAAAAATCCTCTCTGCTCGTATAATCTTTCCTTCTTTAACTCATACACGGTAAAGCTGAAAGGAAACCACATAAAATGTTTCCGGTCCCGCCAGATAACCGGGTTCTTTCCCTGATTGCCATTCTTAGCCATATTACTACCTCCACTTTATTTTAAGCAACTGTTCAAACTTCCACAGCTACCAATTTACACCTATGGATTCTGTCCATTCCCAATCTCTGAAAATGAACGGTATCTGTCCTGCTATTAAGTATAGCGGAACTTTTAACCTATCGCAAGTCAAAACCCGGCTCTTTTCAACTTTCTGCTTATAATTTAGTAACTATTCAGCCAAGCATGATTTTTTGTTCAAAATACCGTGTCAAGCTTGCTTGTAAACGGTATTTTGGGCAGAAAATCGTATTTGGCGTTTAGCCAAATGAATAATTTTCGGAGAAAATTATGAATGCTTGCTGAATTTATTCAAAACAGTTCAGCAAGGCTGAACTGTTACATAATTTATAGTAACTGCT
>JBGVFN010000091.1:0-9519 GCA_045121095.1 Lachnospiraceae bacterium | reverse complement strand
GTGAATAAGTACTTATCCAATCGCAATCGTTGTGGATTTTGAAAGGATGTACAGATAAGACTTGTAACATCGTCAATGAAACAGCAGTAGACAGGAATTTACTTTACAGAGCTGATTTTTAACAGGACATCCCTTGACTTTTTTCCCCATATTATCTACTATTAAAGTTACGTGAAAAAAGGACAGCTATTCTGCTTCATCGCCAGAACGGCTATTCATAAATCTGGAGGGAGAACTTACTTATGAAATCTGAAAATCGAACCTGGTATCTCAAGGGCATGCGGGACGGTATCCCGATTGCACTGGGATATTTTGCAGTTTCCCTGACTTTGGGAATTCCTGCTAAAAATGCCGGACTGAGCGCTTTGCAGGCCATGGTTGCCAGTCTGACCAACAACGCATCTGCCGGCGAATTCGTTGGCTTCACTTTGATCGCTGCCAATGCCTCTTATCTGGAATTGTGCATTATGGAAGCGGTTGCCAATGCCCGCTATCTGCTTATGTCCTGCGCACTGAGTCAGAAGCTTTCTTCCAGCACCTCATTGATCCATCGTCTGCTGGTGGGCTTTTTTGTTACGGACGAAATTTTCGGCGTATCCATTGCAGTTCCAGGAAAGTTAAATCCTGTCTATACATATGGCGTGATCAGTGTTGCCGCTCCCGGCTGGGCACTGGGCACCTATCTTGGGGTCATTCTGGGTAATGTCCTGCCTGTTCGCGCGGCCAGCGCTCTTGGCGTAGGAATTTATGGTATGTTCGTTGCTATTTTCATTCCACCCGCCAGAAAAAGCAAAATTATCGCCGGTCTGGTCACCATCAGCTTCTGTGCCAGCTTTCTGTTTGCCGAAATCCCGGTATTTGCCCAGATTTCTTCCGGAATCCGCACCATTATTCTGACTGTAGCGATCTCACTGGCAGCAGCAATCCTTTTCCCGGTCAAAGACGAAGAAGACGCTGCAGCTTCTGAAGAAGTTTGCATGGAAAACCATGAAAAAATACTGAAAGAGGAGGCATAAGTATGAGCGGTAATATTTATATTTATCTGTTTGTAATGGCAGCTACCACCTATTTAATCCGTGTTCTGCCCCTGACCCTGATCCGTAAAGAAATCAAAAACAAAACCATTCGTTCCTTTTTATATTACGTTCCTTACGTAACACTGGCAGTTATGACCTTCCCGGCCATTCTGGACGCAACCCAGAGCACCTGGTCTGCTCTTGCTGCCCTGATCGCAGCTATTTTACTGGCCTGGTTCGGACAAAGTCTCTTTGTGGTATCTGTAGCCAGCTGTATTGTTGTCTTTGTTATTGAATTGCTGATCATCTAATGCTCGGTCAGTCTCTGCATTTTTATACTATAAAACTGCATTTTATTCCGTCATTTTGCACATTTTTCAATTCTTTTTTTATTCAAAATGCAAAGAAAGATTATATTTGCACCCATTACGGGTGCATTTTTAATATTTCAGGTGCATTTTTTACTATTTTCTTCTGCACATATTCCGTTGACGATGCATAAAAACAAGTATATAATTCCTAAAATAATATAACTGTTCAGCAGATATTTCCTGAATAGTTACCATGCGATGACGAAGAGAAGTAACATGGATTATCGTTTCCAGAGAGCGGAGGATGGTGAGAACTCTGCAAAGTGAATCCATGCGAATAACACTTTATCAGCAGTAATCTGAACGTGATTTCCGGTCCGTGGCACAGCATCAATGACAAGACCAATCCAAAGCCACAATGACCCACTAAAATGACTCGATGATACACCGGAAATCATCAGTAGGTGCACCGTCCGCTGCGCGTTAAGCAGCAAGGTTACCCTTTCAAAGGGTATGACCGATGAGTGGCTGTTAACACAGTAATTCAGGTGGTACCGCGGACATCACACTGTTCGTCCTGACATTTTCAAGATCAGGATGAGCAGTCTTTTTTATTTCTGGGAGAAATTACGAATGCTGCGCTGGCAGCTTCAGCAGACTGCTTATCCGGACCATTTTCAGTAATATTGAGAGGAGAAAATGACACTATGACGATTTCAAACATTTACCGCAGCAGAACCCTTGACCAGATCAGTGAACAGGATATTGACTCCACATTAAAAGTTGCCGGCTGGGTGGAAAACATTCGTGACCACGGCGGCGTTTCCTTTATTGATTTAAGAGACATGTACGGCGTACTGCAGGTTGTAATGCGCGACACCAGCCTTCTGGATGGAATTACCAAAGAAAACTGTATTTCCATTGAAGGCGTAATCCAGCATCGCGATGAAGAAACTTACAACCCCAAGATCCCTACAGGTACCATCGAACTGGAAGCACACACGGTGACCGTACTGGGCAAGGTCTATCGCCAGCTGCCTTTCGAAATCATGACATCCAAAGAAATCCGCGAGGATGTCCGCCTGAAATATCGTTACCTGGATCTGCGTAACCGCAAAGTAAAGGATAATATCGTATTCCGTTCTCAGGTAATTAATTTCCTGAGACAGAAAATGACGGAAATGGGATTTCTGGAAGTGCAGACCCCCATTCTCTGCGCATCATCTCCCGAAGGTGCAAGAGATTATATCGTTCCTTCCCGTAAATTTAAAGGGAAATTTTATGCTCTTCCCCAGGCACCTCAGCAGTACAAACAGCTGTTAATGGTTTCTGGAATTGACAAATATTTCCAGATTGCTCCCTGTTTCCGTGATGAGGATGCCCGCGCAGACCGCTCTCCCGGCGAATTCTATCAGCTGGATTTTGAAATGAGCTTTGCTACCCAGGAAGATGTTTTCCGGGTTGGTGAAGAAGTGCTTACTGCCACATTTGAAAAATTTGCTCCGGAAGGTGCTGTCGTTACAGCTGCCCCTTATCCGGTTATCAGCTATAAACAGGCCATGCTGGAATTCGGTACCGACAAACCGGACCTGCGCAACCCGCTGCGTATCATTGATGTAACGGAATTCTTCCAGAGATGTACCTTTAAACCTTTCCTGAAGAGAACCGTCCGTGCCATCAAAGTCCATGCAGACATGTCCAAAGGCTTCCATGAAAAGCTGCTGAAATATGCCACCTCCATTGGTATGGGCGGTCTGGGCTATCTGGAAATTCAGGACGACATGAGCTACAAAGGCCCCATTGATAAATTCATCCCCGCTGATATGAAGCAGGAAATGGCCGATCTAGCTGATTTAAAGCCCGGCGACACCATTTTCTTTATCGCGGATAAAGAAGCCCGCGCTGCTTCTCTGGCAGGCCAGCTCCGCAACGAACTGGGTGCCCGTCTGGGACTGATTGAGAAAAACGCTTACCGTTTCTGCTTCGTAAACGATTTCCCCATGTACGAATATGACCCGGATGAAAAGAAAATGATCTTCACTCACAATCCATTTTCCATGCCTCAGGGCGGTCTGGAAGCACTGACCACCCAAAAACCGGAAGATATCCTGGCTTACCAGTATGATATCGTCTGCAACGGTGTGGAACTCTCATCCGGCGCGGTCCGCAACCACGACCTGGACATTATGGTCAAAGCCTTCGAAATCGCCGGTTATACCGAAGAAGACCTGCAGAAAAAATTTGGTGCCCTCTACAACGCATTCCAGTTTGGCGCACCGCCTCACGCAGGTATGGCTCCCGGTGTTGACCGTATGATCATGCTTTTAAGAAACGAAGAAAACATCCGCGAAGTCATCGCATTCCCCATGAACGGCAACGCACAGGATCTCATGTGCGGCGCCCCCAGCGAAGTTACAGAAATGCAGCTGCGGGAGACACATATTAAGATCCGCGATTAGGATTCTCACACTAAGATACGTTTATTATTAAAATCAAATTGAAAATTTCTTTTAAAAATTAAAAAGCACCGGCTATAGATACTTTCTATAGTCGGCGTTTTTTTATAGCATGGTATTCTCTTTCAATAACTTTTCTAACATTACAATGACATCAGGCTGAGTTGGTGTAAACTTTACACCGTGTTTTAACATTCCCATAACCTTTCTCGCTTTCCTTTCACAACCTCTTTAACAACATGCTCACTGGTTAACATAAAATCACAAGTTTTACCTGCATTCTCCCTTTTTTGCATAATTTTTTTATACTTCTCAATTTGACTGGATAATGGTATCATCCAATATATACCATCATCTGTATCTTGAAAACAGTAATAATGAGGTCTGTTTTCCCCTTTATTTCTTTTAAGATATGGATCTGACATATCTTTAAAAAACTCATCTCGAATAATATAAAACCCTGTTTTTTTCATCTTCCCCCGTATGTAAAAAGTCCTCTACCCAAAGGTAAAGGACACTTTCAAACCAACCACTTATATACCGCATATTGGTCAGCGGTAAACTTTCTTTATATTTTGATAATAGCATATAGCTCCCAAAATGTCAATATTTTTATATTCTAATAGTATATTTTTTATTGAAAACAGCAAGGAGCCCATAGTACAAGTCCTGCAGGGAACATTTTCAGTTCCCGGAAGGACTTCGTACTATGGGCTCCTTGCGTCCCCTGAACACCATTCTGCACAGGAGGTTATAAACTAAAATATCCTAATACTGGAATACTGCTACTCCATAAGCGGGCAGTGCAAATTCTACACGATAAGGCTTGCCATCGCATTCGCCTTCCTGAGGTGTGAAAGTTTTTGCACGCTGCAGCTGACCTGTGCCGCCGAACTGTACATCATCGCTGTCCAGAACCAGTTTCAGGCGCTTCTTCTCCGGCATACCAAAGGCATAATCTTCTCTGGCAACGGGAGTGAAGTTGCATACAAATACCAGATTTTTCTTTTTATCTTTTGAATGACGGATAAAGCTGAAAATGCTTCTGTCTGAGTCATCTGCATTGATCCATTCAAATCCTTCCCAGCTTGTTTCCTGATCAAAGAGGGCAGCATTTTTCTGGTACAGATGCAGCAGTGCACGTACAAAGTTCTGCAGCTGCTGATGGGTTTCGTGACCCAGCAGATACCAATCCAGTTCTTTATTTTCGTTCCATTCATTCCACTGACCAAATTCCTGACCCATGAAGAGCAGCTTCTTGCCAGGATGACCCATCATGTAAGCGTAAGCAGCTTTTAAGTTGCCAAACTGTTCATACCAGCCGCCGGGCATTTTGCTCAGCATGGATTTCTTCAGATGTACTACTTCATCATGTGACAGTACCTGAATGAATTTTTCGTTAAATGCATACATAAGAGAGAATGTCATCTTATTGTGATGATATTTTCTGTAAACGGGATCCATTTCCTGATATTCCAGGAAGTCATTCATCCAGCCCATGTTCCATTTCAGAGTAAAGCCCAGACCGTCATCTTCCGGTGCACCGGTTACTTTGGGCCATGCAGTGGATTCTTCTGCGATCATCATAACACCTTTGTTACGGTTGGTAACGATGGAGTTCAGATGTTTGATAAACTCGATTGCTTCCAGGTTTTCTCTTCCGCCGTACTGGTTGGGAATCCATTCACCTGCATTGCGGCCAAAGTCCAGATACAGCATGGATGCAACAGCATCTACACGCAGACCATCCACATGATAATGTTCTACCCAGTTCAAAGCAGAACCAATGAGGAAGTTCTTTACTTCGTTGCGGCCGTAATTGAAAATCTTGGTTCCCCACTGAGGATGTTCACCCTGCATGGGATTCTGATGTTCATACAGACAAGTTCCGTCAAATTCTGCCAGACCGTAACCGTCTTTGGGGAAATGAGCGGGTACCCAGTCTACGATGACACCGATTTTATTTTTATGTAAATAATCTACAAAATACATGAAGTCTTCCGGTGTTCCATAACGGGAAGTAGGAGCAAAATAACCGGTTACCTGATATCCCCAGGATGCATCCAGAGGATGTTCGGACAGACCGATCAGTTCTACATGAGTATATCCCATATCTTTCACATAATCTGCCAGAGCATGAGCAAGTTCACGGTAATTGTAGAATCTTTCATATTCTGCCTGACCTTCCTGAAGGGGATGGCATTTCCATGAACCGGGATGTACTTCGTAAATGGAAACAGGCTGGCTGTCCACATCGAAAGACTCTCTCTTGTTCATCCATGTTTTATCGCTCCATTTGAAGCTCTCGGTATCAGCTACGCGGGAAGCAGTACCGGGACGAAGTTCTGCATAAGAAGCATAGGGATCAGATTTTTCCAGATCCCAACCATTCTTAGTATGCAGGTAATATTTGTAAATTTCACCATTCTGCAGTCCAGGAACGAAAGTTTCCCAGATTCCCATGGGCTCCAGACGGGTCATGGGAGTTGCACTGCTGTCCCAGCCGTTAAAATTACCCAGAATGGAAACATATTCTGCATTAGGTGCCCATACTGCAAAATGAACACCGGCTACGCCATCTTTTACTGTAGGATGTGCACCCATTTTTTTGTAGATTTCATAATGAGTACCCATACCAAACAGATACTGGTCCATTTCTGTAATGAAAGGAGATACCGGTTCCGCTTTTTTCGCAGCGGTCTTTTTTGCTGCAGTTGTCTTGGCAGCTGTCTTGGCAGCTGTCTTTTTCTCAGCAGTCTTTTCATCTGCTGTCTTTTTCGCTGCTGTTTTTCTGGTTGTTGTTTTCTTTGCTGCAGTCTTTTCTGCAGTTTCCGCTTTATTAGTATCTGCTGCAGTTTTCTTTGCTGCAGTACGTTTTCTGGTTGTTTTCTTTACTTCAGGCGCTGCGGTTTCTGCCGCTTCTGTCTTTTTCAATTCTTCCATTTATCCCAATCCTTTTCAAATAATGTAACAGCTCAACATTTGCCGAACTGTTTTGAAATATATAATTAAGTGAACTGTCGTTCTTATTATATCTTTTTTACCCTGAATAGAAAAGCACCAGAATTCATAAAAAACTATGCGGTATGTATCGTAATTTCTACAATACAATTAACACAGTTTTTTTAACTTTCTATATTTGTTACAAATTTCAATTCATTTTCAATAAAATTTTTTCAATCTAAATAAAACGAATATCTCAAACTTTTTACCACACATTTTTTATACAGAAAAATCCCTCTCAATTAAACAAATTATACACAAACTTTTCTATTGAAGATCTCTCAAAGAAATGATTGATTTTTCTGCGAATATCCCATAAAATGGTCTGGCAATTACTGGTAAAAAACGTTGACTGTTCAGCAGAAGCTGAGCGTTCCTGAATCATTGGGAGGATTTCTATGAATCAGAAAATTACAGACCTGAAAAATGGTATTACCAATCATTTTCGCCAAAAATACTTTCCATCTAAATGTATTGCCGTGATTCTGGCAGTCTGTATGATGGGCTTCGCCATTTCTTTTCTGCTGCGTATTCATTTCGGTGCAGACCCCTGCAGCAACATGAATCAGGGATTAAGTGCCATATTTCACATGAGTTTTGGAAACTGGCAGCTGCTGTTTAATTCCATTTTGTTTTGCATCACGGTCTTTTTCGATCCTCACAAAATTGGTGTTGGTACTCTGGCCAATATGGTACTGGTCGGTTACAGTGCCGATTTCTGCGGTTACATACTGGACCAGCTGATTCCTCAGACCTTCTGGCAGCCCATGAGCCACCGGATCCTCATTCTGGTTCCGGCACTGCTGCTCTTTATCATCAGCGCATCCTTTTACATGGCTGTGGATCTGGGAACAGCACCCTATGACGCCATCTGTTTTATTCTTTCCGACCATCTGCCCAACATTCCATTTCGTGTTATCCGGATTGTCTGGGACAGCATCGCCATGGTGATTGGTCTTGTCACCGGCGGCGGATTTGGTATCGTTACGCTGATCATGGCATTTTGCCTTGGACCCGCCATTTCAGCCGTACAGGGAATGGTAACCAAAATATGGAAATAAACATACTAAACTGATAAAAAATCCAGTGACTCCACGTTTTTGTGGTTTCACTGGATTTTTATTTTTATGTAACTATTCAGCAGAGCATGATTTTCGATAAAATTACTGTGTCAAGCTTGATTCTGCATTTGCTTTCAGCTTTTTCATGCACACGCAATAGCAGGGAATTAAAAATACATCAGCAAATATCCACGCCAGTACATGTGCCAGACAAACGCCCCAGTAACCGATAAAAGACACCAGCACCAGACCGGCAAGTGATCTGGCGATCATTTCCATAACACCGGCGATCATGGCAAAAGTGGAAAATCCCATGCCCTGAATGGTAAAACGCACGGTATTTACCAGTGTCAGCAGACAATAGCCGGCAGAGGAGACCACCATAAACTGGTGTGCGTACTGAATGGCCTGTGTAGCAGATGCATCCATAAAAAGAAGCGTCAATGTTTTTCCAAATAATACCAGGGCTACAAATATCACTCCGGAAATAATAAAACCGATGATATTGGCAGATTTCAGACCTTCACCAATTCGATCCAGCTTTCCTGCTCCCAGATTCTGTCCGCTGTAAGGCGCCATAGTCTGCCCCAGGGTATCAAAGGGACATCCGGTAAACTGCATAATCTTCTGAGCCGCCGTAACACCTGCCACAACCGTGGCGCCCAGCCCATTTACCGCAAACTGCAGTACCAGCGAACCAATTCCGGTAATGGAATACTGTAATCCCATGGGCACACCAACGCCGCAAAGCGTTCCCATGTACCCCGTACGAATTTTCCATTCCGCCTTTGTTCCACGAAGGATCGGATAACTTTTGCCCATGTAAAACAGGCACACAACACCGGAAACGCCCTGCGACAGCACGGTAGCCCAGGCTGCACCGGCAACTCCCATATGAAATGTCAAAATAAATAATATATCCAGCACGATATTCAGGACGGAAGACACCGCCAGAAAATAAACCGGTGTTTTACTGTCTCCCAAAGACCGGATAATGGAAGCTACCATATTATATAAAATGATACAGGGAATTCCTGCAAAAATAATCACAATATAATCATACGCATAAGAGAAAATATCCTCCGGCGTATTTAAAAGAACCAAAATCTGACGGCAGCTTGCTACTACCACCACTGTCAAAATAACAGAAAATCCAATACACAGCCATGTACTGTTGGCAACATATTTTCTTAATTCCGATTCCTTTCTTGCACCAAACATCTGAGCAATGGGAATCGCAAATCCGTTGCAGATTCCCATGCAGAAACCCAAAACTACAAAATTAATGGCTCCCGTAGAACCTACTCCCGCCAAAGCATCCACTCCCAGGAATTTTCCTACGATCATGGCATCTACCATATTATAAAACTGCTGAAACAGCATTCCCAGAAAAGTAGGCACCGCAAATCGGATGATCAGTTTCATGGGAGAGCCGATTGTTAAATCTCTTTCCATAGTATATAACTTTCTCTTTTCTCAATAAAGTTTTTGTAACGATTCAGCAGAGCATGACCGTATGCCCTTTAGAGTGAACATTGATTGTGTAACTTTATAAGGTAGTGAAGGCTCCATTACAGAGCTACATTACACGGAGACGCGCTCTCGCTCTGCCCAAACGTAGCGGACACTAAACTCTCGTCTTTCTTTACAGAAAGCCGCTCGTTAAGTGCCG
>JBGVFN010000090.1:0-12465 GCA_045121095.1 Lachnospiraceae bacterium | reverse complement strand
ACTATTCAGCCAAGCATGATTTTTGTTCAAAATACCGTGTCAAGCTTGCTTGTAAACGGTATTTTGGGCAGAAAATCGTATTTGGCGTTTAGCCAAATGAATAATTTTCGAAGAAAATTATGAATGCTTGCTGAATTCATTCAAGACAGTTCAGCAAGGCTGAACTGTTACAAATGTTCGCTCCAGCCGAAAAAAATGGAATGCGAACCCTCTTGATATTCCCTCCCCGCTGTATTACAATAAAAAAATACGACTGAAAGGGATGATAAGATGAGATATCATAACATAACAAAAGACGATATGTTGAACGGAGACGGCCTGCGGGTTGTACTCTGGGTGGCAGGTTGTAATCATGGCTGCAAAGGCTGTCATAATCCGATCACATGGGATATTCACGGAGGAATTCCGTTTGATGAAGCTGCAAAACAGGAAATTTTTGCAGAAATGGAAAAGGAACACATTGCTGGTCTGACATTTTCCGGCGGTGACCCGCTGCATCCGGAAAATCGTGCAGAGGTTACGGCACTTGCAAGAGAACTGCGCACCAAATATCCTGAAAAAACACTTTGGATGTATACGGGTTTTACATGGGATGAGGTGGATGATCTGCCGGTGATGCAGTATATTGATGTGCTGGTGGACGGCGAGTTTGTACAGGCCCTTCTGGATACGCAGCTTCACTGGAAAGGAAGCAGCAACCAGCGTGTAATTGATGTAAAACGCACCCGCAAGATCGGAAAGATCGTTTTGTGGGACTAATGCACAAACTATATAACGAAATGGAGCAGATAAATGGCTGAGACAATTAAAATCAAATATTTTACCGAAGAAATCGATAAACTGGCCTACATTGATGGCAAATCCGATTGGATCGATCTGCGTGCTGCAGAGGAAGTGGTGCTGAAAAAGGGCGAATTTAAGCTGATTCGTCTTGGCATTGCCATGCAGCTGCCTGCAGGTTATGAGGCACATGTGGTGCCCAGAAGCAGTACATATAAGAATTTTGGCGTGATTCAGGCCAATCATATGGGTGTGATTGACTGCAGTTATTGCGGTGATAATGATGAATGGCGTTTCCCGGCTCTGGCAGTTCGTGATACCGAGATTCACGTAAATGACCGTATCTGCCAGTTCCGTATCATGAAGAATCAGCCCGCTCTGATTTTTGAAGAAACAAACCATCTGGAAGGTAAAGACAGAGGCGGATTTGGAAGTACCGGTATACAGTAAGCAGATATTGTTGTGATGAAAACATCGGTATGATGCAAAGGTCAAATCCGATTTTTGACTTTATATCATTCATATACGATGAGTAAAAAGAAACGCAGCAGAGGAAAATGTGGCTGCTGGCAGAAAGGCAGATGATAACAGATGCTGATAAATAAAAAAGATAAACTGAATAAAACAAAAGAACGGGCAATTATTTTTTTAAAAAGCCGGAATGGAAAGCTTCTGGCGGGTGCATGTGCCGCTGTTCTGCTCCTGGCAGCCGGGATTTATACATGGAATCAGGGGGCAGAAGTCAGGGAAGGTCTGGCTTTTTGCGAAAAAGGTGAATATGCAGAGGCGCAGACCTGTTTTAAAAATGCAGTAATTGCAGATAATATGAACCCGGAAAATTATAATTATCTGGGAATTGCGTATTTGGGAGCGAATGCTTATGAGGATGCTCAGAAGCAGTTTCAGCTGGCATTAAATTTGGATAGTGAGAGTCAGGCAGCATACAGAGGACTTGGAATTGCTGCTTTGGAAACAAAGGATTATGAGTCTGCCATTGCGTATTTTGATCAGGCGCTGGAGTATTCCGGGCTGTGGGTCGATGAGGACGAGTATGATATTTTATGGTATCGTGCCGATGCAGAAAGAGCCATGAAGGATTATGAGGCGGCGGCAGAGACCTACAGTGCACTTTTGGAACTGGAAGGAAATCAGGCGCTGCTGCGGTATTACCGGGGAGACATGTACTGTCTTTTAGGGCAGAAAGAAGATGCCATGGAGGATTTCGATGCAGCGGTGAAGATGAAAGGAAATGGTTATGATCTGTTCTGGAATATTTACGACAGCATGACCCAGGCCGGATGGGAAGAGGAAGCAGCGGCTTATGTGAAATTGACAGAGCAGCCGGGATATGTAGATTCTTCCAAAACGGGTTCTGAGACCGATATTCGGAAATATCAGGGTATGATCGCATATATCTGTGAGGATTATGAAAATTCCATTGAATTGCTTTCTGCTGAAACGTTGAAGAAAGATGACAAAGCACAGCTGTATCTGGCACTGTCTTATGAAATGACGGGTGATTATGGAAAAGCATTGTCTATTTATCTGGAAAATATTTCCAATGGAGATACGGATGTGGATGCTTATAACCAGATTGCCAGATATTTTATCCGAAGAGGAAAGGGTGAAGAAGCAGTTACGTATCTGGAACAGGGAATCAAATCCTGTTCAGAGAAAGAATTGAAGGTTCTTTATTATAATCTGGTTTCTGCTTATGAGTCCTGTGGAGATTACGAAGCGGCTCTGGATGCATTGAGTAAATATGAGTCCAAATATGGAGAAGATGAGGCCAGCCAGCATGAAAGAGCCTTTTTAAATGAGCGAATCCGATAAGCAAAGTAAGCGGAAGTGTCTGCTGACGCAGACATCAGTATAAATGAAAGTCGCTTGCCGGAGCTTTCATAGTAAGTTTTGGAAAGGATAGAGTGGATGATAACAACGAAACAACAGGATGAACGACTGATTCTTGTGACCGTATGTACAGGTTCTGCAGAGTTTGCGGAGCATTCTCTGGACGAGCTGGAGGAATTGGTGGATACCGCTGGAGGAATTACGGTGGGCAGGCTGGTTCAGAACCGGGAACATATTCACCCGGGGACTTATCTGGGCACCGGTAAGCTGAATGAGCTGATTGAATTGATCTATCAGACCCATGCAGATGGAATTGTGTGTGATGATGAACTTTCTCCGGCACAGTTGCGAAATCTGGAGGATACCCTGCAGACCAAAGTTATGGACCGTACATTGGTGATTCTGGATATTTTTGCCAAACATGCCACTACTCATGAAGGAAAAATCCAGGTAGAGCTGGCTCAGCTGAAATACCGGGCAGCTCGTCTGGTGGGACTTCGTTCCAGTTTGTCCCGTCTGGGCGGTGGTATCGGTACCAGAGGACCTGGTGAAAAGAAGCTGGAAGTGGACCGCCGTTATATTCATGAGCGGATCAGTGTGCTGAAGGCGGAATTGCGGGAGGTGATCCGGCACCGGGATGTGACGAGACAGAAGCGCAGCGGTTCCATGCTGCCCATGGCGGCCATTGTGGGTTATACCAATGCGGGGAAATCTACTTTATTTAACAGGCTGACGGGAGCGGGCGTTCTGGCGGAGGATCAGCTGTTTGCCACACTGGATCCGGCTATCCGCACCATGGAGATGGAAGAGGGACAGAAACTGCTGCTGTCTGATACGGTTGGATTTATCAACAAGCTGCCCCATCATCTGATCGAGGCATTTCGCAGTACGCTGGAGGAAGCACGTTATGCGGATATGATCATTCATGTGGTGGATGCCTCGGATCCGCAGATGGATCTGCATATGTATGTGGTCTATGATACCCTGAGAGATCTGGGAATCACGGACAAACCGGTGATTACCGTATTTAATAAGATGGATCTGGCCGATCCGGAACAGATTTACAGAGATTCCCGTGCAGATGCCACATTTAAGATTTCCGCCGTCAGCGGACAGGGGGTGGAAAAACTGCAGGAGGGCATCATGCAGCTGCTTCGCTCTCAGAGCATTTTTGTGGAGAAGCTGTTTCCTTATGAAAAAGTGGGAAAAGTTCAGCTGATACGCCAGTATGGACAGCTTCTCACAGAGGAATATACGGAGGATGGAGTACAGATAACCGGCTATATACCAGCCAGATTGTTTGGCCAATTGTACGAGTAAAATGACGGACAGATGTACGTGGCACACAGAATTTAAATGAAGTCAAGGCACAATATGTAGTGTATTAAAAAAGTACAATATGGAATATGTTGTACTTTTTTATTGACTCTTAAATCTGGCACTGGTATACTGAGTGAGCGGATGGAGAGGTTCTCCGTCCTGCATTTATTCCAAACAGTTCAGCCAGGCTGAACTGTTACTTTTTTATGAAACTAGGAGGTTCGAAATAAATGTTGAAAGTTCAGAAAAGGGATGGAGAGATTGCGGAATTTAAGCTTGGAAAGATTCGCGATGCCATTGAAAAGGCATTTGTAGCTACCAAGAGTTTTTATGATAATGAGATTCTCGATCTGCTGTCACTGCGTGTAACAGCTGATTTTCAGAAGAGTATTCACGATGGAGAGATTTCCGTGGAGGAGATTCAGGACAGTGTGGAGCGTACTCTGGAGCAGGCTGGATATACCAAAGTGGCAAAGTCCTATATTCTTTACAGAAAACAGCGGGAAAAGATGCGCAACATGCATTCTTCCATTTTAAATTATAAAGATGTTGTGGACAGCTATCTGAAAGTGGCTGACTGGCGTGTAAAAGAGAATTCTACCGTAACTTATTCGGTAGGTGGTCTGATTCTGAGCAATTCCGGTGCGATCACAGCAAATTACTGGCTGTCAGAAGTGTACGATGAAGAAATTGCGGACGCTCACAGAAACGCAGATATACATATTCACGATTTGTCCATGCTGACAGGTTATTGTGCCGGCTGGTCCCTGAAACAGTTGATTCAGGAAGGTCTGGGCGGCGTAACCGGCAAGATTACCTCCGGCCCTGCTAAACACCTTTCCGTACTCTGCAACCAGATGGTTAATTTCCTGGGAACCATGCAGAATGAATGGGCAGGTGCGCAGGCATTTTCTTCCTTTGATACTTATCTGGCGCCCTTTGTAAAGGCGGATAATCTGAGCTATGAGCAGGTTCTGCAGTGTATTCAGTCCTTTGTATATGGTGTCAATACACCCAGCCGTTGGGGAACTCAGGCGCCGTTTACCAACATTACCCTGGACTGGACAGTACCGGATGATCTGGCAGAACTGCCCGCTATTGTAGGCGGCAAGGAGATGGATTTCTGCTACAAGGATTGTAAAAAAGAGATGGCCATGGTCAACAAGGCATTTATCGAAACCATGCTGGAAGGCGATTACAACGGACGCGGATTCCAGTATCCCATTCCGACATACTCCATTACCAGTGAATTTGACTGGTCTGATACAGAAAATAACCGCCTCCTGTTTGAAATGACCGCCAAATACGGAACACCTTATTTTTCCAATTATATTAACAGTGATATGAAACCCAGTGATGTACGAAGCATGTGCTGCCGTCTGCGTCTGGATCTGCGTGAACTTCGCAAGAAATCCGGTGGTTTCTTCGGCTCCGGCGAAAGCACCGGTTCCGTTGGTGTGGTAACCATCAACATGCCTCGAATTGCTTATCTGGCAAAGGATGAAGCAGATTTCTACAAACGTTTGGATCATCTGATGGACCTCTCCGCCAGATCACTGAAGGTGAAACGTGATGTCATTTCTCAGTTTTTAGATGCCGGTTTATATCCCTACACCAAACACTATCTGGGAACCTTCAACAGCCATTTTTCAACCATCGGCCTGATCGGTATGAATGAAGTAGGTCTGAATGCCAAATGGATTGGTGAAGACATGACTCATGAATCCTGTCAGAAATTTGCCAAGGAAGTGCTGGATCACATGCGTGAACGTCTTTCTGATTATCAGGAGATGTACGGCGACCTTTACAACCTGGAAGCAACACCGGCAGAGTCCACCACCTATCGTCTGGCTAAACATGATAAGGAACGTTATCCTGATATCATTACTGCAGGCGACCACGGCGAAACACCTTACTACACCAACAGCTCCCATCTGCCTGTTGGCTATACTGCAGATATTTTTGATGCACTGGATGTTCAGGACGAACTGCAGACCAGATACACCTCAGGAACCGTATTCCATGCATTCCTGGGCGAGCGTCTGCCTGACTGGAAAGCAGCCGCAAAGCTGGTACGCGCCATCGCATCCAACTATAAACTGCCGTACTATACCATTTCACCTACCTACTCTGTATGTAAAAACCATGGTTATATCAGCGGGGAAGTAGGAATCTGCCCCATCTGCGGTGAGAAAACAGAAATTTACTCTCGTATCACCGGATATTACCGTCCCGTACAGAACTGGAACGAAGGTAAGATGCAGGAATTCAAGGACCGCGTAACCTATGACCCTGCAAAATCCACCTTAAAAGGGGTTTCAGGAAATATTCTGGAAGAAGAAATCACAGGAAATGAGGCAGCCGCAGAAGCAGCAGCTACGGTACAGGAAAGCTGTGGATGTGTTGAGGAAGCAGTAACAGCGCAGGAAAGCTGTGGATACGTTGAAGAAGCAGTAACAGCCCAGGAAAGTCCCGACCGTCTGCTTTTTGTAACCGATACCTGTCCAAACTGCAAGGTAGCCAAAACATTCCTTCAGGGCATGGATTATCAGATTGTCAATGCATCCGAACATCCGGAACTGACCGAGAAATTTGGTGTCAGACAGGCTCCCACATTAGTAGTACTGGATGAAGACGGTATGCACCGCTTCGCCAATGCTTCCAATATTAAGAAATATGTGGACAGAGTAACCTGCTAAGAAAATAATAAAACATAACAGTTCAGTTTGGCTGAATAGTTACAATAAAATAAAAAGGGTCTTTTATGATATGATGTTCATAAAAGGCCCTTTTCGTATAGCCGAATTTTATACGATGCAATTGATGCCAATCTTACGCTGCCAGCGCGCTCATAACACTCTGATTCACTGCGATAATATACTGACAGTCACTTTCAATACTGTGAGAAGGCAGTTCCAGATATTCTTTATGCTTCTGCTGGATAAAGCGGATAATTTCTCTGGTGCTCATACGGCTTTCCAGAGGTGTATAGGGAATCTGAAAAGCAGCTCCGCTCTGAAAATACTCGCGCAGGCGCTGTTTCAGGTATTCTTCGTAATGACAATGATCCTTCAGACTGCCGGGATAAATGGAGTCGTTGTGAGGATAGGTAAAATAATCTGCGATATAATGAAGAATCTGTCCCATGGTGATGCAGTCACGGCGGTTCAGATAGGTATCAGCGGTGCGGATACGATGCAGGCGCACACGTTCCATATATTCCTGAATCAGAGGAAGTGTACTTTCGATGTTATGTCTGGTGGTAAGAAAAGAAGGACGGCAGTCCGGTAAAATACTTCCTGCATAAAAGAAATAGCGGTGAGAAGCCAGAAGTTCCTGATGTTTATAGTTGGTTAAGTATCGAGCAAGGCCGATGTGTGATTTCTTTCTCATAAAAGGTCTCCTTAAAATAATGTCTGTCTTGTTCCCACTTTATTTTAAAGCAGGGGGTATCTCTCCTGTTTTTTGCGTTAGTCTTTTTTAACCAATCCTTAAACAGAGTAGCACAGCTTTGTAAAAAATAATAGTGGCATATTCTATAAATTATGAAAAGAAGTTCTGTTATTTCTGTATAAAATGAATAGAGGAAAAATTTTCTTTGGTGAGAAAAAGAATAGACAGCACTTTATTTTGCGGTTCGGAAGGACAAAAATACTATATGGAGTGGTGCAGTGGGGAGACGCCTTGAATGGATGGAAAGGTAAAAATTGGGAAATATGCATTAATATACGGGATCTTGCCTGGAAAATGCGTTTTTAGGTTTGTTTTGCACTCTGTTTGGTATACATAAAATAAGTTTTTATTTTTTATGAAAAAATATTGCATAAAAAATAATTAGTGTTATTGCTGCTGTGTTCATGCAGCTAAAAAAACACCTGCTATTGATATCAAATGCGGGTGGTAGTGATTTTTCTAATCATCATGAGAATATGAATTGACAAGAATGACTACAATGACTATAATGGTGATTAAGAAAACTATTGGAGGTGCTTTATGACATTTATTGAGAGCGAAACTATCGAACTCAAGTCCTCGGTTGTTGCAGACATCTGCAAAGAGGTGATTGCCTTTGCCAATACAAAAGGAGGCACTCTTTATATTGGCGTTGAGGACGATGGTACGGTGGTAGGCGTGGACAGCGCCGACCGTGTTACCTTACAAATAAATCATATGGTGCGGGATTCAATCAAGCCTGATATCACCATGTTTGTCCACTATGAAACACAGTCAGTGGACAATAAACAGATTATCTCTGTGACTGTTCAGAAGGGCACAGACCGTCCCTATTATCTGGGTAGCAAGGGGTTAAAACCCAGCGGTGTCTACGTCCGTAACGGCACATCTGCAGACCCTGCTACCGATACAGCCATCCGTAAAATGATCAAAGAAACCGATGGTGATAGTTTCGAAGTCATGCGCTCTTTGGAACAGAATCTGACATTTCAGGCAACTGAAGCGCAGTTTGCCAAGCGGAATGTTCCCTACGATGTTGCTAAGATGCAGACATTGGGAATGGTTTCTCAGGACGGCATTTACTCCAATGTTGCATTGCTTCTGTCCGAACAATGTCCGAACACTATCAAGGCTGCGACCTTTGCTGGTGTTGATCAGAGCGTATTCCAGGACAGACGGGAATTCACCGGTTCTCTGTTTCAGCAGATGGAGGATTTGTATGCCTATCTTGATCTGCACAATCAAACCAAGGCCACATTTGAGGGGCTATACCGAACTGATACCAGAGATTACCCAGAGGACGCTCTGCGAGAAACGCTGATGAATTCTCTGGTACACAGGGATTATTCCTTTAGTGCCAGCACCCTTGTCAGTATCTATGATGACCGAATCGAATTTGTATCCGTAGGCGGTCTGCCTACCGGAATCACCCTAGATGACATTATGCTCGGCCTCTCTGTTTGCAGAAATCCGAAATTAGCAGCTATCTTCTATCGTCTGCAGCTGATTGAAGCCTACGGAACCGGTCTGCCTAAAATTATGAAAGCATACGCATGTACAGGATTGAAACCTAAAATCGAAGTAACAAACAACGCTTTCAAAATTACGCTTCCTAATAGGAATGTAGCCAAGACGGTGGATACCGTATCCAACGAACGCAAATCTAACGAAGAAAAGATTCTGGATTTGATCTCCCAAAATGGCCATGTGGTACGCAGCGATGTAGATCAGCTGTTGGATGTCAGCCAAACAACGGCCAGCCGTATTCTAAAACGCATGGTTACAGAAGGTCTGATCTATCAGGATGGAAGCGGTAGAAAAACAAAGTATAAGAAAAGATAATACTCACGCCTAATACGGATGATAAGATACATCTGTCCTTGTACGATTATAGATAAAAAACGGAGGCAAATATGCAATTATCAAAAATCAGAAGTCTGACTCTCCAGAAATATTGGTAAATCTTTGGTGAAATTGAGAGCGAAACACAAAAACCGCTTAAAATCGGGGGTTATGCGACGATTTGAGACTTTTCATCATGCCGGGTAAATCCTGCCGTGATACTGAAAAGAAACCTTATGAACAGTATGAAGATATCAAAAGGAAGATTAATACAAAATTAGAGGAATAGACAATTTGGCAAAATATAAAGAATGTGTAAAAGACTTGGAAGCATGTAAAACACCTCATTTGGATATAGTATAAGGAAAACAAAGCACAAAGAAGTGAATCTTCCATGCCCTATTCACAGGAATTTGAAAATGTTTTGAATGTCAGCCTGAATGTATCTTTGGAGGAACGTATGAAATCCGAAATCCTGAATACCGGATATTCCCCTGAGGAAAATACCTGGGAACTGATTGTACGCTGCTCTGTCTATCCCGAAGCTTTCCTGAAAGCCCATCCACAGGTAACAGCAACATTTCTGGAAGGAAATTATGCATTAATGCAGGTACCCCAGAGCCTTCTGGAAGAACTGGCCCAGACACCGGGAGTGATTTATATCGAAATACCGAAGAGACTGTATCTGGGAGATTTGGATGAGCGGTTCTGTGCAGCGGCGGCAGATGATACTGCGATAAACAGTGGCATGGTCAATGGTACTGGTGAAGGTGATGCTGTGATAAACAATACCATGAATAGTACTGCCATAGACAATACTGCGGTAGATAGTGTGCAGGTCTCCGGTATCAACCGGCTGCGGGAACGCCTTGGTGTTCGTTTGACCGGCCGTGGTGTACTGGTTGGAATTGCGGATTCTGGCATTGATATCTTCCATACCGCTTTTCGCAACTCGGATGGCAGCACCAGAATCGCTGCATTATGGGATCAGGCCAGCAGGGAATATACAAGGGAAGAAATTGACCAGATATTGGGGGAAAATGCCGCGGTTCCTCTTGCCTTTCGCGACCTTTCCGGTCACGGCACTGCAGTGGCGGGAATTGCTGCCGGCAGCCGGTTTGCAGAAGGGGATTTTGTTACGGAAGGATATGCGCCTGAGGCGGAACTGGTGGTAGTACGGCTGGGGCAAAGCGGAAATGATGACTATATACGAACAACCCAGCTGATGCAGGCTGTGGATTATCTGTTGAAAAAGGCCAGGGAGTATGGAAAACCCATGGCCATTAATTTAAGTATTGGGAATAATTATGGTTCTCACAGCGGAAGAAGTCTGTTATCCACCTATTTAACAGAGATTGCTTTGTCGGAACGGCTGACCATCTGTGTGGGAAGCGGAAATGAGGCGGGAAAGCCGGTGCATGCATCGGTTCGGTTAAGTGACCTGCCCTATGAAATTCTGCTTCCTGTGGCAGAACGGCAGCCTTCTTTTAGTTTGCAGATCTGGAAAAATTATGTGGATATCTGTGAGATTTGGTTGATATCTCCTGCGGGAGATACGTATCAGGTGTATTATGATGCGGATTTGCTCACCAGAGGCCCTCAGGTACAGCAGTATCGCAGCAACCGGACACGGATTGTTTTATATAATGGATTACCTTCTCCTTACCAGCCTTTGCAGGAGATTTTTTTTGATTTTATTCCGGTAGATCGTTATGTGGACAGCGGAAACTGGCGGATTCGTCTGGTGCCGGTCCGCACGGTAGTGGGAGAGTATGAATTGTGGCTTCCGGCCGGAAGTACATTAAATGCCGGAACTGGATTTGCCATACCGGGGCCGGAACATACGTTGACGATTCCGTCCACATCGGAGCGGGTTATTACGGTGGGAGCGTATAATTCCCGGACTCAGACCTATGCATCTTTTTCCGGAAGGGGATTTACAGCCTTTACAAATCAGGTAAAACCGGATCTGGCGGCACCGGGGGTGGATATTCTGGCTCCACGGGCCGGCAGCAGCTTAAATGTGGGAGTTCAGAAAGAATATGGCAGCTTTACGGGGACTTCTTTCGCTGCTCCGGCGGTAACCGGCGCGGCGGCGCTTTTGATGCAGTGGGGAATTGTGGATGGGCATGATCCGTGGTTGTATGGCAGCCGCCTGAAAAGCTGGTTTCAGCGAAATGCAAGGCAGCTGGCGGCATTTCAGGAGTATCCAAACCAGTATATTGGGTATGGGGTGTTGTGAAACGGTGGCTGCGGCAATTGACGACAAGACAGAAAATGGAAATTTAGGCAGGTGAGTAATTAGTGTGAAGTATACTAGAGCGAACTTTTACGTGGGTACTGTCTGGATTTTCATAAAAACGTAAATGGCGGAATTACAGACCTGCATTGCTAAGGAGACCTTTGGTCAAACGTCGGCACTTAACGAGCGGCTTTCTGTAAAGAAAGACGAGAGTTTAGTGTCCGTTACGTTTGGGCAGAGCGAGAGCGTGTCTCCGTGTAATACAGGTCTGTAATGGAGCCTTCACTACCTAGACTATCAACGTTCGCTGTAGAACTAGATACTGATGAGTATAAAAAGAGTGCCCGAAACGAGAACGGACGATTTCGTTTCGGGCACTCCTGTTTGTCTGTGTATAATCCAAAAAAGTGATTGGAGTTTATAAATTCAATCAAACGATTCCAGTGGGTAGGGGGGTAGGAATCCGGTTTCGCTTGATAAAACTTATCAAATGGAATTGGGGAAAAATTATCTCTGAACTCTTGCGCCAGCGCCGCCCATGATAGCTTCTACTTCTTTCTTGTTAGCCATAGTAGTATCACCAGGTGTGGTCATAGCCAGTGCGCCGTGTGCTGCACCATAGTTTACAGCCAGTTCAGCATCGCCTGTGGTCATCAGACCGTAGATCAGACCAGATGCGAAGGAGTCACCGCCGCCTACACGGTCCATGATTTCCAGACCCTTGTAGTCTTTTGCTTTGTAGATTTCGCCGTCTGCCCAGCAGATTGCGCTCCAGTCATTTACAGTAGCGGTCTTAACTTCACGAAGTGTTGTTGCAACAGCTTTGAAGTTAGGATATGCTTTCGCAGCTTCGTTGATCATTTTCTTATAACCATCAAGATTCAGTTCTTTTAAGTTTTCGTCGTTACCTTCGATTTCGAAACCAAGACATGCTGTGAAGTCTTCTTCGTTACCGATCATAACGTCTACGTATTTAG
>JBGVFN010000089.1:0-3136 GCA_045121095.1 Lachnospiraceae bacterium | reverse complement strand
CTTGCGAAGGATGCCACAACCATCGTTATACAACCATGTCCGGCGATGCGATTCCATGTCGTGGCAGCCACTTCCACCGAGTAGAATTCCGTACAGACTCTCATGACAACCATTTCCATGAATTCTGCGGTAATTCCTCTCTGGCAATCCCAACCGGCGACGGCCGTCATGTACACTTTGCCAACGGATGTACCACTTCTGCAAATGGCCATAGCCATGAATTCCGTTTTGCAACGCTGATCAACAATCCGTCTGAAGAATGTTTATAATATTCATTTGATGAGAAAACCCGCGGCTCATTTGTTAGACCGCGGGTTTCTGCGTATTATTTCAATCGAAAAAAGTCCTAATCCTTGCGTTCACAAATTTTTCATACTTTTACATCTCCATACATATACTGACATGAGGTGATTCCATATATGAATTCTTGTGAGTTTTCTTTCCTTATATCTTCCCTCGCCTGCTGCATCGCTGACGGAAGATCCGCCGATGAAGTCAACTTTATCGGCTCCACTCTCGCCGCACTGGGTGATACTTTGGTTGCGATGGCGACACGGGATGCGTTTTGCGAATCGTTTTATAAAGAGAAGGAATGATTTTACATCATATTTTTTACTATTCCCGGTCATACTGTCAGTGAGGTGACAGCATGATCAAAAATGAAGAACTTCCCATCGGATTCACTATGGAGTTGGCCCAACACTCTGACATTCTAAACCAGTTTGCTAAACTTTCAAAGTTAGAACAGGAAATCATTATAAATGGTGCCAAATCCGTACAATCACGTGAAGAAATGCGCAATTATGTGACGAACATGTTCCATGAAAAGCTTTCATGATGGGCGTGAAATAAAAAGAGTTCCATGAGGGGCGGCCCAATAAAACAGTATATTGTTTTCGGGAAAGAGGCTGTCGCACTAAGAAATTAGTGCGCAGCCCCTTTTTCATGCAAAAAATACAGCCGGGCTTCGAAAAGTCCGGCTGTTCGTGTAAAATAAAAGTATGCGACTACCCAATATTTTACAAAAGGATTATACAAAAAATTCAGATGGATATCAATTAAAACTTCCATTAGATCTGGAAACAATTATTCCGGAAGACGATTCTGTGCGGTTACTCAGTCAGTTTGTGGAGGCAATGGATCTGACTGATCTCTATTCTACTTATGAAAGAATAAATTCCTTATCGCCTAGAAAACTTCTGAAGATTGTCCTTTACTCTTACATGAACGGCGATTATTCTTCTCGTTCTATGGAACTGAACTGCAAGCGCGATATCAATTTCATGTACCTATTGGAAGGAACTCCGGCTCCGGATCATGCGACTTTTGCAAGGTTTAGAAGTATTCACTTTGCGCCTTGCGCCAAGCGGATCCTGGCAGAAATGTCAAACCTGCTTTATGATATTGGTGAAATTTCCGGAGAAACAATCTTTATTGATGGTACGAAGATTGAAGCATGCGCCAATAAATATACTTTTGTGTGGAAAAAGTCTGTCACCAAAAGCCAGGAAAAGCTTCTTCTGAAACTGGCAGACCTAGTTGCGGAATGCGAGCAGCTTTATGAGATAAAGATTGTATATGGCAATGTTGTGAAAATGAGACATGTGAAAAAACTTCGCAAAAAACTTTATGCCTTAAAACAAAAAGAACAGGTGCCGTTTGTTCATGGTACCGGAAAAAGAAAATCTCCATTGCAGAAAAGTATCGAAACTTTGGAAGAGTATCTGGAACGCCTGAAGGAGTATACACAAAAAATCCATACATGCGGTCAGAGAAACAGCTTTTCTAAAACAGACCATGATGCTACTTTCATGAGAATGAAGGAAGATGCAATGGGAAACGGGCAGCTAAAACCGGCATACAACCTTCAGCATGGTGTGGATTCTGAATACATTGTATGGCTGACAGTTGGACCGCAGCCAACGGATACAACAACTCTAATCCCGTTTTTAGAAGAAACCAGAGAATACCTTAAATTCAAATACCAGAAGGTGATTGCAGATGCCGGATATGAAAGTGAGGAGAATTATTTCTACCTGGAGAGCAATGGCCAGCTTGCATTTATCAAACCGGCGAATTACGAGATTTCGAAGACCAGAAAGTACCAACAGGACATAGGACGTATCGAAAACATGTCCTACGACGCAGAGAATGACCATTATGTCTGTAAAAATGGGAAACTTCTGGAATTAAAACATGTGAAACACCAAAAAAGCAAACATGGTTACGTTAGTGAAAAAAGTATTTACAGATGTGACGATTGTAATGGATGTCCTTATAAAAACGATTGCATCAAAGGAAAGAACTGGAAGATTCCGAAGGAGGAACGCGCCAAAACTCTCTCCGTTGCAAAAGAGTTTGAAAAATACCGCAGGGAAGATCTGGAACGTATTCTGTCTGAAGAAGGAATCCTTCTCCGTGTGAATCGGAGCATTCAAGTAGAAGGTTCTTTTGGTGAACTGAAGCAGGATATGCAGTTCCGACGTTATCTGAGTCGTGGAACGGCAAATGTACTGGCAGAAAGTGTGCTTCTGGCTATGGCAAGAAATGTAAATAAACTTCATAACAAGATTCAGCATGGCAGGACTGGAACTCATTTATTCCAGCTGAAAAGTGCCTGATTTTTTGCAATATAAAATCAAAGTTGTAAGTCTGCGAACAGGCTTATTAAAGTACGCCATTTTTTAGGCTCATGTAAGAATCGGAGCAATAACAATATCATAACTATCCCAAAATGAACGAAATAAGGCTGCCGCCTTACGATTTTTCAATCGTAAAAGCGACAGCCTCTTTTTCTTTATGTAACATAATCAAGCATACATTTGTGCCTATCGATTACGAGAGATGTGATCTCTGTATCTTCATCTGTATCTAACTCATAAGCTGTAGTGGAAGATACGCTGCTCGGCATGTAAAGTTTACCGTTATCTTTGAATAAGTACCAGAATGTATCCGGATCTTCTGCATCCTGACCGTATGTGTCCATCTGTCTTTCTTTGCATAACCCTGCTCAGCATCGCCACAGAAGTATACTTCGTCGAAGTCCGCTAAATCTGCTAAGCTGTAGTCGTTACCATCGTCCCATGCCTCAACATAGTTGCCGCCAGTCTTACCAACCCCACCGCTTAACATTGTG
>JBGVFN010000088.1:0-5103 GCA_045121095.1 Lachnospiraceae bacterium | reverse complement strand
GTTAGAATGATATATACTATTTGCAACGAACATCTCCTTTGTAATGTGTGTATCTTGTTTTGTGGTTATTACAATTATACATCATTACTCTGGAGATGTTTGCATTTTGTGCAAAATTTGTTATTTAATCATTTATAGTTTGAAGTTGTTATTAATTATTAATATATGGAGCGAGTGAAACTCCGTATATATAATTCCATGTAACTGTTCAGCAGCACAATTCGCCCTCTGTTGAACTGCTGCCATTAGAATGATAATATAGTACTCTAATTAGTTAAAGTTGTCAATTATAGAATTAAATCCTATACCTTTATGGTGATAAATCAGTGGTAAATCCTATCACTGCATTTATTCCATAAGACAAAATCCATGAAAATATCTGTTACTGATTATCAATATCTACCTGATCAATCATAATATTCAGAATCTGCTTATCCGTATCTTTCATACCAACACGGCCAATGTATCCCATACTCTTAATGGTACCTTCCACATCTTCCTGAACAATCCCTTCGCCCGGCTGGAACCAGCGATGCTTGTGTCCAAGGAAATGTCCAAGAATGGCTGCATCTACCGCAGAGGCAATTTTGGCTGCACAGGAGGATTTCGCACCATCACATACAATACCGCCCACATTACCAATGGTGTTGACAATCGTTGCAGAGATTTCATCGTAACCGCCGCCATATAAGTAGGTGATAGCCGCACCGCTGCCGCAGGCTGCACTGACCGCTCCGCAATAAGCAGAAAGACTGCCAATATATTTTTTCTGATGGATGGCTACCAGATTACTGAGAACCAGTGCCCGATACAGTTTCTCCTGAGAGCAGAACAGAGATTTGGCAAATTCAATAACCGGTAAAGATACGGTCATACCCTGATTGCCGCTGCCGGAATTGATTACAACCGGCATGGAGCAGCCGCCCATACGGGCATCAGAACCTGCTGCGGCTCTGGCCTTTGCACGGATCTTCACATCATCCCCATAAACCTGCAGTAAGGTACGGCCGATCTGTGCACCATAGGGATGGATCAGTCCCTCATCTGCAATGGCAGAATTCATCTCGATCTGGCGGTCCAGAATCTCTTTTACATCCTCAATCTGAACAGTATTGGCAAATTCCAGGATATCCTTTACATTCAGCAGGGACTTATCTACATAGTCCCTGGATTCTTCACTGGCAGCGGTCTCAAATAAAACCTCTCCATCTTTCACAATACGTGTAATGTATGTATGACGGTTAATAATGGTTACTTCCGCATAATGTCCATCCTTTTTAACGGTTGCCACAATATACAGATTCGCAACATCCTCCTGAAGCGAACAGGTGCAATAACCTGCTTCCACCAGTTCACGGGTCTTTGCAAGATGCTCCGGTGTAACACTTTCCAGAACTTCCAGTTCACGGGATGCATCTCCACCTACAATACCAAGAATTGCAGCCACATCAATCCCTTTCATCCCATCGGAATTGGGTACAGTAACGCCTTTTACATTCTTAATAATGTTACCGCTGCACCGCATATCCACATGATCCGGAAAACAGCCCAATACCTCTCTCGCCTTTGCTGCCGCATATGCAATCGCAATGGGTTCCGTACAGCCCAGCGCAGGAACCAGTTCATTTTTCAAAATCTGAACATAATTATCATATAATTTCTTTTCCAACATATCCATTCCTCTTTACGTAACTAATCATTCATGTTACCAATCATATCACTAATATGATTGTGTAGCAACCTAAAACAAATAAAACTAACCAAAATCATCCCCCAAATCTGCATCAAATATGTTATACTTGAATGAAATTCATTATTATGAGCATGATTTTTTCTTTTATAATTTTAAGTTTTAAAGCATAAAAGTGTTGACAAATAGTATTGTTTCCACTAAAATGGGCTTTGCGAGCAAAGGGAGAGCTTTCGGATCTCTCCATGTGAAAGGACGAATATTATGTTTACAGTTGGATTTATAGGTCTTGGTCTGATTGGCGGTTCCATTGCCAGATGTCTGCGGGAACGCCATCCGGAATATCATATGATTGCCTGTGGTGCTTCCATGAACACCCTGGAGATGGCATTGAAAGACAATACCGTTGATGAGATTTTCCCCCAGGTGGATTCTCATCTTTCTGCATGCAACCTGATTTTTTTATGTGCACCGGTAGAATACAATATCAGTTACCTTCCTATATTAAAAGAAATCATCTCTGAAAATTGTCTGATTACCGATGTGGGCAGCACAAAAGCAGAAATCCACGAAGCAGTGGAACATCTTGGCATGACCAGCCAGTTCATTGGCGGACACCCCATGGCTGGTTCTGAGAAAAGCGGTTACCAACATTCCAACGACCATCTGCTGGAAAATGCCTGGTACATACTGACACCTGCCGACGAAACCGACCCGGATGCACTGGATTTGATGCTGGACTGCGTACATGACTGCCGCGCACAGCATATTGTACTGGATTACAAAGAACATGACCGCATTGTAGCAGCCATCAGTCATGTCCCTCATCTGATTGCTTCCGGTCTGGTCAATCTGGTGCAGGACAACGATAATTCGCTTCATCAGATGAAGCAGCTGGCTGCAGGCGGCTTTAAGGATATTACCCGAATCGCTTCCTCTTCTCCTGTTATGTGGGAACAGATCTGTACCAGCAATACCAGACCCATCGCCGAAATCCTGAAAAAATATATTTCCATTATGGAAGAGGTTCTGGCTGCTGTAGAAGAAAAAGATGGCCAGATGATTAATCACTTTTTTGAAAAATCAAGGGACTATCGCAATACCATAGCTGATAAACCCAAAGCCATCGGTTATATTAAACCGGAATATTCCATTTACTGCGATATCGTAGACCGTGCCGGTGCCATTGCTACTCTGGCGACGACCTTATCCACACATCAGATCAGTATCAAGAATATCGGCATTATTCATAACCGCAGTTTCGAAGATGGTGCTTTAAAAATCGAATTTTATACAGAAGATGCCATGGAGCAGGCCATTGAAGTCCTGAATAAATGGAACTATACGATTACACGCAGAAAATAAAGTCAGAAAAATAAACCGGAAAGGATCGAGCATTTATGAAATTTTGTCAATCAGGTCCCCTCAGGGGAGAAGTAACGATACCAGGAGATAAATCCATCTCCCACCGCAGTGTCATGTTTGGTTCCATCGCTAAAGGAACTACCGAAATCACCGGCTTTCTCCAGGGAGCTGACTGTCTGTCCACCATTTCCTGTTTTCGAAAAATGGGTGTGGAAATTGAAAATCATGGTGACCGGGTTCTGGTGCACGGACGCGGTCTGCACGGACTGACTGCTCCTGATTCCATTCTGGACTGCGGAAACAGCGGAACAACCACTCGTCTGATTTCCGGTATTTTAGCTGGCCAGAATTTCTCCTGTACTTTAACCGGAGATGCTTCCATCCAGAAACGTCCCATGAAACGAATCATGGAACCTCTTGGTATGATGGGCGCTCAGATTGAAAGTATCCATCAGAATGGCTGCGCACCTCTGGCAATTACCGGCATCCCCCTTCACGGGATCCACTATCACTCCAAAGTGGCTTCAGCTCAGGTAAAATCCTCCATTTTGCTGGCAGGTCTTTACGCTGACGGCAAAACCCAGGTGACAGAACCGGCACTTTCCAGAAATCACAGTGAAATTATGCTTCGTTTCTTTGGTGCAGATGTAACTTCAGAAGGCTGCACCGCCACCATTCTGCCTGCTGATGAACTTTACGGCCAGAAAATCCAGGTACCTGGAGATATCTCTTCTGCCGCTTACTTTATTGCTGCTGCCCTTCTGGTTCCCGGTTCAGAACTGCTGATCAAAAATGTGGGGATTAATCCCACCAGAGACGGCATTTTACGTGTCTGTCAGGCAATGGGTGCCGATATTACTCTGCTCAATGCGGTTTATGACAGCGGTGAACCCACAGCAGACCTGCTGGTACGTTACAGCAGCCTGAAAGCAGCTGAAATCGGCGGCAGCCTGATTCCTACTTTAATTGATGAAATTCCCATGATTGCTGTTATGGCCTGCGCTGCAGAGGGTACCACCATCATTAAAGATGCTGCAGAACTGAAGGTAAAAGAATCCAACCGTATCCGTGTGGTGGTAGACAATCTGAAAGCCATGGGCGCTGATGTGGAAGAAACCGACGATGGTATGATCATACACGGTGGAAAGCCCCTTCATGGAGCAGTTTTGGAAAGCCATCTGGATCACCGGATCGCCATGAGTTTTACTATTGCATCTTTAATCGCAGAAGGTGAAACCGTAATTCAGAATGCAGACTGTGTCAATATTTCTTATCCGGTCTTCTATGAAGATCTGGAAAAGCTGAAACAAAGCTGATAAAACATCGGTAATAAAAAGTCCCCTTGCTGGATTTATCTCCGGATGAAATTTGACTCATCCAGTATAAATCCAGCAAGGGGACTTTTTTTATTTATAACTCCAATTAAATCTCTGCACAGTTTTCCAGGAAAACCCGTTCTGCTTCCGCACTCCACAGACCGCCGTTTTTCTCAACGATTTCTTTTAATCTGGTTTCCATGGCACCATCACCAAACTTCTGAACGTCTGTAATGGGATAATATTTCTGGGAATATACGATTTTTTTCCCGCCGGGAAGCTCAGGAAGCTTCATAATGGAATCACATACATCGTTCAGCCCCATAATATGAGTGGCGATTTTCGCCAGATCCACCACTTTATTTTCAATACAGCGAATGGCATCTTTCATATCCTGTGTATTGCTTCCGCTGGTTCCCACAAAATGGGTTGCATTGTAATGCAGATTGTAGAAATTCATTTTTGCTGTAAAGCCAGAATCGGAAGGTCCTGCAAAAAAGTTCAGACATCCATCATTTGCCAGCAGTGCTTCTGATTTGGTTACCATATCTTCCTGCGCAACCATCAGGAAAATATCATCAAAACCTTTTTTACCGGGAGTCAGTGCCTTTAATTCCTCCACAAAATCACTGCCTTTTGGAGTCAGTACATAATGAAGAGTGACACCGTGTTTTGCTGCTTCCTCTACAGTATAAAGTTTTTTGCTTCGCTCCAGTCTAGAAGGGGTGCTTC
>JBGVFN010000087.1:0-19275 GCA_045121095.1 Lachnospiraceae bacterium | reverse complement strand
CCCAAACGTAGCGGACACTAAACTCTCGTCTTTCTTTACAGAAAGCCGCTCGTTAAGTGCCGACGTTTGACCAAAGGTCTCCTTAGCAATGTAGCTCTGTAATTCCGCCATTTACGTTTTTTATAAAAATTCAGGCAGTACATAAGTAATGTTCGCTGTAGTACTAGAGCGTGTTTGAAAAATCATTTACTCAGTCTGCACACCCCAGTTTTGGCTAAATTTTTCTCAGATTCAGTCAGCGTAGCCCGCTACGCCTCCTTCATTTGAGAAAAATTTATCTCAAAATGGGATGCACATCCTGCATAAAGCCTTTTTCAAACACGCTCTAGGCCGGATATGTTCTTAATAAAGACATTAATACCGTCTTTATTAAGAACATATCCGGCCTTTTACTGAATGATTAATAGTCTGAGATTAAGATCTAAAATTAAGGTCTGAGACCAAGTCCACCTTCCAGTGTTACGGTTTCACCTGTCATAAATTTGAAATCAGGAGAGGCCAGCTGTACACATACACGGCCGATTTCCTGTTCTGCATCACCATAATGACCCATGGGAGGCATCTTAACGTTCTGTTCAAATGCTTCAGGGTATGCTTTCTGGAAGTTTTCCAGCTGTGCAGTCCATGCCAGAGGGCATACGATGTTCACGTTAATACCGTCTTTGCCCCATTCGGTAGCTGCTACACGGGTTAATCCACGGATACCTTCTTTAGCTGCTGCATATGCACACTGTCCATAGTTGCCAAACAGACCAGCGCCTGATGCAAAGTTAATAACAGAACCTTTGCTCTTTGCCAGATAAGGGTAGCATGCTTTCATATAATGGAAAGTTGCATAAAGACCGGAATACATAGCCAGATCAAACTGCTCTACTGTATGGTCTGCCAGAGTTACACCGGATGCAGATGCCTGTGCATTGTTGATCAGAACATCAATACCGCCAAATTTCTCTACTGTCTGCTTTACTACATTCTCTACAACTGCCTGATTATCTGCGCCTGCATTCACATCTGCCTGTACGATCAGAACTTCAATGCCATACAGTCTTTCCAGTTCTTCCTTTGCATCTTCCAGTTTCTTTACGTTACGTCCTGTGATTACAATGTTTGCGCCTTCTTTTGCATAAGCAGTAGCGATACCGTAGCCAATAGAACCACATCTTCCATCGCTTAATACAGATCTGCCTGCACCAGTGATAATTGCTGTCTTACCTTTTAAAAATCCCATGATAAAAGCCTCCATTTCATTCTATACATATGTTTATAACGCTAAACAACATATTCCTCCGTATGTTTGTCCCGGAGCACCTTGCATAAAGCATCTTCTGACATACTCCAAAGGGCAATTTCGGTAATTATAACACACCACTTTCTATTGCGCAAGCTTTAATTCTTTTTTGTGTTAATTCGTTAAAGTTTTTCATAAAATATTCTTCATTGTGCAAAAGGATACCTATTTTTATATTAGAAGTATCTCATTTTTGAAATCTATTTCTCCTGATATAGTTGACCTTATGACAATTTTATGTCAAAATAACGTCTATATGAGCAATTATTCTGCAGATATCCCTAAATTTACTGAATAGTTGCACTACTATAAAGAAACGGAAGGTATTTATCATGATATTGAAATCTACCATAACCATCCCTGTATTATCAGGCAGAACACCTCGCAGGCTTTACGTTTATCTGCCCCCGGAATATCGAAAGAGCAGCCGGTCTTACCCGGTGCTTTATATGTTCGACGGCCATAATGTATTTTTCGATAGAGATGCTACTTACGGAAAAAGCTGGGGGATGAGCCAGTATCTGAAAAAGGAAAATCCTGCGCTGATCGTGGTTGCTGTAGAATGTAATCATAAGGGAAACCGCCGCCTGTGCGAATATTCTCCCTGGAGTTTTGAAGATGAAAGCTTTGGCAGTGTAGACAGCGTGGGAGATGTTTATATGAACTGGCTGGTTCATGAACTGAAACCCATGATTGATTCCAAATACCGCACCAGACCTGGTCGGGAATCTACCTATATCTGCGGCAGTTCCATGGGCGGTCTTATGACAGTTTATGCATTGACACAGTGGAACCACGTTTTCTCCCGAGGTGCTGCACTGTCACCCAGTTTATGGTGCCATCCTCAGAAAATGCTGGAGCTGATTGAACATACGGAATTTGATCCGGAAACCATCCTCTATATGGATTATGGCAGCGAAGAACTGGATAATCATCCTGGTATGCTTCCCATTTTAACAGATGTGATGGAAGCTTTTCTTCAAAATGGAGTCTGTTCCTGTATGCGTGTTGTGCCCGGTGGACAGCATACGGAAGCCAGCTGGGAAAAGCAGATTCCGATCTTTATGAGATGCCTTGGATTAAATTCACGACCGCACAGACCTGCAAAAAAACGTTGAAACACCAAACGCGTAGAACTTACAAGTATAAAGTATAAAAAACGGGTTTTTATAAAATAAAAAAACTGACTTTAGGACTTCTTTTTAACGGAAGTTCAAAGTCAGTTTTTAATTTTAACAGGATTTGCGCAGTAGATATCATTTATGATGATGTCCACACCAACAGGTTTTGTGCAGGTGGTATCATTAACTCAGGTTAAAACTCAAATTCTCCTGTCTGATTGGCTTTTGATTCTGTGGCAACACTGCTTACATTGGCATAATGAGTGGCTTTCAAACGATAAACACGTCCATAGGTGCCTGTAGTAGTGAAAGAACCTGAATAAACCCTTGCGTTTTCACGGTATCTGTCGTCTAATGTAATCAGTGTATACCATATGCCCAAACTGCTTTTATACTGCAGCTTCACATTTTTTACACCTAATCTACTTACGACTGTGGAATATGTAGTATCATAATCTGCAATTAATGTTGTGCCACTTTTTCCAAGATAAAGTACGCCGTTAAGACTGGCGCGGGCATTTTCACTTGTGTTATAAATACCTTCTACGTACCGCTCATAATCTTCCGATGAATAATCTGCATTATCTTCCACATATTCAACGGTTTCCTCTGCTTCCAGCTCGATTTCTTCTTCTGCTGCATATGCAGTAATATTGATACAAAATACACAGACCAGCAAAACAGTTATTAATTTCATAAATTTATTGTTCTTCATATACTTCCATCCTTTCAATCATTTGTTCCACAACAGAGAATTCCTCCGATGTATCAATCAAATACCACCATTTCCCATGCTCAAATCCCGCTAAAGCTCCTTCTTGGCTTTTATAAAAAGTAACGCTGATTCCATTCGCAAAACTCTTTTCATAACTTTCTTCATCCATTTCTTTTACATAAACGGCATTCGCCCTATCTACATTCTGATATATCCATAACTCTATCCTCTTCTCAGGATCCTCTTCTGAGTCAAACTGCCATAAATATTTACATCGATTCTGGTCATGATACACAATGATTTCATTCAGTTTAAATCCATCCGGCAACCAGGAAAATGCAAGAAATCCGTCTTCGAAATTTTCAGCAAATTCCTCTACTGAAGAAAAATATTGGGTATCCTTTTCCTCAAACTCAGTTACTTCTTTTTCATTCTCCAGTTCTCCCTGGGTAATTACTACATGATCCGCCCACTCCATTGCCATATGAAACAGACTTTTATCCATGACGGCCTGTGTGCTTATGTCTGCCGCAATTGTAAATACTGCTACAGCTGCTGCCACCTGAGCAACTTGTTTCAAACGCCGTTTTCTCCGGTCCTGACGTATTCTGGCTTTATTTTTTTCCAGAAATTGTTTTTCAAACATTGCCTGAGCGTTTTTGATTTCCTCATCATCCGTTGGCTCTTTAATTTCCAGTAATGTTACCAGAGATTCAATCTTCTCAGGTGAAAATTCGTTTTCATCTGTTTGAAATGTTTCTATGTACAACTCATTTTTAATAGATTTCTGAAATTCTTCTGTATGTTCATTACGATTTTTATTCATCATTACATCCTTACCCAATTCATCTCACAGTTGTTTATTCGTTGGCTGCTCTACTCATCCAAAAATGGATTTGCTTCATATTGTTTCAAAAGTTTCTGACATTGTTCGGAATCTATTTCACCTTCCAGGCGATACCGGGCATTGATATCTTCACCGTGTTCCCAACTTTCATAGATTTCCTTTACAACATAATACCGCGCAGTGCGCATCATCCAGCTGCATTGCCGCATATTATCCATGTGCCGCAGTTTCCGCATATATTTATATGCGCTTTCCAGGGTGCTGTTGGCTACCCTTTCGGCTGTTTCGTGATTCTTACATGAGTTGCAGACAAATTTATAGATTTTGACATAATAACTCTCTATCCATTCGTGCATCTGTTTCTCATCGTCTTTCATAACTTTTTTCATCATCCTTCGCTGTTATTTACCGATAAGTATAGTTAGTTGTTGTTTTTATTATTTGTGATTCGTTTTTTGCACTTGTTTTTATGCATTTTTTACAACACCATTCTTACCCCTTCACTTATATATCCGAGAAACAGGGGTAAAAGTAACGCTTTTTTTGAAAAAAAATATTTTTCTATGTTTTATACAATTTTGCAGATTGTTTTTTGTGCATATTTTCACTATTCAAACTTGTTCTTTTTCAGAGACAAATGTTACAATATACGTAACAATTCCGCAGGAATTTATGAATGTCTGCGGAATTGTTATCAATATACAATTATTCATAAAAACATACTATTTATAGAAAGGACACACCAGATATGGTGGATATTTTACAGAAAATCAAACAACTGCGCCTGGCTCATAACTGGTCTGAGTATGAGTTGAGTCTTCAATCCGGTATTCCACAAAACACAATCAGTGCCTGGTACCGAAGAAGTCAGACACCTACCATATATTCCCTGGAAAAGATCTGTAAAGCATTTGATATCCCTTTATCTACTCTGCTGTCAGAGGCAAATGAACTGGTTGAATTGTCGGATACCGACCGTGAATTTCTAAAACAAATCAATCAGCTTACCCCTTCCCAAAAAGAATATTTTCTCCAGTTTTTAGAATCGTTTTTTACAGAACACTGAAAGGATTCCTGCACCATGATCGATATTTTACGCCAAATCGAAAGTATGCGCCTGAAGCGCAGCTGGTCGGAAAATGAACTCTGCAAAAGAGCAGGTATTTCCCAGAGCACCGTTAACACCTGGTACCGCAAACATCAAACACCCACTGTACAGTCATTGGAGAAGATCAGTGATGCCTTTGGCATTACGTTGTCCATGCTGGTGGCCGATGAGGGAAATACGGTGGAAATAACCGAAGAAGAACGTGAATTTCTGGTCTTGCTTAACAAACTGACACCCGCTCAGAAAGACAGCTTCCTGGAATTCCTGCAATCCATGTTCCCGGAATATTAACCACTATTTCTATTACTATTAGTTTTGCTTCTATTACTATTACTGCTATTATTACTATTGTCAGTACCGATATCAAGCCTCATGAACATCCACTACATCTTCCGGCTTAGAGCATCCTTTCTGCCGCACTACTCCAATCCGCATAAATATGGGGTACAAATAACTTGCACCAAAAGTCCCCAGTTTCTTCGGGCCGGAAACAATGCCTTCCAGTGACAGGGCTTTTTGAAATGCCATGAGGATCGTTGATCTTGTAATGGATTTTTCCTTTCGTGTAACAAATAATTCATTCCCTTTGATGCTGTAAGTAAATTTCAAGCCCTTGGACGTGTGAAATGGGTATTCCTGAAATAACAAAAGTGTATTCCACAGCTGCATTTCCATTTCTTCTGGCTCCACCCGACTCTGTATTTCGTTTTGATTCCGTTTCCTTGTTTGATTCCATTCCCTTGTTTGATTCCATTCCTTGGTTTGATTCCATTCCTTGGTTTGATCCCATTCTCTGGATTTTCTCAGAACTTCCTGCAGTTTTGCCACTGCTTCTTTTCGTTCCCGGTAAATCCGCACCCGGTCTGCGTTACAGCTTACTGTTTTCGTTTTATAGGCGCCTTTACTGTAGGGAAGATAACTGTGTATTGATGCCCGGCTGAGGTTTAATTCTTTCATAATTGCCTCCAGAGCCATTCCATCCGCTTTCATCTGCGCTATTTTTTGAGGCAGCTCTGCTTTTGCCGGCTCAGATGACTGATATACCTCAGCCGTAATCAATAATTTGCGGATTTTCAATGGCGTCATCTGAAATTGTTCTGCCAGCAGTTTTAACTGTGTATGACCATTTTTATCTGCAAATAACAGTTCCTCAGGATTTAAATAAGCATCAGCAACCGCTGCCAGCAGATCCTCCATCTGCTGTTCTGCATCATAATCCGGCTTTTTTCTGGGGCGGCCACGTTTTGAAGATTTACACACGTTTTCCTTATCCGGGTCTTTTTCTTCATTTTCAACCACTTTCTCACACCTTCTTTCCATATCCATGCTAATCCAATTTTGTACAAACAAAAAAGCAGCAGTTCAGCAGTAATTTGTACTGAACTGCCACCTGAACGATCTGTCAAAGTGAAAAAGAATCTTCCAGTTTCTAATTCTTTTCGCACTTCCAACTCTATTTCTGTGCCACCATCACGCCTGCCTGAAATCCCATAATCATGATTTCAATCATCTGCGCATCATAATTCCTATATTTTAGAAAGTAATAAAAAGTATCCAGATAATTTTTAAAAGCCCGATTGTTCTGCTCTTTCAGCAAATCGATATTGCCGCTGTTATTTACCAGATAAGAAGCAATTCTGGAAAAAACAAATTTCTCATTGGCAAATGCCAGCTTATCATCAGGCTGACTGCCCTCTGCATGAATCTGAATGGGCTTTCTCCGCAGCAGCCAGAAACTTTCATAGGCAATACTTTTAATGCTGTTGATATTTTTAATCTTATGAAAACTTTTCAGTCTGGATACATCAGAATAATAATCCAGAATCGCATGCATCAGCACCACATTGTCAATACTCAGCTTGTCACCGCCACGTATGCTTTTAAAAAACTCCTGCATCTCCGTGTAAATGATACTGTAACGGTCTGTTATGGTTTCTTCGCCAAATTCTTCCACCAGAGGCTGATAATTTGTATAGATATTTTCAATATTAATCATATATTCTCACTTCCATTTAGCTGTATAATATCGTAGCACAATCTGGTACGGACAAATTCAGAATAATTCTGGCATTCCAGTTCCTCCAGTGTACCATGCTTTTGCAAAGAATGATTTCCCAGCAAATGTTTTTTTATCGTTCCTTTACTAACCAGCTTCATCGCATCTCTGGCGGCTGCCTGCGCTTTTTCTGAAGTTCCATTTCGCCTTACCATAATCTCGCTCCTCTATCTACATATAGCTCTATGCTATATAGTTATATATCTATCTAGTATATATAACGTATATCCAATGTACCTCTCTATATAATGTACATCAATCCATATATATTTATCATTCATTGATGATTGCCTGAATAAGACTCGCCGCCCTTTCGCGGGCAGTTTGCCGTGCAGATTTCTCAATACGAGGACCTGCTGCCGTTCCCGATGCTCCAGCGGTTGCTGTATCTGCTGTAATTCCAGCTGCTCTGGCTATTGCTGCATCTACTGTTTCTGCGCCCGCTGCAATTCCTGCTGCTTTGGCTATTGCTGCTTTGGCCCTTGCTGCCTCTGACTCCAACAATTCTTCATCCGATACATGTTCGCTGTCCTCAAATTCATCCAGTGCTTTCTGCACCATGTCTTCTTTCGGTGCAAATCTCTCAGTATCCAAATCCTTGATCCGGCGATAAAAAGAAGACATCTCATCCGCCATTCCCGCCAGCCGGTTCAACAGTTCCGAATACTCTCTCAGCATGGAATTGCTGGTCTTATAAGGATACAAAATGTGATGATCCACTTCTCCCCAGCCTTCCTCAAAAAGAGTACGTACCTGCACCTCAATGAATTCATTCTGATATTTTAATATATAGTGAATGGAGCGATAATGCTTACCATCTTTAATATTATCCGGAGAAATCCAGTTGTAATAAATCTCCGCATAATCCCCTTTTCGAATATGCACCTTGGGGGCTTCCGCCATGGAATAATCCGGCAGTGCCGCCAGATTGCTCACATCATCATGGGCATATCGTTCTTTATTCATGGAAAATGCTTCCGTAATATACTGGTGGAAATTTACCCAGTCCTCACGATACAGAAGCAATCCTCTGACACCAATCAGATCCGTTGCAAAATACTGATAATTCTCTATGGTCATATCTTTGTATTTGGCGTAATTCTCCACCCGTTTACGAATGATTTTGGCAAGCAGGTGTTTGGGCTGCTTCAATCTGCTGCTGAACGAATGAAAGCCGCAGTTTTTATCGATGATAAATTCATCCATAAAATTCTTTCGAACCTGCTCCAGTCCCGGCATACGTTTTTCATAATCAGCCTCTATCTCCAACAACTCTTCCCAGGAAATATCTGCCTGCACAAATTCTTCTTCCCGAATTCCAAACTCATGTAAAAACTCTTCCTTCGTACAGTCCACACTCATCCCTCGCTTGCAAAAAAATAGGTATCTGTTCAGCCACAGCTAAACTATTACTTAATATTTTATTGTAACATGGTGAAAGAGATTGTCAAGAGTAATTTTATCTGGATAAAATATTGATAAAACTTTTATGATGTGATAAGATAATTATAAGGCGTGAATCAATCAGCAACAAGTCGGAATTTAAAATGGATAAACAACAAGAGAACGGAAACAACTGCTGAAAGAATCAATCAGCAAACAAACATCAGTCAAAGATTGGAAAGGGGGTTTCACAGTATGAAGATAACAAAAAAATTACCTGTCGGTATTGAGAATTTTGAAGAAATCCGTACAGAAGGTTTTTACTATATCGATAAAACTGGTCTTATAAAAGATCTTCTTCACAGTTGGGGAAAAGTTAATCTTTTTACACGCCCCAGACGGTTCGGTAAATCATTAACCATGAGTATGCTTAGGAGTTTTTTTGAAATCGACTGCAGCAAAGGCCTTTTCGATGGTCTGGAGATTTCCCGTGAGTCGGAACTGTGCAATGAATATATGGGGAAATTTCCTGTTATTTCCATCAGCCTAAAAGGTGTCAGCGGTGAATCTTTTTCAACAGCCCGTTCCATGATGTGCTCTGTAATTGGCAGTGAAGCCATGCGTTTTCAATTTCTGCTGGAAAGTGAACGCCTGTCACATAAGGACAAAGAATTATACAACCAGCTGACTGATGTTGACAATCATTATTCCATGTCCGACGCCGTCCTGATCAATAGTTTACTGACGCTTACAACTTTACTAAAAAAGCATTATGACCAAAAAGTTATTATCCTCATTGATGAATATGATGTCCCTCTGGACAAAGCATTTCAATTTGGATACTACGATTCCATGGTCAATCTGATCCGCAGCCTGTTTATGCAGGCACTGAAAAGCAATGACAGTCTGTATTTTTCGGTACTCACAGGCTGCCTTCGTGTATCAAAAGAAAGTATTTTCACAGGGCTTAATAATCCAAAAGTCCACTCCATCACATCGGTCCGTTTCGATGAATATTTCGGATTTACTGACCATGAAGTCAGACAACTTCTGACCGATTATGGCTTGACAGAACATTTTTCTGCCATTAAACAGTGGTATGACGGATACCGTTTCGGCGAAGTAGACGTATACTGTCCCTGGGATGTAATCTGTTATTGTGACGAGCTTCTGGATGATCCCCATGCAGAACCGCAGGAATACTGGTCTCACACCAGCAGCAATAATATCGTCAGACGTTTTATTAATAAAGCGACTAAACAGACCCAGAATGAAATTGAACGTCTGATTGCAGGTGAAACACTCAGCAAAGAAATTCATCAGGAACTGACTTATAAAGATCTGGATACTACCATCGCAAATCTCTGGAGCGTACTTTTTACCACAGGTTATCTGACTCAGCGAGGCAAAATCCAGGGAAACCGTTATCAGCTGGCTATTCCAAACCGTGAAATCCGCCAGATATTTATCACACAGGTGAAAGAGTGGTTTTCTGACATCGTCCGGAAAGATACACCGAAACTCGATGCTTTCTGCACAGCATTTTTCAAAGGTGATGCATCACTTATAGAGGAACAGTTTAACTCTTATCTGATGAAAACAATCAGTATTCGAGATACAAATGTTCCCAAAGCTAAAAAAGAGAATTTTTATCATGGTATTCTTCTTGGACTTTTAAGTCATATGGAAGACTGGCTAATCTCCTCCAATGCAGAATCCGGAGAAGGGTATAGCGATATTCTTGTGGAAATTGAAGCAGAAAAAATCGGAATTGTAATCGAAGTAAAATATGCAGAACATCATTCACTCGATGCAGCATGTAAAGAAGCATTACAACAAATTGAAGCCAATAATTATGCAGAAACACTTCTTGCAGATGGTATGACAACCATTTTTAAATATGGAATTGCTTGTTATAAGAATCATTGTAAAGTAATATGTGTATCCTAATCTGGAGAAAATTCTCCGTATCGGAATAAGCACTCCTCTTTGTTAGTCTAAAAAGAAAAGGAAGCATCAGATACTCCTGAAAAATTTCCAAGTCTGATGCTTCCTTTTTTATTTTAATAATTCTGTGTCTATCCTTATTCTACCGTTACACTCTTTGCCAGGTTACGGGGCTTATCCACATCCAGACCTTTCGCAACGCTGACATAATAACCCAGCAGCTGCAGCGGTACGACTGCTAAGCTGGTGGTGAAATGAATATCTGTTTTGGGAATATATACCGTGAAATCTGCGGTGTCTTCTACGCTGTAATTGCCGTAGCTGGTCAGACCCATGAGATAAGCACCGCGGCTTCCGCATTCTACCATGTTGCTGACGGTTTTTTCATATAATTCCTGCTGCGTCAGCACACCGATTACCAACGTGCCGTCTTCAATCAGGCTGATGGTGCCGTGCTTCAATTCACCTGCTGCGTAGGCTTCTGAGTGAATGTAGCTGATTTCCTTCATTTTCAGACTGCCTTCCAATGAAATAGCATAGTCAATGCCGCGGGCGATGAAGAAAATGTCTTTTGCATTGGCAAACTTGGCTGCAAACCACTGGATTCGTTCTTTATCTTCCAGAATACGAACGATTTTATCGGGCAGTGTCTGCAGTTCTACAATCATATTTTCATACTGAGTATCTTCCATTTCACCGCGCACCTTGGCAAACTGCATCGCTAAAAGGTAGCATGCGATCAGCTGTGTGCTGTATGCTTTGGTGGTAGCTACCGCAATTTCCGGTCCTGCCAGAGTGTAAAATACATTATCTGCCTCACGGGCAATGGAGCTTCCTACCACATTGACAATGGCCAGGGTACGAACACCCTTCTCTTTGGCTTCCCGAAGCGCTGCCAGACTGTCTGCGGTCTCTCCACTCTGACTGATCACGATTACCAGGCCCTTTTTATCCAGAAGTGGTCTGCGGTAACGGAATTCTGATGCCAGTTCCACCCTTACGGGGATTTTCGCCAGATCTTCGATCACATACTGAGCTGCTACACCCACATGATATGCAGAACCACATGCCACCACATAAATCTGACTGATTTCCTTAATTTCCTCCTCAGACAGACCAACTGCTGATAAATCAATCTTTCCATCGTTTAAAACAGAATTCATGGTATCCAGCACCGCCTTGGGCTGTTCATGGATTTCCTTCATCATAAAATGCTCAAAACCACCTTTTTCAGCAGCTTCCGCATCCCATTTGATCGCAGTCAGCTCTTTCTGGATTTCTTCCCCGTCAATGTTAAAGAAATCCACCTGACCTTTACGAAGTCTGGCCAGTTCCATATTGCCAATATAATATACATTGCGGGTATATTTCAGAATCGCCGGTACATCGGATGCTACATAGGACTCGCCATCTTCCACACCAATGATCATGGGGCTGTCCTTTCTTGCCACCCAGATTTCCTCCGGATAATCCTTAAACATCACTGCCAGAGCATAAGAACCGCGGATACGCACCATGGTCTTGGCAATGGCATCGATGGGACCTGCGTTATATTTCTTATAATAATAATCCAGCAGCTTCACTGCTGCCTCTGTATCGGTCTGAGAATAAAAAGTATAACCCTTTTTCAGTAATTTTTCCTTAATTTCCTGATAATTCTCAATAATACCATTATGGACACCTACCACACAGCGATCATCGCTGCAGTGAGGATGGGCATTGTTTTCAGAAGGTTCCCCGTGGGTTGCCCAGCGGGTGTGACCGATACCGCAGCCGCCTGACATGGCCTGTCCGTCATTGGTCTTCTCTGCCAGCACCTTTAACCGGCCTTTGGCTTTTACGATCTCTACTTCATGTTCTCCATCTCTTACAGCCAGACCAGCAGAATCATATCCGCGGTATTCCAGCTTTGATAATCCATCTAATAATACGGGGGCCGCCTGGTTGGGGCCAATGTAGCCTACAATTCCACACATAACTTTAATTCCTCTCTATGTTTTATTTTTTAAATCTCTCAATCACACATTGATGTTCCTTGCTCTTTTTATCGTAATTAATCCCTACAAGCAGAATATCTCCTGTATAAGCTTCAAAGGCTGACGAATATTTTTTCTCCTTCATCTGCTCTATGGCCGACATGGCATTTTTATTCCACCTACAGAACCTGCCACTGGCAGCTTCCTTCGGATGCTTCGCGAATTTCAATTCTACCAACAAAGCAGGATAATCTTCTGCATATTCTGGTTTCGGAATAAACACAAAATCAGCAAAACCTCTGCCCGTGGGCATTTCCCGAATAGGCTTAAAATAATACTGCATCGCACTCAGATATGCAATTGTCAGCACACTGCTGAGAGAATTCTCATTGTTGTACTGAATGGCTGAAGCATACTCCGTGTGTATCTTTTCAATTCCTTCCGCAACTGCCTCTTCATCCATATCCAAGGTCGATTCCAAAAGGGCACTTGACTGATTCTGAAAATCAATAAATTCATTCCATCTATTATCCTCCACAACCACAGCAAACTCACTGCGAATTTCCTCATTTGGAATATACGCTGTCTGATTTCTCTGATTATAAGCCAGATAACCAAGATGAATCAGCAGGGTAAGAACATCATCTTTACTTTTGAAAGTTACCATATCATTCTGAAAAGACCTTGTTCTGACTTTTACACTGTCACCAGATAACATGGTTAAAATTGCCGTTTTTAAGCCATCAAAATTCATATTGATCAGCGGACGGATGGATTCATATGTTCCTGTGTCTGACCAGTAGCTTTGGAATGTCCCTCTCAGCATTACACTAACAACTGCTTTCGGATTATAAACCTGATATCCAGTAAATTTACCTCCTTCACTTTGACATCCTTCCAGCTGATATCCATCATACCAGGATTTTACCTGTTCAAAATCTTTATGATAGTGATCACACAAGTACCTAACTTCCGTTTCTGTAAAACCGATATATGGCGCCAGCGGACCGGCATCCAACATCGTAAACTCATCAAAATTATTAAGCGCTGACTGGGTTTTAACCTTTTTAATCGGCAAAATCCCTGTTAGATATGCCAACTGGATGAATTTTGTCGGTTCTGTCCCTTTAAACATACCACGCAGGAAATTAATATATTCTTCCTGTACAGCCTGATTTGCAGCCTCGTCACGAATCAAAACATCCCATTCATCAATGATCACAATGAATTTTGTTCCAGCTGCAGTATTGATACATGATAACGCCTCTGCCAGTGAAGTTATTGTGTCAGGCAATATACCTGTATACACTTCTCTCAGTTCTTCAATAACACTTTTTCTGATATAAGAAACAAGCCTCTCCGGACCTCCAGCCGGGTCCATACACCACTGTATATCAAAGTGAATCACATCGTATTGATTCAGATGCTTTTTAAAATCATCTTCCTTACTGATTGCCAGATCAGTAAACATCTGCTCAGAATCACAGCCTCTGCTATAATAAGCTGTGAGCATATCCGCAGTAATCGACTTGCCAAAACGACGAGGCCGGCTGTTACAGATAAAAGCCTGCTTTGTGTTCAGCACTTTATTGGTATAGTTCAAAAGACCTGTTTTATCAACATAGATTTCTGAATTCAGCGCAACCTGAAATGCAGAATTATCAGGATTTACAAAACGTCCCATTCTCTATACGCTCCCTTCCGCACGCTTCCTTCTGCAGCTTTCCTTCCGCAGTCTGACTTTGAAGGCAGCAGCAGGTACTCAATCTCAATCTACTTGTCGCTTTTATCACTTTCCATGCACTACTTATTGTTTAGCCTCAAAAATATAGTAATAGGCATACCCCTTCTAGTATGTTCTCATCTTACCATAAGCAGACGAGGTTCGCAAGCAGGGGATTGACGTCAAAAATTAATTCACCTTATATAACGACTTTATTTTTATTTCGGAATAATATATAATAGAAACAGACGATCATCAAAAAATTGATATGGTAAGCTAAAATAGAAGGGAGTGTAGTAAAAAGTGGGTATTTATTTAAATCCCGGAAATGAAAGTTTCGAGGAATCAATTAAGTCAGAAATATACGTAGATAAAACAAAATTAATTGCATATACAAATCGTGTATTAAAAACAAAGCAAAAATTTGTTTGTGTAAGCAGACCCCGAAGATTTGGAAAATCTATGGCCGCCGAAATGCTGGCAGCTTATTATGGAAAAGATGTCGATTCCAGAAAGCAATTTGAAACTTTAAAAATCGGAAAAGACGTTTCTTTTCTGGAACATCTGAATCAGTATAATGTGATTTTCCTGAATATGCAGGACTTTTTAAGTGAACACCCTGATATTGAAGATATGGAAAAAGCCATAGAAGAAGCGGTTCTTTGGGATTTACAGGAAGAATATCCGGATGTTCATTACTATAAACCGAACAATCTAATCCGTTCATTAATGGATATCTATAAACAAGTGAATATCCCGTTTGTGTTTATTATTGATGAATGGGATTGTATATTTCGTGAAAATAGGGAGGAGCAGAATGCCCAGAAGATTTATCTGGATTTTTTGAGAAAGCTTCTGAAAGATAAGCAATATGTAGCACTGGCATACATGACAGGAATACTTCCGATTAAAAAATACGGAACACATTCAGCATTGAACATGTTCGATGAATTTTCTATGACAAATCCAAAGCAGCTTGCAGAGTTTGTAGGTTTTACAGAGTCAGAAGTGAGAGGATTATGTACCCGGTATGGAATGAACTTTGAAGAAACCAGACGGTGGTATGATGGATATCGTTTTGAAAATGTGGAGCATGTATACAGTCCCCGGTCTGTGGTCAGCGCTATGCTCAGCAAAAGTTTTGATAACTATTGGAATCAGACAGAAACCTTTGAAGCGTTGCGTGATTATATCGTTATGAATTATGCAGGATTAAAAGATACTGTAATTGCATTGCTGGCAGGAGAACACAAACAAATTGATACTAGTTCGTTTAGTAATGATATGACTACGTTCTCTACTGCAGATGACGTATTGACTTTATTGATTCATCTGGGATATTTAGGATATGATTTTTCTACAAAAGAAATTTTTATACCAAACTCAGAAATTGCTTCTGAATTTGTAACAGCAATAAAGAAAGCCGGATGGCAAGAAGTTATCAATGCTGTAAAAAAGTCAGACAATCTATTAAAAGCAACCTGGAATAAAAATGCAGAGGCAGTAGCAAAAGGAATCGAAGAAGCACATTTTGAAACATCCATATTAAAATATAATGACGAAAATTCCCTGGCCTGTGTAATATCGCTTGCATATTACAGTGCAAAAGCTTATTATACAGAAATTCGTGAACTGCCAACTGGTAAAGGCTATGCCGACATCGTATACCTTCCCAGAAAAAATCATTCAGACAAGCCGGTTATAATTATTGAATTGAAATGGAATCTGTCAGCAGAAGGAGCAATCGCACAGATTAAAAATAAAAATTATATCAAAGCCTTGGAAGATTATACAGGCAATATGCTGCTGGTGGGTATAAACTATGACAAAGAAAATAAGGAACATCAGTGTGTGATTGAAGAAATTATGTTTTAATAAACTGAATAGCAATTTTATGATAAAACATTGTTTATCAAGGCAATAAGAACCAAAATCCAGTATAGCAGCTTATGCAACGACAACTAGTTATAATACCAAAACAGGCAGAGATTCAACAATCTCTGCCCAAATTCATTTCATTTTTTACTTACTTCCATAACCGCCATATCCATATTTACCGGAACCATATTTGCCATAACCATAGCCATATTTGCCGCCTCCGGCTGCTTTTTCCATCCCATTCAGGACACAGCCTGCGATCTGGATACGGCTGTCATACAGATTTTCCATGGCATCCATGATGCGGGATACTTTGCTGTAATCATGTCGAATGACCATGATGGCAGCGTCAGCGTAGCGTGAAATTTCCACTGCATCGGGAAGACTTTCACAGGACGGTGTATCAATGATTACATAATCATACTGCTCTGACAACTGCTTTAACAGGTTTCCAGTCTGTGCAGAGCTTAAAATCTCAACAGAAGTACGGCCATTTTCCATACCGCTGGAGATAATATCGCAGTGCATTTCTTCCGAATGGCTAATCATCTTCTCCAGATCCATGTCCTCCAGATAATAATCCCTCAGACCCGGCAGAAATTCGCCATAGTTTTGCTGAACAGACAGCGAAATGGTGGATTTATACAGATCTGCGTCCACCAGAATAACAGATTGACCGCGCTGGCCCAGTGCGCTGGCAAGATTGGCAGCGACCACACTTTTGCCTTCGTCCTCTCCGGCACTGGTGATCAGCAGGATTCCTGCCTTCTGTTTTTTCATTTCGTTATTGATTCGCGTTGCGATACTGATCATATTTTCACGGAAACCATTGCCCACACTCAGCTTGCTCAGCACGATTTCACCATGCTTATCCTTCAGATTCTTACGAACTACCGGAACTACACCAAAACAGTTCTTGTTCAGTTTTTCCTGAATATCCTCTTCCTTACGAATGGTGTTGCGGGTAATTGCATACACGAACAGGAATACAGCAAACAGGAAACAGCCCATTGCCGCCCCCAGAACCAGATTTTTGATAAGAGACGGTTCATTATACGGCTCCTCTGCCAAAACCGGTTCCTGAATGATATTTAACTGTGAATCACCGATTACATACTGCGCAACTTCCGGATAATCCTTGATGACCGCCTGAACAATATCATAAGCATCCTGTGCATTTTCACTGAATACTTTTACCGTAAAAATATTGGTATTCTCAATGGCCTCTGCTGTGATCTCACCATTAATCTCATCAGTTCCCAGATCGGCCTTTAAAATACTCTGCATGGCATTGCTGTTCAGGATATGGGGAAATGTCTCCGCCATGAGGGATGCATTGCTTTTGCTGTAATCGTAGGCATACTCTTCTGATTCCGTACCATCACTTTTCAGCCCCGGTACGATAGTAAATGAAACCTTGGACTCATATAACGGCGTATAAAGCACATTGGAAACCAGAGCAAAACCTGCTGCACCAAGCACAAGCAGCAGCATTCCCAGCCACCAGAAACGCCGGATTCCTTTTATGAAATCATGCAGCAGCGCTCCAAGGTCGATTATAATTTCATCCTCACCTTCATAAAAATCTCTTTTATCTACACTCATTTCTCAGTAACCTTTCTGGTATTAAATCTGCTGTACTCTTTTTTCTTCTCAGCACCTGCGTAATTATCCGAATAATTTCCAGCCTGATTGCCTGTCTGATTACCCGTATAATGATCCTGTGTCTTTCCATTCTTTGAAGAACTTTCATCCAACATATCATTTAAAATACATCCCAAAAGATCCACACCGCTGTTTCTCAGATTATTCAGCGCATAATTAATCTGTGAAACATGAATTCCATCACGGCGAACCACCAGCACTGCCGTATCCGCCAAAGCAGCCAGCAATTCCGAGTCACCCAGGAAACCAGCCGGAGGTGTATCCAGTACAATATAATCCATCTCCTGACGCATCTGCTGGATAAATTCCTTTAAACGATCGGATGTAATCAATGTTTCCGGAGATTCCATCGATTCCCTGCACATGGCAAGATACACACCGCTGCGCTTATCCCGCACCAGCAGTTCCTTCATATCACCGCCATTTACAAGATACTCACTGAAATCCACAAAAGTGCTTTCTTCCTTATTATAATCAAATACCTTGTAAATCGCCGGTTTTCTAAAGTCTGTATCCACGATCAGCACTTTTCTGCCGCGCTTTGCCATAGCCAGCGCAATATTAACTGAAATCGTTGATTTTCCCTCATTCTCCGCACCACTGGTAACCAGAAGCACCTGCTGTCCCTTCCGGTCCATATGCATTACAGTTCTAGATGCAAGGCGGCTGAATGCCCGGTCCAGAGAAACAGAGCAAGTAGGATTAGTAATCAAAATCGCAGATTTATTCTTCTTAAAAGATTTCTTCTCATGTGCAATGGTACCATAAACCGGTCCATCCACCCAATGCTCCGCAGATGCCTTATTTTTCACGGTTCTTCTGAAAATAAAAGCAACCACAATATATCCAATACATAAAAACAATGCCAGCAAAGCAGCAACCGGCCCATAAATCCAGGGCTCCACCTTATTGGAAGGCTCCTGAGGCAGATCCGGTTCACTGATTACGGTAAGCTCTGCATTACTGAACACATAATCCGAAAACTCCGCATAATTTTCCATCAGCAGATTCAGCTCCCGATAAGCCTGTCCCGCTCTGTCCGCTGTCATCTCCAGCAGCACCAGATTCGTGGTACCAACCTGAGAAACACTTAATTTTCCCTTCGGTTCATAACCCAGCTCCGCCTCCAGCTTTTCCCACAAAATATCGCTGGTAAACACCTTGGACAGCGCTTCTGCCATACTGGTAGACGTACTTAACTGGGAGTACACTTCATTCGTTGTCTGATAGCTGGTGGTCGTACTGCGAATCGCAATGGTCGCTTCACTGGTGTATTTCTCTTTATAAACCATATTGAAAAACACCGCCGCCAACATCACAGCAGACAACATGGCCAGCAAAATCGCAACTAAATTCTGTTTCACATCCTGCCAGATTCCCTTCAAATCCAGCTCATCGAAATAAAAAGAATTCTCTTCCATACTTATTTACTACTAACTCCTTCTTTTGGTCCATCTATTTTTTTCTAGTTCTCTACCTCCAGAGCGTATTTGAAAAAGCCCTTTTCAGACACACTCCAGTATACAAAAACATACACCCTCTAGTACTACAGCGAACATTAGTCGTGT
>JBGVFN010000086.1:0-15074 GCA_045121095.1 Lachnospiraceae bacterium | reverse complement strand
CAATCAGCTGACGCCATTTATCAATATTTGTCATGGTAATATACCTCCCTGGATAGTTTCAGAAAGTATATCACATTTCTACGGTGTTTCCGATACGCCTTCTTTTGAAGCACTTACGATATTTCCGAAGATATTGCCCAGATCATTGTAAAATCAACTGCTGATTTTGCAGAAACTGAATGGATGAAGTAATGAAATCAAGGTATGGGGAAGAAAAAAGAAAGCAGGAACTGGAAAATATTACCAGCGTCCTGCTTTCTTTTATGGAATAGATGATTGATATTCGTCAAATCACCATATTATTTATTAGATTATGCGTATGACGATTAGTTATTCAGTAAACGAATCTTTGTAAATGCCTTGGAAATGTTCAGGGCATGGTCACCGATACGTTCAAAGTCTGTCAGCATTTCAGAGTAGAGAATGCTTCCTTCGTCGGAACAGATACCTTCCTGGATTCGTCCCATCATACCGTTACGGAAATCTTCAGTCATGTCATCAATTTTCTGTTCCAGCATGCTGACTCTTTCGTAGTTATCCAGTTCGCTGGAGGATTCGCTGAGCAGAATCTGCATCAGTTCATCGCATACATGCTGAATCTGAATAATTTCGCGGATACTGTTTTCAGATAAGTGGATATCCTTTTCCTTCAGCATATAAGTATATCCTGCAATATTTACGGCATGGTCACCGATACGTTCAATATTGCTGGTGATTTTGTAATAGTAGTTGAAAATCTGGCTGCCTCGTTCGGTTCTTTCATGAGTGATGGTAGTAGAAATATATTTGGAAATTTCTTTGTTTAAGAAATCGATATATTCTTCTGTTTCATCTACCTTGGGAACCAGTTCGGTTTTGCGGTTCATAAAAGCATCAATACTCATGGAAACGGTATCAGCAGTCATTTGCAGCATTCGCATGATTTCCAGTTTGGTATTATTCATATTGATGGCAGAAAGTCCGAGTTTCTGGTCTTTTTCCTGCTGATGAATGTACATAAGGGTAAGACCGGTTTCCACTTCGCCATTGTCCGGAAGAAGCTTTTCTGCAATTGTTGCAAGCAAGAATCCGAAGGGAACCAGTAATATGGTTGTGACAATGTTGAAGAACGTATGCATATTTGCAATCTGTCCAGCCGGGTTGCCAGGATTGGTTCCTGCAATAAAAGAAACCAGTGGTGTGAAAATACACAGAATCGTAAAAATGATCGTACCAATTACGTTAAATAAAATATGGATCATGGTTGTACGTTTGGCATTGCGGTTGGTTCCGATGGAAGCCAGCAGGGCTGTAATACAGGTACCAATGTTCTGGCCGAAAAGTACAAATGATGCGCCGTATAACTGGATAACACCGCTGTTGGCCAGAGTCTGCAGAATACCAATGGATGCAGCAGAAGACTGGATGATAGCAGTAAAGGCTGCACCAACACCGATTCCAAGCAGAGGGTTATCAAATTTGCTTAACAGTTCGATGAATGCAGGAGAATCCTGTAATGGACTCATAGCGTCACTCATCATGTCCATACCAATAAACAGAATACCGATACCGGCAAAGATATTACCGATATAATGAAGCTTCTGATTTTTGGAAAATACGATCAGCGCTACACCAGTAAATGCTACAAGTGGTGCGATAACACCTACATTCAGCGCGATCAGCTGGCCTGTGATGGTTGTACCGATGTTGGCACCCATGATAATCCACACAGCCTGTCTTAAGGTCATCATGCCTGAATTAACAAAGCCGACTACCATAACGGTTGTTGCAGAGGATGACTGAACTAAAGCAGTGATCAGTGCACCCACACCAATACCTAAAAAGCGATTGGTAGTTAACTTTTCCAGGATCTGCTTCATCTTATCTCCAGCGGCAACTTCCAAACCGGTGCTCATCATCTGCATACCATACAGGAACAGAGCGAGTCCTCCTAGCAGTCCCATAACATTTGTGAATTCCATAATCTCTTTTTATCCTTTTTTAGTTTATGCTCTTGTAACTGTTGAGAACCTTCACAGTCACATACTTCTTATCTCCGCGCCATTTCTTTAGGGTTCTAAAATATGCGCGGCATTTATTATTTTAACATATGCTTTGAATTCCAGCAATCATTAAGTAAAAAGTATGTAAAATGAACGTAAAGAAAAAGAAAATAAAATGTAAAGGAAAAGCTTGATTTTTATAGGAATTCTTTACAAGAAATTGAAGGAGAAACAGGTAAAAAGTAATAAAAAATTGGGTGAAATTGCAAAAATGAAAAAAAAGATGCCACACAGAAGTTATATTTTTGGAAGTATTTTCTTCCATAATGACTAATGGAAGATTTTGATAGGAGAAATACTTCAGAGTAGACTTTCTATTCTGGAAAATGAATTTACATGAAATAGAGGGGATGATATAATGAAGAACGGCAAAAATGGGATTCTTGTGTTGTTATGGAAAAAAGAAGAAAGAGAGGAAATAGCATGGAGTTTAGTCCAAATAGTCTATTTATGTACGGTGTGGCGGTTATCGTCATCCTTTTTGTGCTGGCTCAATCCGCATTTTTTCTGGTACGGGCGTACCGGAGAGGCAAGGAACTGGGTATGGAGGCAGCAAAATTAAAAAAAGTAATCCTGTCTACCGCGGTATTTACCATTGCACCGGCGGTATCTATTCTTTTGGGAGTGGTAACCTTATCAAAATTTCTGGGAATTCCCCTTCCGTGGATTCGTATGAGTGTCATTGGTGCAATTACTTATGAACTTCCGGCGGCTACGTCCACCGCTAATGCGCTGGGCCTGTCTTTATCGGAAATGATTACGGACCCCAAAGTATACTCTGCCATTGCCTGGGTTATGACACTGGGAATTATGCCAAGTATTATCCTTCCGCCTATTCTTATGAAGAAAATTCAGGGTGGTATGCTGAAAATCAAGAGCAAAGACAGCAAATGGGGAGATTTATTTATGACTTCCATGTTTCTGGGGATGATTTCGGCATTCCTGGGAATGGTATTTGCAGATGTGCGCAGTGGAATTGCTGGCTGGATTCCGATTTTTGTACTTTTGGTGTCTGCAGCGATTATGGGAATCTGTGGCCTGCTGATCAAAAAATGTAATATGAAATGGCTGGAAACCTATGCGTTGGCCATTAGTATGCTGGGTGCCATGATTTTTGCAGTGATAATCACACCGATTTTAAATTGATATAAAAATCCGTTTGGAGAGAATTACGATTGAAAATGAAAATTTTCATGGAGTTTTGTACCTGAGCGAAGCGAAAGGAATGGATATAAACATGAGTGAATATATGAAAAAAACAGACTTGTACGGAAAAATCTGGATCTGGTCTGCAGTAGTTGTAGTATTGATGGTTCCTGCAGCCATTTGTGTTCGATATCACGCATGGCCGGAAGGTGCAGCTGTTTTAAAAGGTTTGCTGGGAGTTGCACCTATTTACTGGACTGTAGGTGTGATCGAAGTAATTACGTATACGCCCATGCTGGGAACGGGTGGCACTTACCTTGCTTTTGTAACTGGAAATCTGACCAGTTTAAAAGCACCCAGTGCGCTCAATGCTATGGAAAATGCAAATGTAAAACCCGGTACAGAAGAAGGGGAAGTTATTTCTACCATTGCCATAGCAACCTGTTCTATTGTAACAACATTGGTGCTTGTGGTTGGTGTATGTCTGCTGACAGTCATCACGCCCATATTAAATTCGCCAGTTCTGGCACCGGCATTTGACAATATTCTGCCGGCATTATTTGGCGGACTGGCAGTTGTTTACGTAAGTAAAAACTGGAAACTGGCCATTGTACCCTTAATCTTTATGGTGGTATTATTCCTGGCAGTTCCCTCACTGGCAAGTTCTGTAGGGGTATTGGTTCCTGTGGGCGTTATTATTGCGCTGACTGCTGCAAGAATTTTATATAAGAAGGGCTGGGTATAATAAGAGCCTTATTATTAAGAAAGGCTGGGTATAACAAAAGTCTTATCTTATATTTAAGAAAGGCTGGATGTAACAAGAGCTTTATATTTAAGAAAAGCCGGGTATAACAGGAATTTGTAGTGTATACCATGGGATGAAAAAACATATAAAGGAGTGATTTATATGACAGGCCAGTTAATAGCAGGTATTATTTTGGTAATCCTGGCAGTTTTTATTATTGTAATTTTAGTAAGAACCATTCGTTTTCAGCCAAAAACAGAGGTTCCTGCAGAGGAAACCCCTGTTACGGTAAATCAAGAAAAAATTGTGGAAGATATGGTGGACATGATCCGCTGCCGTACCGTTTCCAATCGGGATGAAGCAATGGTGGACCGAAATGAGTTTACAAAGTTCCATAAGCTTCTGGAAGAACGGTTTCCGCATATTCATAGTACATGCCATCTGGAAAAGGTGGGAAAAACCGGGCTTTTATATTATTTACCCGGAAAATCTTCTGAAAAACCGTCTGTATGCATGGCACATTATGATGTAGTGCCTGTAGAAGAAGAAGGCTGGACGAAACCGGCATTTGACGGCATTATAGAAGATGGATGTATCTGGGGACGGGGAACACTGGATACAAAGGGCACACTTTGCGGTGTGATGGAAGCACTGGAAATTCTTCTGGCGGATGGATATGTACCGGAAAATGATCTGTACCTGTCTTTTTCCGGTGAAGAGGAGATTGATGGTCAGACCTGTGCAGATATTGTGTCTTATCTGGAAGAAAAGGGTGTAAAACCGGCCATTGTAGTGGACGAAGGCGGCGCTGTGGTGGATCATGTATTTCCCGGTGTGGAAAAAGAATGTGCACTTATCGGAATCGGTGAAAAAGGCAGCGTCAATATGAATTTTACCATGGAATCCGAAGGCGGACATGCTTCTACGCCGCCCATTCATACGATTCTGGGACAGTTAAGCGAAGCGGTTACACGCATTGAAAATCATCCTTTTAGAAGGCAGCTGACAAAACCTGTGGCAGAGATGTTCGACACATTGGGAAGGCATTCTACTTTCCTTTATCGGATGATTTTTGCCAATCTCTGGTGTTTTGCACCGCTTCTGGATATGATCTGCAAAAAATCCGGCGGGGAAATGAATGCTATGATGCGTACCACAGTGGCGGTTACCCGCATGGAAGGCAGCAAAGCTTATAATGTTCTGCCCCCCAAAGCAAGTTTTGGTATTAACATGCGTCTGCTGGGGGAAGATACCATTGAATCTGCCACGGAATATTTAAAACAGGTCATGAAAAACGATAAGATTCAGGTAAATCTGGTAAATGGTATGAATCCATCCATCAATTCGGATACTTCCTGCGACGAATGGGAAAAACTGAAAACAGCCATCCGTCAGACCTGGCCTGAAGCCATTGTTTCACCGTATCTAATGATGGCCTGCAGCGATTCCAGACATTATTGCCGGATTACAGACCGGGTATATCGTTTCTCTGCCATGCGTCTGTCTAAAGAAGAACGCGCAATGATTCATGGCAACAATGAGCGGGTCCCCATTGATACACTGGTAAAAACAGTGGAGTTTTATGTAAGACTGCTGAAACTGCTGTAATCGTTTCCGTCAGCAGATGATGTTTGTGTTGGCAGATAAGTCCGTTTATTGTAAAAGTTCCGAAGAATAATTTGTATGAAACAGAGAAGTCTATTTTACTGAGCAAAGTGAGATGGACTTCTTTTTTATAGGATATTTAAATTCTTTCCGTGTATAGAGAATATCCTGCCCTTTATGTAAAGGTATACCCTCCTGTATACAGAGTGTATTGACCGCTGATGAGAAAATCGAAAAAATTTATAAAGGATTATTAATAAAGTCTAAAAGGTATTGACACGATTATACTTATAAAATATACTTACATTATAACAGTAATTAAAGGAGGAGCATTTGGGGAAAAAAGATTTGTCGCAGAAATATTTATTGGAGAAAGATGATGTTTTTGCTGATATTATTAATGTTTTACTCGGTAAAGGGGAGAAATTGGTAGATGCCAGATATCTGGAATCAAAAAAAACGGACAGCGTGTATTACGATGGGGAGAAAGATGAACTGAAAGAGATGCATCGTGATATCTGTAAAAAGAATACAGAAGACGGGCAAAGCTATGTTATTTGGGGAATAGAAAATCAGGATAAGATCGATTATTCCATGCCGCTTCGCTGTATGGGATATGATTATATTTCTTACAAAAATCAGAAAGATCAGATTTTGGCACAGCGCAGTCTGGAATCAAAAAATAATAGTAAAAATGCGATGTTTCGAAAGGATGATAAGCTGGTCCCAGTTATAACTTTGGTGTTGAATTACAATAAAAAGTGGGATGCACCGCTTTCCCTGCGTGAGATGTTGAACATACCAGAAGTTGTCAGGAAATATGATCTGGCGGTGCCGGATTATAAGATCAATTTAATATCTCTGGGAAGTCTGGAGGCGGAGGTGCTGGAACAATTTACATCGGATTTTCAGATCATTGCAGCGCAGGTTCGATATCAGGAGGAACCGAAAAAGCTAAGAGAATTTTATCAGCAGCATCAGAAGCCGATTGTGCATTGCCTGGAAGTACAAAAAGCAATTGCAGCGATTTCAAATGAACCGCGGTATATGGAATTTGAGTTGGAAAAGGAAGGAAGTGGAACGATGTGTCAGTTATTTGATATGGTTTTAAATGAAGGAATTAGTCAGGGAATTAGTCAGGGAATTAGTCAAGGAATTAATCAGGGAATTGAACAGGAGCGTAAGGAATCTATTATTAGAACGATTTCTATATTGCGCAGTTTGAATCATGGGGATTCGGATATTAAGAATGCATTAAAGTGTAATTATAAGATAGGTGATGAAGAAGTGAATCGGTATTTGGAAAGAACAGAAAATAGAGACGTGTAAACAATGCTGAGATGAAAAACACAAGGCAAAATCTGTGTTCAGACTTTGCCTTGTGGAAAGTTTGCTATTATGAAATAGTTGTATGTGGTGTTTTATTTTTTTTATATCCATACGGCTTGCCTGGATTGCTTTCAGTACATTGCCGGCACAGCGGTTCAGATCTTTTCGGGAAAGGGTTCGTTCTTTCAGTGCATTTAGAATGGATTTTTTATCATAAGAAGAACCGGGCATCAGCAGGTCATTGCCAGCTTCCAGACATTTTGCAGGGTCACTTTTTCCTTGTGCGGTTGCGGTCCAGTCGGTCATTACCAGTCCGTCAAAGCCCCATTCCTGTCTGAGAACGCGGGTAAGGAGGTCTTTACTGTTGCTGGTGTAGACACCGTTTAGCTTGTTGTAGCTGCTCATGACTCCTTTAGCATCACCCTCGGTTACGGCGATTTCGAATCCTTTCAGGTAAATCTCACGCAGAGCACGTTCGGTCATGTTGGAAGAAACGTGGTCACGATTTGTTTCCTGGTTGTTGGCACAGAAATGTTTCAAAGTAACGTAGTGACCGGGGATTTTCTGAACTCCCCTGGTAATGGCAGCGGCCATTTTGCCGCTTAAAATGGGGTCTTCACTGTAATATTCGTAATTTCGTCCGCAGAGAGGATTTCGGTGAATATTCAGTGCGGGGGCCAGCCAGAAACTGACACCGTATTCTTCCATTTCTTCGCCTACAGCTTTTCCCATTTCTTCCAGGAGATTTACATTCCAGGTTTGTGCCATGGCATTTTCTACCGGGAAAGCGGTGGTGTACTGATAATACACGGGGTCCTTTTTGGGATTGCCGCACAGAAGCTTTTTGACGAAACCGGGGAAATACTTCATCATATCAAACTGCATGTCGATCATTTTTGCAGTACCGTTTTTGGTGATGGTGGAGCGGCGCTGGATACGAAGTCCTGCCGGTCCATCGGCCAGCGCAATGTTTACAATGCCCTTTTTTAAAAGGCTGGAGGTGGTATTACCGGCCGTTCCAGGAACTTTGATATAGCTGGAATTCATAAGCATGTCCAAAAGTCCGGCGCCGGTTACCAAGTCAATTCGCTCCTTTACGGTCAGCGTTTTTAAGTGTGCCTTTGTTTTGGCGTCAGCGCAGACAGGCAGTTTTCCATAAATATAGGTATTGGTAAGAATATCCTGGGGCAGAATCTGTAAAGAGTCCAGACAGGTATAAGCAGGATCCGTACTCAGATGCAGACTCATATTTCGGTCAATTGCTTTTGTTTCGTCAGGAACCAGAACTTCCAGATATTTTTGCTGGGGACATATATTTTTGTGTTTGGATATACAGAGTTCACTGGGCAGGGAAAGGAAAGCGCAAGGGACCGTATGGTGTGAACTGTTTCCAAGTCGAAGGATGTAATCTCCCTTTTCCAGAATGGAAGAAGCAGAAGCTTCGTCATAGCTGGTCAGATAAGAAAGGGGGAATTTCAGCGTTACCATTTCTTCTTCGCCAGGTGCCAGCGTGTCAGTTTTTGCAAATGCACAGAGCCGCTGATATTCTTTGACAAGTTTTCCCTGGGGACAGCTTGCATACAACTGTACCACTTCTTTCCCTGCATAAGCAGTTCCGGTGTTGCGGACTTTTGCTGTTACAGAGATGGAATCTTCAATACGGGTAATTGCCTGATACTGGATATCAAATGAAGTATAGCTGAGACCATAACCAAAAGGATAGCGAGGTTCTACCAGAAAGGTGTCATAATAGCGATATCCCACATAGATGTCTTCCAGATAGTCTTCTTCGTCCAGATTCCCGTTTAGACAGCTGTATTGGCTGCCATAAGGGACGTCTTCGTAATGTTTTACCCAGGTATCCGTTAATTTGCCGGAGGGAGTTACATTTCCAGAAAGAATATCGGCAAAAGCGATACCGCCTGCAGTACCCAGCTGGCAGAAATAAATCAGCGCATTGATTCCTGGAATTTCTTCCATAAAGCTGGCGTCAAAGGATGAACCAATATTTAATACAACGATGGTTTTTGCGTAATGTTCTGCGCAGAAACGAATATTGTCTTTTTCTGTTTCTGAAAGACAAAAGTCATGGTTTTCCAGATTTCGGTCGGTTCCTTCACCAGATTGTCTCGCAACCACATAAATACAGGTATCGGTCTGGCTTTCTTCTACATCCTGCAGTGTGATTTTACGTCCAAATGGATAAACCGCGGTTTTGGCAAACAAAGACATATACGTGCCAAAGTCCAGTTTTTTTAATGCAGATTTGATTTCACGTTCGATGTTTTTAACTTCCTGATCAAATTCCAGATCATAGTCATGGATCCAGCGTTTGGTCGTTATCTGGAATCCGGCTGTTTCCAGTCCTTCCAGAATGGAGACACTGTATCGTTCATTCACTTCGCCGGAACCGGTTCCGCCTTTGATGGTTTTACTGGCACCAGCCCCGTAAAGGGCAATTTTGCCGGGAGTTATGGGTAAAGTACCGTCATTTTCCAGAAGTACGATAGCTTCAGAAGCGGCACGCCGGGCGATTTCTCGATGAGGTGCTTCATACGGCAATATCCGGTCATCTGGTTTGGCAAACGTAATATAGTTTTTCATGGCTTCAATCTCCTTTATTTTAATATACCACGTGCAATGTTTTCCTGAAAATATTATACCTTAGAAAAGGAAACTTGGATAGCAGTTCCTGTTTTACCGGGGGATTTTGTTGATCATTTGGCAGCTGTCAGGTGGAATCTGTTTACCATAATCTGTTTGCTATAATATGCAATTATTTGTAGAGATACGCTATTTACGAAAAGAATGCTTTCAAGTATAATTGGGAAGGAAATTTTTGTAGAAAATCAGGAGAAGGAGAATAAGTAGATGAAAAAAGGTAATTTGAAAGCATTGCTGCCCATAGGGGTATTTCTGGTAATGTATCTGGGTCTGGGAATTTTGTTTGAATATGTGATGAAGATTCCCATGGGATTTTACAATATTCCTATCGTTGTTGCGTTTTTAGTAGCTTTACTGGTGGCCTGTCTGCAGAATCCGTCATTGAAATTTGATGATAAGATGGAGATTATGGCAAAAGGTGTGGGAGATAAGAATATTATGACCATGATTCTTATCTTCATGACTGCTGGTATTTTTGTAGGTGTAGTGGGAAGAAGCAGTGCAGAAAGTGTTGCATATTTCCTGCTTTCTATTATTCCTGTTCAGTATGCAGTGGCAGTTTTATTTGTGGTAAGCAGTTTTGTTTCATTAGCCATGGGTACATCGGTGGGAACCATTACATTGATTACGCCCATTGCTCTGGCAGTTTCTTCCAGTGCAGGTTTTTCCGTACCGTTATGTATCGGTGCGGTTATAGGTGGTGCCATGTTTGGTGACAATCTGTCCTTTATCTCAGATACAACCATTGCTGCATGTAATGGACAGGGCTGTCAGATGAAGGACAAATTCCGTGAAAACTTTGGAATTGCGCTGCCGGCAGCTCTTGTTACCGTGGTAATTCTTCTGATAAAATCATTTAGTACCGAAGCCAGTGGAACGATTGTGCAGGAATATAATCTGATTCAGATTGTTCCTTATGTGCTGGTTCTGATTGGCGGTATTGTTGGGGTAAATGTCTTTGTTATCCTGCTGATCGGTATTATTTCTGGTTCTGTTATTATGCTGGCAACTGGTGCGACTCAGGCAACGGATCTGCTGGCCAATATGGGTTCCGGCGCAGCTGGAATGTTTGAAACAACCATGGTTGCGATCCTGGTTTCTGCCATTTGTGCATTAATTGATGAATACGGCGGATTTGTGGCGCTGCTTGATTGTATTAAACGGATATTCAAAGGCCAGAAAGGCGGAAAACTGGGTATGGGACTGCTGGTTGGTGCTATGGATATTGCAACTGCCAATAACACCGTTGCGATTGTTATGGCCAATCCCATTGCAAAAGAAATGGCAGAAGAATATCAGATTTCTCCCAGAAAAGCAGCATCTATTCTTGATACATTTTCCTGCATTTTCCAGGGAATTATTCCTTACGGTGCGCAGATGCTGGTAGCAGTTTCTGCAGCGGTTGAACTGGGATATGAGGTGTCAGCTTTTGATATTATTCCGAATCTGTTCTATCCTTATATGCTGCTGATCAGTTCATTGGTGTTTATTTTTGTTCTGAAAGATAAAAAGTAACAGTTGGACAGGAGCGAAAAAAGATTATAGCTAAAAAGACTGTAATTAAAAAGAAGACTATAAAAAAGCCCATTCTGCATTTTGATAAGACAGCAGAATGGGCTTTTTAACAATAATGATTTCAATAATTACTGAAGTTTTTCACCTGTCAGCATTTCGTAGCTCTGCAGATATTTGTTGATGGTTTTTTCCACGATTTCTTCGGGAAGTGTCCAGTCGTTATCAGGGTTTGCTTTCAGCCAGTCACGTGCGAACTGTTTGTCAAAAGAAGGCTGGCCATGACCAGGTTCATATACATCTGCGGGCCAGAAGCGAGAACTGTCGGGTGTCAGCATTTCATCACCGATTACGATGTTGCCATTTTCATCCAGACCGAATTCAAATTTAGTATCTGCGATAATGATACCGCGGCTCAGAGCATAGTCTGCACATTTCTTGTAAAGTGCGATGGTGCAGTCACGAAGTTTTGCAGCATATTCTTCACCTTTGCCAGGGAAGTATTTTTCCAGATGAGCAATACTCTGTTCGTAAGAGATATTTTCATCATGATCACCAATTTCTGCTTTGGTAGAAGGAGTATAGATGGGTTCAGGCAGTTTATCAGATTCTTTCAGACCTTCGGGCAGTTTGATGCCGCAAACAGTGCCGTCTTTCTGGTAGCTTGCCCAGCCGCTTCCTGTAATATAACCACGAACGATGCATTCGATAGGCAGCATATTCAGCTTTTTGCACATCATGCTATTGCCGTCGAACTGAGGCTGCTGGAAGAATTCGGGCATATCCTTAACATCTGCGGAAATCATATGGTTGGGAAGGATATCCTTGGTCAGATCAAACCAGAATTTGGACATCTGAGTCAGAACAGTACCTTTTTTTGTTACAACATTATTCAGAATTACATCAAAGCAGCTGATACGATCAGTTGCAACCATGATCAGGCTGTCGCCATTATCATAAATTTCACGGACTTTTCCTTCTTTAATCGGTTTCATTTTCATACCTCGCTAATTTATTAAGTTGCCCTCGATTGGCGAATGTCCATCGAAGGTGTAGTCTTTATGGAGCGTTTTCTCCCACTAATAGATAAACAGATTTTTTATCAAAAAGCAAGTGTATTTTACTTTTTTGTACAATTTTTTTGGTAACCATTCAGCCGGGCATGATTTTTGTTCAAAATGCCGTGTCTAGCTTCCTGGTAAACGGCATTTTGGAGAGAAAATCATATTCCGCGTTTCGTTTTTGATTATTGCATTTTCGTACTGTTCAAAAGTTGTGGGATATGATACTATAAGAGCTATAACAAGCCAATTGCAGCCGTTCAGCAGCAACTGAATGGTCTGTCGGATGGTTCCTGGAGTATTTTTCAGATAGAAAGTGTAATCGAAGTGTTCCAGAATCAGCTGCATGCAAATCTGATTTATGTGGATGCAACCGAACGTTTCCTTGGTAAACTGGAAAATGTTGCGGATCCCGAAAAGAAACGTAAGATCATTGGCGGCGAATTTATTCGTGTATTTGAAGAAGAAGCAAGAAAACTGGAAGGCATTGACTTCCTGGGTCAGGGAACCATTTATCCCGATATTATCCAAAGTGGTACCAAAACTGCAAAAATGGTAAAATCTCACCATAACGTAGGCGGTCTGCCGGAAGAGCGGCAGTTTGAACTGGTAGAACCTCTGAAACAGCTGTTTAAGGACGAAGTACGTGCATGTGGTATTGAACTGGGTCTGCCTGCTTCCATGGTATATCGTCAGCCCTTCCCTGGTCCCGGACTTGGCGTATGCTGCCTGGGTGCTATTGCCAGAGAGCGTCTGGAAGCTGTAAGAGAATCGATTGGGATGTGCTGGAAGTGATTACCAACAGAATTCTGGCAGAAGTAGACAATGTCAATAGAGTATGCTATGACATGTCACCGAAGCCGCCGGCTACTATCGAGTGGGAATAAGTTAAAATAGTCTTTCGAGTCCCGAAAACCCTTGAAAATACAGGGGGTTTCGGGATTCTTGTTTTTTACTGGCTACAAAATGGCTACATCAGACGTTTTTTTCGTAGCCATCGTCTTTTGTGGCTATCATGTCAAGCTGATCGGCTATTTCGGTCTGCTTATTCGGGTACAGATGGCTGTAGGTTTCCATGGTAGTTTGTACCCTTTCATGTCCCAAGCGTTCCGCAACCAGAAGCGGTGTACAGCCCATATCAATCAGCAAGCTGGCGTGGGTATGACGTACATCGTGCACCCTGATCTTCTGCGTTCCGGAGTGATCGCAACCATACTTCATCTGTCTGCCGACCCATCCTCTGTCATAAGGAAAGATGCGGTTTGTAGGCTGTACATCGTAGAGCTTCGCCAGATAATCTTTCAGACAGCTTTCCAGTACCTTCGGCATAACCACTTCACGGTAGCCAGCTTCCGTCTTAGGCGGATAGATATAGTCCTTTCCGTTCAGACGCTGGTAGTTCTTGTTGACAGAGATGATATGTCTGTCGAAGTCAATGTCCTCTGGTGTCAGAGCCAGCAGTTCGCCAACACGCAGGCCCGTGTAGTACATGACCATGAAAACGGTGTAACCGATAGGTCTGTCCTCCATGGCTTTAATGAACACCTTGAATTCTTCGTTTGTCCAGAACAGCATTTCATCAGCGTTCTTCTTACCCATGGAACCTGCCTTGTGACAGGGGTTCTCCCTCAGTCCGTAGAACTTCACCGCAAAATTGAAGGCTGCGGTAAGCTGGTTGTTGATGGTTCGCAGATAAGTTGGTGCATAACCTCTGCCGTTGGGCTGGCGGAAGTTAATCAGTTCATTTTGCCAGTTGCGAATATCGGTCGGTTTGATGGCACTGAGTGGCATCTCACCGAAATACGGGAGGACTTTCTTATCGAACAGATAGCGCTTGTTGGCATAAGTAGTTTCTCTGGTACGAGGAACTGCATCCTTCATATAGATTTCAACGAAATCCTTGAACTTCATGCCCAGGCTGCCATCTGCCTGACTAATAAAATCACGTTCCCATTGTAAGGCTTCTTTCTTGGTATTGAAGCCTCTTTTCTTTTTGTGGATCTCCTTTCCTGTCCAATCCTTTACTCGGATTTGGGACATCCACTTGCCTGTGTTTTTGTCTCTTGTCACTGACATTGTATTCTCCTTTTCTATCCAATGTCAGACCTTAATTATTTTACAGAGCCAAACTTCTTTTCAAGATAAGCTCTGCGACGAGCTAAGCGCTCATCTTCGTCAAGTTCTTCCGGTTCCACACATTCCACGGAAGCCCCAGCATAGTACGCAAGGGTCTGCTCTTGCCAGCTATGTAATGCTGCAGGAGAACAGTTGTAGCTGCGCATATCCTCACGCATTTCTTCCCATTGTTCCAAGAACAGGCACATATCCGCATTGTGGTCTGCATCCATTTCCTTACCGTTGAAACGGATGGAGCAAGTCCACTCGTTGCTGCGGGGAGGTTTCTTTACATCTACATCGAACTTGATGGAAGAAACCTTGTTCAGTTCAAACAGGAAGCTCATTATGTCGGCAAGACTTCTGATCGGTGCCGTATTGGTTTCATAACCCAGGATAAAGGTCGGCGTCGTATCAAGATGTTTTGCCAGTTCGTTCACGACATCAATGGAAACCTCGATTTCTCCAGTTTCATACTTCTGCACGGTGCGCAGAGATTTACCGAGTAGGTTTGCCAGTTGTGTCTGATTCAGCCCTTTACGTTTTCGTAGTGTTTTTATCCGCTGGCCGATTACGGAATAATCGAAATTGTCCATAAATAATTCACCTCGTCCATACTATACCACAAATAAATGCGAATTGCAAGTACATATTTTTATTCTACAGGTATTGACAAAAGTATTTCTTGTTCGTATAATAAATGTGTACTAAAAGTGCGTATTATAGGGGTTTGAAAGAATTGAACGAACCAAAGATGCGCAAATCTACATTTTAGACACAGGAGGTACTAATGAGAGCACAGTTTATCACAGCAGAAGAAGTACAGCAGATTTTGAGCGTGAGCCGCAGCAAGTC
>JBGVFN010000085.1:0-9607 GCA_045121095.1 Lachnospiraceae bacterium | reverse complement strand
TATGGGTTAAAGTATTGATTTTTCAAGGTTCATCACACATATCGGTGTGGGAAGTTTGAGTATATTAAAATATGGCAACCGTTCAGCAAAAACTGAATTGTTGCCATATTTGCCATTTATCTACTTACCTATACCTCTGTACAGAATCTCACAAAATCATCCAACTCATCTGATAATTCAAGCGGATTAGCCTTTAAATTCTGTTCCGCAATTTCATCGTAATATTCCAATTCATGGATCAGGATTGGAATCTCTTTTCCAAACTGTTCTTTAATAAATCCGGATTTATGCAATTCCTGAACAATTTCTATCAGCACGTTAACAAACGCTTGTGTTATGTAATAAAATTCTTCTTCGCAAAAGTCACCGTGCTGATAGATTTCTTCTGTTGAAATATAGGGAAATCCATGGTCTTTCATCCATTTTTTTACAATTTCTTTTGAATCTCCTGTGCCAAATTCCAGTTCCTTGTTTTGTAACCAGCAGGCATAATTCCATTTTGCTTCCTGCTCGTTCCATGCATATTCGATTTCGCTTTTAAATTTGGTGTAGGTATTATATCCCAAGGTAACGGTAGGCTTACAAGGATTATCATCTTCATTGTAAACAAACAGTGAAACCACATAAATATCTGATTTATCCCAAGATGAAATACATTTTTTGATTTCAGATCGTAAATATTCTTTCATTATAAGCAAACCAGTTCATTTTCTTTATGTCCGCTGCAGGCTTTCTTTAACATCTGTGTACCTGCTGCCATGACCAGCTTGTTTACACTGCGGGCATTGTTTGGACAGACCTGAATACAGCGCATGCAGGAAATACATAGATCTTTATTGGTATCCTTGGGATTTTCTGTGGGAATTGCACCTACGGGGCAGCTTTCTGCACACAGACCGCATCCTCCACAGGATTTTCCTGCTTCCGGTTTCATGGGTACGCCTTTGTATTCTTTATAGGGACGGTTTCCAGGCAGTTTTAATTCAGCAGGTACTTCTGTACTCTGCAGTTTCTGCCAAATTGCTTCTGCAAACCCTTCTAATTCTTTGCAATCTGCTTCATCAGGACGTCCTTTGGCAAACTGACGTGCAATGGAATGTTCTGCGATGGCTGCAGCAGCTGCTGCCGGACGAAATCCTGCTTCTACCAGTGCATCATTCAGTTCGATCAAAGTATCTTCATATTCTCTGTTGCCGTATACTGCAATTAAAACGGCTCTTGCGCCATTGCCTTTCATCTGTTTCAATCTGGAAATTGCAGGTGCCGGTACTCTTCCGCCGTAAGCCGGTACTGCTGCAATACAGACATCTTCAGTTTCAAATGTCTGGGAAGCAAAATCCAGATTTTTGTCTGTTAAATCTACAAGAATGCTTTCCGGACTGAATTTTGCTGCAAAAATGTCTGCTACTTTTTTGGTTCCCCCTGTGGGACTAAATATCATTTCGTAAACGCTCATTGTTATTCCCCTTTCATAAAGTTTTTAAATGAAGATCCATTTAGAAACGGTGAGATGTAATTTTATTTTTTACAACTATATTGTAATCCTGGTTTGTATTCTTGTCAATATGGTTGTTTTTTTATTATTTACAACCGTTTCGAAACAACGTATAATAGATATGCTTATACGAAATGGAAAGGGAGATTGTCCATGAAACTTAGTACCAGATGTTCCATTGCTCTGCATTGCCTGATTTTTATTGCAGAATATGAAGATAAAACAAAAGTTACCAGTGAATTGCTGGCAAAAAGCACTGGATGCAATGCTGCTGCGATTCGCAGTATTTTAAATACGCTGCAGAAAGCAGATATTATATCTGTTGTACGCGGTGTTGGCGGAGCCCATTTGAACCGGAAACCACAGGATTTAAATATGTGGGAAGTTTATCGGGCGCTGGAGCCGGATGGACTGGAACATTTTATTGGAATTCATCCCAATCCTTCTTCCAAATGCCCCATCGGGCAGCAGATTCGAGAAGTGTTAAAAGAGCCTTATGATGAAATCGGAGATGCAGTAAAACAAGCCATGGAGAAAATTACACTGCAGGAAATTCTGGAATGCTATCATAATGGGCTTATGGACACAAGTCAGTAAAACTTATTCATACTTTTGCTATTTATTCTTTGATAATTCTTTCCGCTTATTTCTTCTCACACGATTGATATGCCGTTCAAAGTTACCGTTGTTTATCAGCTCTGTTAACACAAACTGCTCGAAAGTCGGAACTGTACAAGAATAGAAACCGAGTTTGTCCTGAAACGGTTTCACAAGTTGTTTGGGAAGAACCATATATCCGACACGCATTGATGGAGAAATCGTTTTAGAAAAGGTATTCAGGTAAATCACATTATCGTGATTTGAAAGCACAAAAAGTGTTTCCATAGGTTGTGAAGATATGGAAAACTCAGAGCCATAGTCAGACTCAATAATGAAACGGTCTGCTTTATTTGACCATCGTATGTACTCGTGCCGTTTGGACGCTGAGGCAGTTACACCGCTTGGAAAACTCCGATACGGTGTTGTATGCAGAACATCTGCTCTGGTTGCTGAAAGAGCGTCACTGTCAATTCCATCATCTGAAAGCGGCAGTAGCTCGTATGCTACACCTGCTGTATGGTAAATTTGTTCGATTTTTGCATACGAAGGAGCTTCAATGGCATAAACTTTGTCTCTGCCGATCAGATCAACGATGAGTCCGTATAGATATTCAGCACCTGAGCCAATAATGATCTGTTCTATATTCACATGGATGCCTCGGTTTCGTGCAAGATATTGTTTTATTGCACTTCTCAGTTCTATACATCCGCTATTGGGTGATTTTTCAAGTATTATATCATGGTAATCCGTGAGAACTTTTCGCATGGTTTTACTTAAGATTGAAACAGAAAAACTCGGGTAAGCAGATGTGGTGAAATGAGAATGTATTTGAGGATTTTTTCCAACCATAGATGCAGCAAAACCATCTGTTTGTCGGAAGATAACAAAAAAACCACTTCGTTCTCGTGATTCCACATATCCTTCATCACATAAAAGCGCATATGCGTGTTCTATGGTTATTGTGCTGACGCCCACTTCATCGGCAAACAATCTTTTTGACGGAAGTTTGCTGTTATATGGAAATATTCCACTTATAATATCGTCCCTAATTTGCTTGTATATCTGCAAATAAACAGGACGATTTTTTTTGTTGATTGTATATTTCATCTGATTATATTATTTACTCCTTTTCTGGTCATTTTATATCACCAGATATTATTATATAACATTGTTGCTTATATAGCAAGGAGGACACTAAAATGCAAGAAAAAAACAATAAAAGAAAAACAGTACTATGGTTGTGTATTACAGCTATGTTTATGGCACTGAATGTGGCTATGAGTTCCTTCGGAGTTCCCGTTCCGGGTGGTCATCTCTATATGAACGATATTGTCATTTGCACAGCAGCAATCCTGCTAGATCCACTGGCTGCGTTCATGGTCGGTGGTGTAGGAGCGTTCCTTGGCGATTTGTTCTTTTACCCAACACCGATGTTTGTATCTTTGGTTACACACGGTTTACAGGCAGTTGTGATTTCCATCTTTTCACACCATGTTTTGAAAAAACATCCTGTGCTTTCTTCGGGGATCGGAGTAGCTGTTGGTGCAGTGATTATGGTTGTAGGATACTCTCTCGGAAGAGCTTTCATTTACAGCACACCGGAATATGCTATTCTCAAACTGCCGTATCAAATTTTACAGGCAGCAGTCGGTGCTGTGGCAGGTATGGTGCTGTGCTGGAAATGCGGAATACATAAGCTGTATAACAACGGACTTTGGCAGAAACAATAAAACCACCAAAGTAGGTGAAACATACAATATACCTAAAAAACACTCTGTAAGAGTTGAAATCTTGCAGAGTGTTTTTTTATCTGTAAATGCATGTAATCCCGCAAAACTACTGGATATTCTATTACCGATCTCTTGACAATGACTGTTATTTTTTCTATAATCTAACCGGGTTAGATATTTGGAAAGGAGGAACTGCAGATGGCTTCAAATATGGAGATTGAGAGGCTCCTGAAACATTTACAAGATGCATATCCTGCTGATTTTTTTCAGACGATGAACGAAACACAGGCAGGTATCGGTGCAGTGCTTCATTTGCTATTTGAAGCAAAGTCTACCATGACTGCCGGGCAGATCAGTGAACGTATGGGAATCAGTACGGCAAGAGTCGCGGTGCTTCTGAAAAAAATGGACACGAAAAATCTAATCATAAAAGAAAAAGATGGTTCTGATGCCCGAATTACCGTTGTCAGACTTTCTGAAAGCGGAACAAAACTTGCCGCAGAATTACATGATAATATCCATCGGCGGATAGGACAGGTCATTGACAAGGTCGGGATGGAACGAATGCTGGAATTTGTAGCGATTTCCAGAGAAATTAAAGATATGGCGGCAGAATCTCACTTCGATTTGCCAGAATAATTCATTTAAGACAGTTATTCATTTAAGACAGTTCGGTCCTGCTGAACTGTTACATTCTTTGAAAGGTTTTAAAAGGACAAAGCTATGCAGACAACTAACAATGCAAAGACCCAGGACATGGGGTCCGGAAGTATTCCAAAATTATTGGCGCAATTGGCGATTCCCGCTGTAATTGCCCAGATTGTCAATCTTTTGTATAATATTGTTGACCGAATTTATATCGGTCATATTCCTGAAATCGGTGCTTCTGCACTGGCTGGTGTAGGTTTATTTACACCGATTCTTATGCTGATCAATGCTTTTGCCATGCTGGCAGGCTCCGGCGGTGCTCCCCGAGCTGCAATTTCCATGGGACAGAAGGATCATAAAACGGCTGAAAAAATTATGGGAAACTGTTTCTCTCTGCTTTTGCTGTTTGCTGTAATTTTAACAGCAGTTTTCTATGTTTCATCTCCTACTCTGCTTCGTTGGTTTGGTGCCAGTGACGTTACCCTGCCTTATGCAGTAGAATATGCAAGAATTTATATACTGGGAAGTATTTTTGTGCTGATTGTAATGGGTATGAATCCATTTATCACTACACAGGGATTTGCGAAGATCAGTATGCTGACTACCGTAATTGGTGCTGTTATTAATATTATTTTAGATCCGATTTTTATTTTCCTGTTTGGAATGGGTGTAAAAGGGGCTGCTCTGGCAACTGTATTAAGTCAGGCAGTAGGTGCAATATGGATTCTTCGATTCTTAACTGGTAAAAGTACCATTTTACATCTGAGAAAATGCAATTTAAAGCTGGAAGGAAAAATTGTAGGTCCCTGTTTGGCGCTGGGTATCTCTACTTTCGTTATGCTGTCAACAGAAAGTCTGCTTTCCATCAGCTTTACCTCCAGCCTGTCACGTTATGGCGGTGATCTGGCGGTTGGTGCTATGACCATTATCACCAGCGTCAGCCAGCTGGTTCTTATGCCTTTACAGGGGGTATGTCAGGGTGGTCAGCCTATTATCAGCTATAACTTTGGTGCCCGCAATAATGACCGCGTAAAAAAAGCATTCTTTACACAGTTTAAAGTATGCGTTCTGTATTCCTGTATCTGCTGGGCAGCAATTCTGCTGGCTCCTCAGATCTTTGCAGGTATTTTTACAAGCGATTCTGCTCTGGTAGAATATACAACCTGGGCTTTGAGAATCTATATGGCGGGAATTTTTGCTCTGGGCTTTCAGCTCAGCTGCCAGCAGAGTTTCATGGCACTTGGACAGGCCAAAATCAGTCTTCTCCTTGCCTGCCTTAGAAAAATCATTTTACTGATTCCGCTGATCTTTATTCTTCCATTTTTCTTTGAAAATAAGGTTTTTGGCGTATTTTTAGCAGAACCTGTCAGCGATATTATCGCGGCAATCGTTACAACCATTGCTTTCTTATCACAGTTTAATAAAATATTGGATAAAGGGGCAAAGAAATAAAATATAGAAATCCCCTTCGTGTTCTAAGAATATTTTACAAATTCTTTCGATCACGAAGGGGATTTTTACAGCTCTATCTGTCTATCTTTAAAGTAGTACTTTTTGTCATGTTCACCGATTTCCCGTAATACTCTGCAGGGATTTCCTACAGCAACTACATTGTCAGGCAAATCTTTTGTTACAACACTTCCTGCGCCCACAACTACGTTATCTCCAATAGTTACGCCGGGAACAATCACAACATTGGCTCCAATCCAGCAGTTTTTACCAATATGTATCGGTGCATTATACTGATAGCACTGCTCTCTCAGCTCCGGTAAAATGGGATGACCTGCTGTTGCCAGGGTTACATTGGGACCAAACATGGTGTAATCACCTACATAAATATGAGTATCATCCACCAAAGTCAGATTAAAATTCGCATAAACATTTTTTCCGAAGTGAACATGGTGTCCTGCCCAGTTGGCATGGAGAGGCGGTTCAATATAGCAATTATCACCGATCTCAGCAAACATTTCTTTTAACATCTGTGTTCTTTTTTCACCTTCTGAAGGGCGGGTGAGGTTATAATCGTACAGCTTTTCCATACAGGCGGTCTGTTCTTTCATGATTTCATCATCATTTGGTAAATATAATTCACCGGTGTGCATTTTTTGTTTCATATCCATAAAAGGATTCCTCCGATCTGAAATAAATTCAAGGCGGTTCAGCATTCAGTACCTGCTGAACCAGAGCATGTCTAAATGGTTTTTCAGATGTGCTCGAATATTTTTTATGATTATAACCGATTATTTCTTCGGATTTCTATCAAAATCATGCATAATTTTATCAAAATCACGCATTTATGTCCAAGTCAAATAAATAGGAATGACACTCAGGATTATTATAACAAAAGGGACTGTACAATACTGTTATCAGCATGTCAGTCCCCTTTTGGATTATAATGAAAATGTCTCAGCTGCTATGTTGGTTAAAGTTATGCTGATTATTTTTCACTAAACTCATCCAGTTCTTTTTTTCTCCAGAAAAACACACAAATACTTGTAAGAGAAATGATTACTAACAGCATATATACTGCTGTAAAATTAGAATCTCCGGTATTAGGATTTTCGGAATTTGTAAGAGTTTCAGATTCTGCAGATTCATTTTCACTGCCAGTTGCTTCTGTAGACTGCTTTGTATCATCAGGTGTTTCTGTTCCACCAGATGTTTCTGTTCCACCAGATGTCTCTGTTTCGCCAGGTGTTTCTGTTTCACCAGGTGTCTCAGTTTCACCAGGTGTCTCAGTTTCGCCGGGTGTCTCAGTTTCACCGGGCGTCTCTGTTTCACCGGGTGTCTCAGTTTCGCCGGGTGTTTCTGTATCACCAGGTGTTTCCGGTTTCTGAGAAAGTTTTACATCGCTCATGTCATACAGGCTTGTCTGTTCGTTTAACAGTCTATAATAACTTACCAGTGCATAATAGCCCTGTTCTGTTGCCATTCCGTCACCGTTTCCATTGACAATATGTTTAAATTCTCCAGTTTCCAATGCAAAACTGCAAAGAGCATCTACTACAGATGTTCCGTTTTTTACAAATCGAGAATCTGTATGAGGATTGATTCCTAAAGCGGTCAGGGCAACGATAACCTGTGCACAGGATTCGCAGGTTACATCTCCTCCGGTGGAGAAGCTGCCATCTGCATTCTGCATTTTAGACAGGCATTCAAGTGCGTTATCAACAGCTGTTTTTACATCAGCATTGGTATTATAATACGGTGCCAGAGCCTGAAGTGCCATGCCTGTCAGGTCTGAATCCGCAGTACTGCCAGAAAGTGTCCATCCACCGTCTGCAAGCTGTGCATCCAGAATTACCTGAATCAGGTTTTCACGAGTGACCTGCACGGATGCATCTGCATTTTCCGGAATTTCATAATCATGAGAATCAAAAGCGATTAAAGCCCAAATTGGACCATTAATTCCCTGTTTCTTTAAATAAGTCATGTCGGTCAGTCCCATCAGAAGGTTATGACCATCTACATTGGTTACATCGTAGCCTGCTGCAGTTAATGCCAGAATCACACGGGAATTATCCGTAGATTTTGCTCTATGGAGCCGTTCCTTGTCATTAATTTTTTGCTGAACATATTCCACTACGTTTTCATAATAACCTTCCGGAACGTCACGGTTGCTGCGTGCCAGTCCCAGTACCTGCCATTCACCGCCAATAGAATTCACCTGAGGGGTGTATTCCTTCGCAAGTTCTTCCAGATAATCACCAGCGGCTGCATAAATTTTATCGATATCAACTGTGGATTCAGCATTTTTCAATGCTTCTAAAGCAGCGATTGCGGCAGTTAAAGTTTCTGAATTAGTAACCAATGCCTTCTGGTCATCGGTTAATGCTTCAAATACTTCTTTCGCTGCATTAATTGCATCTTCGCTTTCCAGTGTTACTTCACCAATTGCTTCGATTTTTTCCATTACAGCGTTTGCTGCAGCCTGATCAGCAGCCTCTTTTTCATCAACAAGATGAATATATGCGATGTAAGGCTCTTTTTCGCCTTCCTGAACAATAATTCTTATGATTCCTTTTTCAGGGGCTTTTTCATAAGTATAGCTTGCTCCATATTCACTATTGATAAATACATTTGTTCCTTCTGCTGTTTCTACTGCAACTGTTACGGCTTCTTCCGCATTATAAATTGCTGTAAAAATATTTGCATCACTGGTTTCTTTTACAATTTCACCATTCACTTTAATCGCTGAAGGTGCTGCTGTTTCACCTACTGCTTCTTCAGCGGGATTTGTCACTCTGTTTACTACAGTAACTTCCGTGGATTTTTCACCGATTGCTCCTGCATAAATACTGGAGGCGGTGGAAACTCTAATGTAGGAAATACTGTCCAGTTCCACAGGCATACCATTTTCATCTACTGACCATGATAAATCAAACATATCACCGCCATTTTTCAGGCTTCCATCGTATAAATAGGGATTTACTGCTGCTCCGGTTATTGCGCCATTCGGATTGACATCTACGTAACCAAACTTGGGAAGTGCTGCTGCTGCACTGCCATATGCATCTTTGCTTGAACTGGTTAATCGAGGACCAGAAACGGTTATGGATTTTTCCAGCTCTTCTGTCCAGTTAAATAAGGGATAGCAGGATGCAAGAGGATAATTATAAATTTCCCCACTTTCTCCATCGCTGTTTGTCCATGCAGATTTACCATTTGCATTGGTGTAAGTCATTGTATAATCCCAGTCACAATAATCTTCAAAATGATCGGAACCTGCAAGTGTGTACCATGTTTTTCCATCTTTGGAAACCTGAACATATCCAGGTTCATGAGCACCATTACCAAAGGAATTGCCATAAATTACAAAGTCCACACCATAAGGATTCTTGGAATCATTTTCAATAGGTGTATCATATTTATATACGATATAGCCACCGAAATTACCCAGTGACAATACATCTCCACCGTTTTTCAGAGTTCGTTCAGGCATAGTTCCATAGCTGCTTAAATTTGTATACTGAGAGCCAAGGCATAAATATTCTTCTACGCTGTCAGGATATACATCCTTTGCACCACGGCGTAACAGTGTAAACGCATATTGGGTCTTACCAATTTCCCCGGTTTCTTCATCAGTGACCTGAAGAATAATATTGGTAGTCGAATATGCAGTTGCAGCAGTTCC
>JBGVFN010000084.1:0-5223 GCA_045121095.1 Lachnospiraceae bacterium | reverse complement strand
TTTTGAAACTTCAATGGTCTGTTCCATTCCATGAACAGACGACTTTGATTTGAATGCTTCTGTCACACCTTCTCCATCAAAAATGTCTTTGATTTTTCCGATAGAGATCACATCATAACCATTGTCCTTTAACACATCCATTGCTGTTTTTCCAAATGGCTTTAATGCGTAATCATGACGGTTGCTGGTACGTTTGAACTCGCCTTTTTTCTTTCCCAAATAAGGTCTTGCAATGACGCGTCCAACCTTCCATTCATCTTTCATTGTAATGTCACGCGCAATTTCACAGCAACGATATAACTCCTCCAGACCAAAGGTTTCTTCATTGCCACAGATCTGCAGCACAGAATCGGCAGAAGTATACACGATCATATGCCCGGTTGCGATTTCTTCTTCTGCCAGTTCATCCAGGATTTCTGTTCCGCTGGAACTCTTATTTCCAATGACTTTTCTTCCCGTTCTTTCTTCCAGCTCCTGAATCAGTTCCGTCGGAAATCCGGTTTCTGTAAATGTTTTAAATGGAGTGGTTACCTCCAGCCCCATCATTTCCCAGTGTCCTGTCATCGTATCTTTTCCAAGACTCTGTTCTTTCATTTTTGTGTAATAGCCTAACGGTCTTTCCGCTGGCGAAACCTGTTTTAAAGGAATCAGATTTGCCATACCAAGTTTTCTTAAATTTGGGATTTCAAAGCTTTCTACTGCTTCTGAAATATGTCCCAGTGTATTGACTCCCACATCACCAAACTCCGGAGAATCCGGCATGGCGCCAACTCCGAGAGAATCCATAACGACTACAAAGATACGTTCATATTTCTGCATAACGATTTATGCTCCTTTCCGGTCCGGATCTTAGTATCCGGAAGCTTCCTCATTCTTCACAAGCTTAATGATTCTGCTTGTTCCAAGTCTGTCTGCCCCTAATTCAAGGAATTTTTCTGCATCATCCATGGAAGAAATTCCACCGGCAGCCTTCATTTTTACATTTGGACCAATATTCTTTGCAAATAATTCGATATCAGCAAAGGTTGCTCCTGCAGTAGAAAATCCTGTAGATGTTTTAATATAATCTGCACCGGCCGCTGTGACAATCTCACACATTTTTATTTTTTCTTCGTCTGTTAAAAGGCATGTCTCGATAATGACCTTCAATATTTTATCTCCACATGCCGCTTTTAATGTGCGGATTTCCTTCTCAAGCAGGTCATATTTCTGATCCTTTAACCAGCCGATGTTGATAACCATATCAATCTCATCTGCCCCGTTTGCAATGGCATCTTTTGTTTCAAATTCCTTTACAGCGGTTGTCATATAACCGTTTGGAAATCCAATGACTGTACAGATTGCCAGTTTTCCCTCTACATATTCGCTTGCCTGCTTTACATAGCTTGGCGGAATACATGCAGATGCAGTTCCGTAAGCCATCCCATCATTTAAAATCATTTTTATGTCAGACCATGTAGCAGTCTGAGTCAGTAATGTATGATCCACATGTTTTAATACATTTTTTGCATTCATTATTTATTCTCCTCCTGGTCTTTTTTTACCAGCAATTTGACAAATCTCTGATGAAAGAACTGAATGCACGGGCCTACGCAGACCGCTGTGATCAGTGTCACAGCGCCTGCTTTTCCACCGAGGAGGTACCCGATGATTATTAGAGAAATGTCAAATCCGATTTTTACAAATCTATATTCTTTTTTCAGTTTATCTACGAGGACAAGTACAATTCCGGTAAATGGATCCACCCCGATATCTGCTGTGATAAAGAGGGCAACGCCCATACAGAGCAAAAGACAGCCTAATACCGCAAAAATCATTCTTACAGGCAATGTTTCTGAAACTGCCAGAAGATTGTAAATCCAATTCCCGATATTCACGCAAAGACCATATGGCAGAAGATACACAAAAGTACCAATGCTCACATATCTTCTGCCAATGAACATAAGGAGAGTCAAAAGCGCGATATTTACAATATTAGAAGCCATTCCAAGCTGTTCAGCTGTCAATCCCAAAAAACTTCTGATGCCATCATATAAAATTCCTACCGAATCATTTCCAAGTCCCGCACAGCTGTTAATACCCACACCAACACCGCATAAAAGTACACCGATCAGTGCTACCCCAACTGTTGCAACTGAAATTTTCCCCTGTTTCATAGTTCCTTACCTGCTTATTTAGATTTTACATAGATCTTACCGTTTGCAGCCGGTGTATGGCCTTTCCCTACAAACAGAACCAGTGCAACAAGCGTTACAATGTATGGAATCATGGAAATCAGGTTTGGTGAAATCACATTTGACATACTGATGATTGATTTTACACCACTGCAGAAGCCAAATAATAAACATGCCTTCATTGCTCCGCCCGGAGAGAATTTTCCAAAAATAACCGCTGCGATAGCGATGAAGCCCTGTCCTACGATAACACTTGGGCGGAACTGGTTGATTGTTGCCAGTGTAACGAATGCTCCGCCAAGACCTGCCAAAAATCCGGAAAGAATTACGCAGGTGTAACGAACCGCATAGACGCTGATACCTAAAGATTCACATGCTGCCGGATGCTCACCAACCGCTCTTAAATGAGTACCAAATTTTGTTTTATAGAATACGAACCATGCAATCAGTGCAAATACGAACACCAAATATGCTACGGTATATACATTTAATACATTCCCTAAAAAAGATCCTGCTTCAAAAACACCTTCAAACATTTTGGGAAGCTTCTGTGATGCATCAAGCGGCGGTGTATCAGAAGAACCAAAGATTGCCTTTGATAAGAAAAGTGCAAGTCCAGGTCCTACGAAGTTCATAGCAGTACCTGCAATTGTCTGGTCCGCATGGAACTGAATACATACGATTCCGTGAATGACTGCCATCAATGCACCTGCAAGGCCACCGCAGATCCATGCGATCCAGCCATTTCCTACCACAACGCCCATGGCTGCACCTACGAAAGCTCCAATTGTCATCATTCCTTCAATCCCAAGATTGATCACACCGCTTCGTTCTGAGAAACAGGAGCCAAGGGCTGCCAGTAACAACGGAGGTGTTGCAACCAATGTCGCGTTTATTAAAAGACCTAAATTACTAACGAAAGCATCCATTTATTTTGCCTCCTTTTTCTTTGCCATTTTTGTAAATAAAGCTCTGAATACCTGGGAAATGGCAATAAAGATAATGACACAACCCATGATAATATCGATTACTTCTTCCGGTGCGCCTACCATCGTAAGCTTAGCACCGCCATATTTCATGGCACCATAGAAGATACCTGAGAAAATGCATCCGATTGGGTTAGAACCTGCAATCAAAGCTACGGTAATCCCCTGGAAGCCAAACTGTTCCTGTGATGCGAACTGGCTGATACGGGCACCCATACCAAGAAGCTGAACAGCACCGCCAAGACCTGCCAATGCGCCGGAGATGCCCATTGCTGTCAGGATTGACTTATCTGCATTGATGCCGCCGAAAGTTGCCGCATCCTTATTAAATCCTACAGCTTTTAATTTATAACCAAGTGTTGTTTTTTCAATGATGATCCAGATCACGATTGCTGCAATGACCGCAAAAATAAATCCCCAGTTCGCTGCATTACAGTTCAACGCATCTAAAATTCCTTCCGGGAATAAAATACGCGCAGAATCGAGAACATTCTTTGTTGCTTCTCCATCTCCTACTTTATGCAGTGTTTCTGTGTTTACCGCATAATTGGAAAGGTAAAATGCAAGCCAGTTGAACATAATGTAAGATAATACTTCATTGATTCCTCGTTTCACCTTCAGAATGCCTACAATGTAAGACCAGAGAAATCCTGCTGCAGCTGCTGCAAGGATACATACAATTGCATGAATCACTGGCGGCAGTTCCACAAGAACCCCTACAATACAGGCAGCCAGAGAGCCTACGACGAACTGACCTTCTGCACCGATATTAAATACGCCGGTACGTAAGGAGAATGCAACGCTTAAACCTGTAAAGATCAGCGGTGCTGCATAAACAAGTGTCCAGATCATAAACTTCGGTTTACCAAAAACACCATTGATAAGTTTTCCATAAGCTGCTGCCGGGCTGATTCCCGCTGCTGCGAGGAAGATTGCTCCGATCACAAATCCAATTACAATGGCAATCAGTGTATAGAGCACATTTGATTCTAAAATACTTTTTCTCTTTTTCATGAGCGCTTACCTCCTGCCATTAAGAAGCCCAGTTCTTTTTCATCAGTTGTCTGATCTTCGATTTCCTTACCTGATACACTGCCTGTAATTCTACCGTCGAATACAACTTCAATACGGTCAGAAAGACTCATAATTTCATCAAGCTCAAAGGAAACTAAAAGAACTGCACGGTTTTTGTTTCTCTGTTCCACCAAATATTTATGTACGAATTCAATGGCACCAACATCAAGCCCACGGGTTGGGTTTACAGCGATGAGAAGCTCTTTATCATTTGTAATCTCACGTGCAATGATGACCTTCTGCTGGTTACCACCGGATAATGTTCCGGAAGCCTGTCCCATAGATCCTTTTGGACGTACATCAAATTTTTCCATAAGACCTGTCGCATGCTCACGAATTGCTTTTCTGTTTAAAAAGCCTTTGCTTGCAAATGGTTCTTCATTAAAATGCTGCAAGATCATGTTATCTTCATTAGAAAACTCTAATACAAGACCATGCTTATGACGGTCCGCAGGGATACTTGAAATTCCTGCATCAAAAGTCTGCTTTGGTGTTGCATTGAATACATCTTTGCCAAGAATCTTTACTTCACCGGACTCTGCTTTTCGAAGACCGGTTAAAATTTCTACAAGTTCTGTCTGACCATTTCCGTCAACACCTGCAAGACCTACGATCTCGCCTTTGCGTACTTCCAGATTCAGACCTCTTAAGATTTCTACTCCACGATAATCTTTTGCGTGAATGTCTTTTACTTCTAAAACAACTTCGCCTGGTTCCTGTGGTTTCTTTTCCACCTTAAAGGTTACGTCACGGCCTACCATCATAGCCGCCAGATCATTTTCATCGACTTCATTGACCATCACTGTATTAATATATTTCCCCTGACGAATGATCGTACATTTATCGGATGAAGCTGTAATTTCTTTCAGCTTATGAGTAATGATGATAACACTCTTTCCGTCTGCTGTCAGGTTTTCGATAATTTCCATTAAACCGTCAATTTCCTGCGGAGTTAAAGATGCTGTCGGTTCGTCCAGAATCAGCACATC
>JBGVFN010000083.1:0-4030 GCA_045121095.1 Lachnospiraceae bacterium | reverse complement strand
ATTGTGATTCTGGGAGGAATGGCTAAGAAGTTTAATCATCTGGACAGTCGTTCGGCCATCCTTCTGCATCCGGAGCTGGGTATTGCAGCAGATTATATCGATGTGGAAAAACGTTGTCGGATTCCTTCTGCGGCAGCTACTGCCATTACGCAGAAATTAAAGCTGGATACACTGGGAGAAGAATTAAGAATCCTTTATGTAGCCATGACTCGTGCCAGAGAAACCTTGATTATGATCGCGGCAGATCCCTGGTTGAAAAAACATCTGGAACAGTATGAACTGGAGGACCGTCAGGGAAAATCATTGCCTTTCTATAAATTAATATCAGCTGGAAATTATATGGACTGGATTGGAATGGCAGCTGGGAATCGCCTGGATCAGTGGATGGAGATGGAAATATTGACGGTTCGTGATGTATTTACCAGCCCTTCTGTAAGACAGGCGGAAAGTATCAGTCGGATGCAGGAATTGTATCAGATAGGAGAAGCTGCGGGAAAAGAGACGATGGTCTATGATAATGCCATGAATATAAAACTGGATCAGATAAACCAGCAGCATTATGCGTATGAGGAAGCCGTTCGGATTCAGAGTAAATTTTCTGTATCAGAACTGAAAAAGATTGCCATGGGAACCAGGGAGGAACAGCAGGAAGAAACGGCAATCCTGTTACCGGAGCTGGCTTCACTTCCAGCTTTCATGAAAGAAGAAGAACAAAAGGAAGCAGCGGGGACAAGTACAGGAACGGCTTATCATCGGATCCTGGAGTTACTGTCTCCTGAGCGAACCTGGCATACAGAGGTGATTCAGGAAGAAATTGATGCATATGTGGCAGAAGGTAAAATAAAACCGGAAGCAGCAGCAAAAGTCAATGCATGGAAATTATATGGTTTTTATCAATCTGAGTTGGGAAAACGATACCAACAGGCTTATAAAAGGGGCAATCTGCATCGGGAGCAGCAGTTTATTCTGACAGTTCCTGCCTGCAGGATCAATCCGGAGTGGATCAGTGAAGAACCGGTATTGCTTCAGGGGATTATGGATGCATGGTTTGAAGAAGATGGAAAATTGATCCTTTTAGATTATAAAACAGATGGACACATTACAGAAACGGATTTGAAAAAACGTTATCAGCGTCAGTTTGATTTATATAAAGAAGCACTGGAACAGATTTCTGGCAAAAAAGTGGAAGAAATGTATCTGTGGTCTTTTTCTCTTGGAAAAGCAGTGGATATGAGTGTAAACTAAACGGAAATGGCTGCTGTCCGGGACTTTCATAATAAAATACTGCCTTCGCGCATCAGGCGCTGAAGGCAGTGATTAATAACTCTACAGCAATGGAATCACGAATGAGTCCGGTTTTGATCTGTTCATCCATCTGGGCGCATTCCTCAATACAGTGTTTTAATTCTTCGCTGCTGAATCGGGAGGCACGTTGTGATACTTTTCGTATTGCATAGGAACTGAGTCCGGATGCAGCAGTTAATGCCTGACCGGAGAGTCCTTGTTTTTGCATTTCTTTTATCTGATACAGCTGGAGATATTGCCGTGTAATCAGAAAAAGGATTCGCATGGGAGGCTCTTTCAATGCAATTAAATCATAGTACAATTGAAATGCTTTTTTTCTGTTTTTAGAAGACATGGCATCAATCATCTCAAAAATCTGTCCGGAAATCTGTCGGGAACAGATTTTATCAATATCTGCTGGTTCTAAAACTTTTTTGTCGCCCAGATAAGCAATCAGCTTATCCAGCTCATTGCGGATTACGTTCATATCTGTTCCAATGGTTTCCAGCAGGTAACTCATGGTACTGCGGGTCAGATTGATCTGTTCTTTTTTCAGGATGGTCAAAATCCAGCGTTCCAGTTCTGCTTCTGTCTGGCGTTTCATTTCGGCAAAATAGCCCAGTTCCTTTACCTTTTTAAAAAGACGGTTTCGTTTATCGATTTCGTCTTCACGAAAGATAATATGGGTTGATTCGGGCATTTGGCTTAGATAATCTGCCAGTTCTGAAGAATCTCGTTTGAAAAATCCACTGTTTTCAATAATGATTAAACGGGATTCAGCGAAAAAGGGCATGGTATCGGCCAGGCTGATGATTTCGCGGATATCGGGATTCTTTTCCTGAAAACGGTTGACGTTCATGGAATCATCACCAGCTATGGCTTCTGCCAGACGTTCACAGAATTGTCTGGTGAGGTAGGTTTCCTCACCAGACAACAGATAAACAGGTTTAAACTGATGGTTCTGAATATCTTTTGTGATTACTTTCATGATTTATGGTTGCTCTCCAGAAGTTGTTCTTTTAACTGATATAACTTGGCAGACAGGTCTGTGTAATGGATGTGAGGATTCTGGAGACGCTGTTCTTCAATCCATACAGTTTCAGCCAGCTGTTTCTGTACATAGGCACGGATTTCTTCAAGAGAAGGTCTTTTATAAACCAGTTTTCCATTATCGAAAATGGTTACCTGAAGTTTTTCGGCATGGAAATTGGTTAGTGTAATATCTTTCCAGGGTTTGGTGGGATATTTCACATCAAAAGGAACACCGTCTTCAATCACCTCATCTTCCAGAGTCAGTACATCACAGAAACCATATCCGGTTTCGTTGTTGTAGATACGCCATAAAACTTTCTTTCCGGGATTGGTGATTTTTTCCGGATTTTCTGAAATTTTAATGCGGGGAGAGTAGGTTCCGTCTTCATCCTGTACGGCAACTAATTTATAAACCCCGCCAAATACAGGATCAGATTTTGCGGTAATCATGCGTTCACCTACACCGTAGGAGTTAATGCAGGCTCCTTGCTGATTCAGGGAAGAAATCAGCCATTCATCAATGCTGTTGGATACGACGATATTGCAATCAGCGCAGCCGTTATCATCCAGGTATTTGCGCAGCTTTTTAGAGAAATAAGCCAGGTCACCGCTGTCAATACGTACGCCTTTCAGACGATGACCGGCAGGTTCAAGAATTTCTTTCGCAACACGCACAGCATTGACTGCACCGCTGTTCATGATATCGTAAGTATCAATCAGAAGTGTACAGTCGTTGGGATAGATTTCTGCATATGCTTTAAATGCTTCGTATTCGGATTCGAAGAACTGTACCCAGGAATGAGCCATGGTTCCTACTGCTTTAATGCCGTAAAGCTGATCCGCAATAACAGTAGCGGTAGCACCTGCGCCGCCGATGTAGCATGCTCTTGCGCCCAGGATTGCTGCATCAGGTCCCTGAGCACGGCGTGCACCAAATTCCATAACAATGCTGGTACCAGCCTGGCGGCAGATCCGATTTGCCTTGGTAGCAATCAAGGACTGGTGGTTCAAAATCAGAAGCAGCATGGTTTCGATCAGCTGTGCATCAATGGCAGGAGCTGTAACGGTTACGATGGGCATATACGGATATACAATAGTTCCTTCCGGTACTGCTTCAATGGTTCCGCGGAAATGGAAATTTTTCAGATAATCCAGAAAACCTTCGTCAAACAGATTTCTGGAACGAAGATAGGCGATATCCTCCTCAGTAAAATGGAGTTCATTAATATAGTCAATGAATTGTTCCAGACCAGCACTGATTACAAATCCGCCTTTGTCTGGATTGCTGCGATAGAACATATCGAAAACAACCCATTTGTCTTTAAATCCTTTTACGTAGTAGCCGTTGGCCATGGTCAGTTCGTAAAAGTCCATTAACATGGCGAGATTTTTTTTATTGTATTCGGTATTCATAAAACATCCCCTCTTTTCTGCATGCTTTTTGTCTACTGTATACACTCATTGTGCAAAACTTTGTATAATAAAAGTCTTATATCAAGGAGTCCTGTGTAATAAAGCAGTAGCATAAACATTGCGTAACAGTTCAGCTTTGCTGAACTGCCTTGAATAAATTCAGCAAGCATTGCAATAATTACGCTAATATTATCACCAATCAGTTGAAAAAGCAACTGAATGAAAGCGCATGCCAGCTCTGTAAAGTAAATTCCTGTCTACTGCTGTTTCATTGACGATGTTACAAGTCTTATCTGTACAT
>JBGVFN010000082.1:0-17602 GCA_045121095.1 Lachnospiraceae bacterium | reverse complement strand
TCCCTCCTTAAAGTATTGCAGGAATTATTTTGTTGCTCGCGAACACCCTTAGGATAAAACATCGTTAATTAATTGTCAATATAAAAACTGGAAAAAACAAAAAATCAGTAAAATAGTGAAAAAAATATGTTTTATACAGTGGTATATGTTAAAATAATAACAAGATTGTATGGAAAATACATCCAACACCCGATGAAAAAGTGAGGAAAATGTAGATTTGCAACAAAGTGAGGTTGGATAAAATGATAAAAAATTGCCATAAAATCTTTCGGTGGGAAGTGAGTGAAAAGAAAGATTTTATGGCAATGCAGATCTCATTGTAGAATTATTCCGTCATCAGACGGGCCTGTACTACAAAGCGTTCGGTATCTTCCTGATTGGTACAGGTGGACAGGGTGAGAATCCGGTCAGTGCTTTTGGGGATGATTCCTGTATCATAAAGGGCCTGATTCCTGGTGTAATTCAGATAGTCTTCATAGGAGTCGGTTTCTGTCTCCAGCCCAAAGGTATAGGTGGTGTCATTGCTGGAGGTACGGTAGCAGGAGTAAATTTCATATACCAGAACCTTATCCTGGTTTTTGCTCTGTATCAGAACATAAGGATGTTCTTCCCAGAAAGACTTTTCCTCATATTTCATAAGATTGGAAAACATCTTTCCATTTAAAAGATTATGTCCGTACAAAATGGTAGCGGCCGCTTCAAAAGGCTGATCGGAACGGCTGTCTGCAAAAATGCAGCCGGCTTTGTTATATTCACCGGTGATGGTAGTGCGCAGATACTGATTGTTATCTTTTCCCTGCAGAACAGGGTAATCAATATTGGTTTCAGGAATCTGGATCCATCCGATGGCATCTTCATTGATGGCAAGCAGAGAATCCATATTTACCAGGATTTCAGGAATATAAAAAGCAGAATCATCCTGAGCTTCAGAGTTATTCTGGTCGGTAGGATCCGATTGAGAATCTGTAACGGTAACCTGGTTTTTTAAATCATCGTATATCTCATTGCCGGTCTGGTATTCTTTCCAGATTTGAAACAGCTGCCAGGCACTGAAGCAGAAGACCACTATGCAAATAAGAAGCAGCAGCATCTGCAGGAATTTCGTGAAGGGATTGGGTTTTTTCACGGTAGAGGGCTCCTTTCTGAGAGAGATTTCCAGTGACAGGGCCGTAACACGGTACAGTGGAGTATTATATTGTCATAGCATGATATTATCGTGTAATATATTATGGTGCAATATATTATGGTGCAATATATTATAGTAAAATATACTATAACACATTATATTAAGTTATAAGTATTGTGACCTCTGTCAACAGGAAGCAGTACTCCGTCCAGTATAACATAATTATTCAGCAAAAGAGTGAAAAAAATGAAAAAAATCGGCATATGTACTTGCGCTTTTTTATCTGGTAGTTTATAATACCACTGTACTACACTAAAATGACAACGTGAAAAAGCGTAAAAGGAGAAATTTATGAGAAAATTAAGTGCATTATTACTTTCTGTATTAATGGTGCTGAGTATTTTTACTGGATGCAGCAGTTCCAATAAGACAGAAACAACAGGAAACAATAACGACACACAGGCAGCAGCTGATAATACAGCGGAATCAGATTGGGCTTACATCGAAGGCAAAGGTAAGATGGTAATCGGTATCACCTTATTTGCTCCCATGAACTATTACAAAGACACAGATTCTGAAGAACTGATCGGTTTTGATACCGAACTGACAACAGCAGTTTGTGAAAAACTGGGTGTGGAAGCAGAGTTCGTTGTAATCAACTGGGATTCCAAGGAAATCGAATTAAATTCCAAGAACATTGACTGTATCTGGAACGGTATGTGTATTACAGAAGAACGTAAGCAGAACATGGCAATCAGCGAACCTTATCTGAACAATACACAGGCTATCGTTATGAAAGCAGACCGCGCAGAAGAAATCCTGAAAGATGTTTCCGGTCTGACTGTTATTGCAGAACAGGGTTCCACTGGTGAAGGTAAACTGATGGGTACCATCGCAGATGATGAAACCGTAGAAGTATCTGCAAAAGATTTCTTTGCAAATTCCAATTATGTACCTGCAGATTCCATGGCAAAAGCTCTGATGGAAGTAAAAGCAGGAACTGCTGATCTGGCAGTTGTTGACAGCGTATGCGCACTGGCTATGGTTGGTGAAGGCACTGACTACGAAGATCTGGTTGTAAATCTGGATAATAACTTTGGTAAGCAGGAATACGGTATTGCATTCCGTAAAGGCAGTGATACAGTAGATAAAGTCAATGAAGCAATCAACGAACTGTATGCAGAAGGCGTTGTAGAAGAAATCGCTGCAAAATACGGTTTAGGCGAAATGCTGATCCAGAAATAATCAAAAAACATAATCATTAAGAAACAGACTCTTTTGTCTCTCCTGGGTCTCCATATTTGATATGGAGGCCCGTTTGTCTCGTTATAATAAAGAGCAATAATGCATTTTCAGATTCCCAATTGCGAAAGGAGATTTTTTATGTCAGATATATCAGGACCTATTACGGCTCTTTCTGAAAGCTTTCTTGTAAACATACAGCTGTTTTGCTATACGCTGCTGCTGGCAATCCCCCTTGGACTGGTTATTGCCCTGGGATCCATGTCCCGTTTTACACCCCTGCGCTGGCTGACCAGGACATTTGTGTGGATTATTCGTGGAACACCGCTGATGATGCAGCTGATGGTCGTATTATATGCGCCGGGTCTGCTGTTTGGAATTCGCATGAGCAACCGTATGACAGCAGCGATCATTGCGTTTGTAATCAATTATGCTGCTTATTTCTCAGAAATATACAGAGGCGGTATTGACAGTATTCCCAAAGGCCAGTATGAAGCTGGTCAGGTTCTGGGTATGACCAAAATTCAGATTTTCTTTAAAGTTATATTGATGCAGGTAATCAAGCAGATCGTACCCGCCATGGGCAATGAAGTCATTACCCTTGCAAAAGATACTTCCCTTGCCCGTATCATTGGTGTAATGGAAATCCTTATGAAAGCAGATACATTTACCAAACAGGGTCTTATCTGGCCGCTGTTCTCATCCGCACTGTTCTTCCTGGCATTTAACGGCATTCTGACGCTGTTCTTTGGCTGGCTGGAAAAGAAACTGGATTACTATAGATCATAAGGAGGGTGTTTCATGTCTATTCTGGAAGTAAAAGGTCTGAAAAAAGAATTTGATAATGTAAAAGTATTAAAAGGAATCGATTTTTCTCTGGAAAAAGGGGAGACACTGGCTATGATCGGTGCATCCGGCAGCGGTAAAACCACTTTGCTGCGGTGTCTGAACTTTCTGGAAACACCCACCGCGGGTCAGATTCTGGTAAATGGAAATGTTGTTTTTAATGCAGCGGATCATAAAACCCTGTCAGACAGGGAAATTCGTGACCGCAGACTGCACTTTGGTCTGGTATTTCAGTCATTTAACCTGTTTCCCCAGTATACTGCACTGAAAAATGTAACGCTTGCAAAAGAGCTTCTTGCAAAGGAACGTCCGGATTATAAATCCAATAAAAAACGGATTCTGGACGAAATTCAGCAGGAAGGCGCAGCTGTGCTGGAAAGTGTGGGTCTGGGTAAAAGAAAAGATTATTATCCTCACCAGCTGTCCGGCGGACAGCAGCAGCGTGTGGCCATTGCCAGAGCTCTGATGCTGAGTCCGGATATTCTGTGCTTTGATGAACCCACATCTGCTCTGGACCCGGAACTGACCGGAGAAGTACTAAAAGTAATCCGCGGTCTGGCTGATAAAAATACCACTATGGTGATTGTAACCCATGAAATGAAATTTGCCAGAGATGTATCGGACAAAGTTCTGTTCCTGGATAAAGGTGTGGCCGCCGAATATGGCACACCTCAGCAGGTATTTGAAAATCCGCAGGAAGAACGTACCAGACAGTTCCTGCAGAGATATTTTGAGGAATAAAGTGGTATTTTGAAAAATATCTAAGGAGAATACCTAAAAGGAAAACTGTGTTTAAAAAGCAGTGATTTAAGAATTTTTATAAAAAAGACAGTTCAGCATTTGTTGAACTGTCTTTGAACAAGCGCTTATGGGAAGCGACTTACTGATAACTTTCAGCCAGCCGTTTGAAAACCGGAAGCGCTTTTTTAACACGTTCTGTGGGAACGCAGTAGGCAATACGGAAATGACCGGGACAGCCGAAATTATCACCGGGAACCAGCATCAGATCCATTTCCATGGCCCGTTTACAAAATGCCATGGAATCCGATTCCAGTGATCGGGGGAACATATAGAAGGTTCCGCCGGGCTCTACACAGTGATAGCCATATTCGGTCAGCGCTTCGTAAAGCAGCTTTTTGTTGGTCTCATAAACGGACAGATCAGAAGTCATGGAACAGACTTCACCAACGGTACGCTGGATCAAAGAGGCAGCGCCGTTATGACCGGTAGTACGGGAAATCTGAGGACAGATTTCGATGATCTGCCGGGCATATTCACAGTCCGGATTTACCGCCAGATAGCCGATTCGCTCTCCAGGCAGGGAAATGGATTTGCTGAAGGAGTAGCAGGTAATGGTGTTGGCATAAAAATTGGCTACATAAGGGCTGTCTGTTCCCTGGAAAATAATATCGCGGTAAGGTTCATCGGAGATCAGGAAGATGGGCTGTCCGAATTCTTCTGATTTGCGGGTAAGAATCTCAGCCAGCCGTTTGATGGTTTCTGTGGAGTACACGATACCGCTGGGGTTATTGGGAGAGTTGATCAGTACTGCAGCAACGGAAGGGGTCAGCATTTCTTCCAGCGCATCAAAAGGAACCTGGAAAGTGTCTGTATCAGCCGGTACAACCTTCAATTTCAGACCAGCACCAGCTGCGTAAGGCACGTATTCCGGGAAATAGGGCGCAATGGTCAGAATTTCATCACCTGGATTGGAAACCGCCCGAAGGGCATGGGCCAGAGCGCTGGCAGCACCGGCGGTGATGAACAGGTTGGATGCGGAGTAGGGAGTGGGGGTGTTGTTATAGCTGCTGGCGGTGTTATTACAGCTGGTAATGTGATGATTGCTATTATAGCTGGTAATATGGCGGTTATCATTACGGTACCGCTGATTCAGATCGGCTGCAATTTTCTCCTTTACCTCCGGGATTCCTGTGGAGGGGCTGTAGCCGTGGAGCGCCAACGGATCCAGAGTCTGTAATTTTTCATGAATCACCGCAGGAACTGCTTCCGGTGCGGGAACAGAAGGATTGCCCAGACTAAAATTGTGAACATTTTCAGCCCCAATTTCCATGGCGCGTTTCTGGGAGTAGTTAAAGATTTCAAAGATGATATCTTTTTCGTTAAGCATGTTTGTGTATTGTTTGTTTAACATGGGGACACCTCGTAGAAAGAATTAAAAATTCAGATTTTTTGGAATGTATATAGTATGCCTCACACTGGAGCGTGTCTAAGTGATTTTTCAGACACACTTTAAGTTTATGAATGTGATTTTATCACGTTAATGTGCGAAAAACAAGGTGGAGAAAGCGCATTTGAGAGAAATTTATCTTAAAATGGAACGTACATCTATAGAAAGTAAAAAGTGATATCGTATCAAAATTTACCTGGGAAAGGAGAAATTTTATGGAGAATTATTCAGTTGTAATCCCTTCCTACACTGTGGGACCGGAGTCTTATAAAAAAATTCCAGAGTTTTGCAGGTTGTATGGGAAAAAGGCGGTAGTGATCGGCGGAGAGCGTGCTATGGCGGCGGCGAAGGAGAAATTGCTGAAGGCGCTGGAGGGCTCTGACATGGAGATTACCGGGTTTGTCTGGTTTGGAAAGGAATGTACTTTTGCGGCAGCCAAGCGCCTGGCAGCAGATCCTGCGGTTCAGGAAGCAGATATGATTTTTGCAGTTGGCGGCGGAAAAGCGGTGGATACCTGTAAGCTGGTCAGCCTGGAAACCGAGAAGCCTTACGCGGCATTTCCTACCATTGCGTCCAACTGTGCGGCTTCTTCCTCTGTTTCCATTGTTTACAATGAAGACGGAAGTTTTTGCAAATTTGTGCATTTCCTGAAATCTGCCATTCATGTATTTTTGGATACGGAGATTATGGCCAATGCGCCTGCGCAGTATCTGTGGGCCGGAATTGGTGATACGTATGCGAAATATTATGAAGTCAGTGTTTCTGCACGGGGAGAGCAGTTAGAACATTTCCGGGCAATGGGCGTTAATATGAGCCGGATGTGCATGGAAACGCTGGTGCAGCATGGAGAACAGGCTCTGCGGGACAACGAAGAGAAGATTGCTTCCTATGACCTGGAGCAGGCAGCACTTGCCATCATTATTACAACCGGCTGGGTGTCCATGCTGGTGGCAAGAGACCACACCATGGATTATAACGGCGGAGTAGCCCATGCATTTTTCTATGGTCTCTGCAGTCTGCCGGACTTTGATGAAACCGAAAAAGAACATCTTCACGGAGTAGTTGTTGGCTTTGGCGTCCTGATGCTTCTGCTGATTGACGGAAAAGAAGAAGAATGCCGGAAAATGCAGGAATTTAACCGGAAGATTGGTCTGCCGGTGAGTCTGAAGGAAATCGGTGTTACTTTGGAGGATGTGAAGAAGGTTGCTCATATCATTGCAGCGGATGAAGATTTGGAACATTATCCTTATCAGGTGACGGAGGAGATGATTCTGGAAGCAGCGCGGAAGCTGGATGTGTAAGGGGCTGAAGCGAGGAGTATAAAAAAGAAGGATAGAAGGACATTCAGTATGTTTGTGTGCTGGATGTCCTTCTTCGTGAATCACAAATACAAATACATATTCATATTCAAGAGACCGGATATTCTTCCTTTTTCTTCAGATATTTTGCTTTCGTAGCCATACCGCCGCGGATGTGCCGTTCGGATTTATTGAGGTTAAGTACCGAGCGGACGCGGGCAGCCAGACAGGGATTAATTTCGCCAAGGCGGACGGTTACGTCTTTATGAACCGTAGATTTGCTAATTCCAAACCGTGAAGCTGTCTGGCGGACAGTTGCTCCATTTTCTACAATATAATTACCGATATCCACGGAACGTTCTTCGATATAATCTTTCAAAAAAAGTACCTGCATAAACTGTTTGTACAGTTTATGCGGGGAGAAGGAACCTTATGAATATGAACTTGATTCTTTTCATTCTTCCACTATAATAGAAGTCAATTTTGAATTGTATTATGTAAAAACGGGAAGGCATTGTTGTCTTCCCGTTTTTACATGACATTAGTTTTTAGAGGAGTTTTAGAATAACAATTTTTTATAAAAGTGGTACAGGATAGGAGTATTAAATGTAACAAATGATAAACTTAAGAAAGAAAATTGTTAATCTTTTAAAACTGACCTAAGTATAATTTAGATTTATGTTTTCTACAAGCCGGGTGGGGGGATATTTGAGGCAGTTATTCTGATTAGAAATATCAGAACTTAAAATTCAGGTGTGCTGGTAAAGTTCAGGAAGTTTGTAATAATCAATGTCGGAAAAAGATATTCCTAAAAGGAATAAAAACATTAAGATTAGTTATAACGGGCTATCCCCCCACCCGGCTTGCGGAGTGTGGTTTCTAATGATAAATTTTTAATAGAAACATACAGAAAAGGAGTCTGGGATTATGATAGAGATGAAACAACTACAATATTTTGTGGCATGTGCAGATCAGGAGTCCTTTAGTAAAGCAGCTAATGTTTTGTATACAACACAGCCTAATGTTAGTAAAACAATCAGAACCTTGGAGGATGAGTTGGGATTTTCTTTGTTTTATCGTATGAATCGTGGAATTCGTCTGACCAGTAAAGGACAGAAAATATATGAGTATGCATATCGGGCAGTTGAAAATGTAAATCAGCTGGCTGCATATTCGAAAACAGAAAATGAAGTAAAACTTCAGATCTCATGTGTTCCGGGGGTATGGATGTCATCCTGTTTTGTTGAGTTTTATAAAAAATATTCTGATGAGAACGCCTGTTTTCAGATTATAACGGCAGAATTGGGCGAGATTCTTCATAGGTGTTCCTGCGGGCAGGATGAAGTTGGTTTTGTTTCCGTTCCGGAAGGAGAACTGGGTTCTTTTTTACAAATCGTTAGAAAGAGTCAGCTTGAATTTATAGAGTTGAAAAGAATGAAGTATAAATTACTGTGTAATGCACAAAATTCTTTTTGCGCAGAGGATAAAATGCAGAATCAGAAAATTTGTCTGGTACAGTATAGTGAGGATGAAAAAAAACAGGAATATTTTCATGCTGATCTGAAAAAACAGGGTATAACGGTAAGGTTCAGGACGTCGGTTATTACTAATAGTGATTATATTCTTGAGGAATTGCTTAATCAGACGGATATTATGGTAATTGATTGTTTTGAGGATAAAACAGATAAAAATAAAATAGTTTCTTTATATGAAGAGAAAGAAGCAACAGCTGTTTTGGGATATGTAAAAAGAAAAGAGGTTGAACCTGGAATCTGGGCAGGCAAATATATTCAGTTTGTAAAAAAAGACTATTCTGAAATGTTATAACAGAAACGATTAACCCCCCGAGGGGCTTGTAAGTATATTTCAAAATCAGTAGAATAGCGGCATCAATATTTATTTATGGAGGAAATGTTTTATGAAAAAGAGAATCGTGGCGATAACACTTGCTATGATAATGGTATTTGGTGCAGTTGGATGTTCATCAACAACTGAAAAGAAAGAAACACAGGGAACTGAAAAAGAAAATGGAACGGTTGCAGAGAATGTTGATGATGGAAATGAGGAAATCACGGCATACATAGGTACTTCTATTTTTGAAGGAAGCCTTGACCCTGTAAAAGGCGCTATGAGTTATGGCTATCCATTTATTAATGAGGCATTGCTTCAGGTAAATCCAGATTCCGAATATGTTGGGGATCTTGCTGTGGATTGGAAAATCAGTGAAGATGCTCTGACTTACACATTCACACTTCGTGAAGATGTGAAATTCAGTGATGGCAGTGATTTTACAGCAGAAGATGTTGTTTTTACTTATCAGACAGTTATGGATAATCAGGGAAATAATGAAAATGTTGATCTGACAAGACTGGAATCTGTAACAGCGATAGATGATAAGATCGTTGAATTCAAGCTGAAAGAAGCATATTCACCTTTCCTTGACACAACAGCAATGCTTCAGATTGTACCGAGTGATGCATATGATAGTGAAACATTTGATCAATATCCAATCGGTACAGGTGCATATAAGATGATTCAATATGATACTAATCAGCAGATGATTTTAGGAATTAACGAAAATTATTATGGAAAGACACCTGATGTTGAAAAAGTAACTTTTGTTTATATGGATGCGGATGCTGCGTTTGCTGCGGCACAGTCCGGACAGCTTGATATTGTTATGGTGGGAACATCTTATGCAAATGAAGTAATTGATGGTATGACACTTCAGAAATTTGAAACAATGGATGTTCGTAATATCCATTTAATCGTAAATCCGGAACAGACTGTAACAGATAAAGAAGGTAATGAGGTTGTTGCAGGTAATAACGTAACTTCTGATAAAGCAGTGCGTGAAGCTTTAACAATTGGCATTAATCGTCAGACGATTATTGATAATGCATTTAATGGTATTGGTCAGGTGTCAACAAACTTTACAGATAATCTTGTATGGGCAAGCACAGAAACTTTTGAAGATGGACGTGTTGATGAAGCAATTCAAATTCTTGAAGATGCTGGATGGGTAGATACAGATGGTGATGGTGTTCGTGAAAAAGATGGTCTGAAATGCGAATATACGGTTTATGCACTTGGCGGAGATCAGGATCGTTATCAGCTGGGAGTTGCAGTTGCTGAGGAAACTGCAAAACTCGGTATTAAAATGGATATTAAAACGGCTACATGGGACGAATCTATTGAACTTCAGAGAACCTGTGGTATTGTATGGGGCTGGGGACAGTACAGTCCGACAGTATTAGATTCTATGTATAATTCTGAATATTACCTGGATGGAGGCTGGAATAATGTATGTGGTATTCAGAGTGAAGAAGTAGATGCTAAAATTGCAGAAGCAATTGGTGCCAATAATCAGGAAGATGCAATTACTGCATGGAAAGAAGTACAGAAACTTGTAGATGATGAATATACAAATTTATATATTGTAAACATAGAACATGGTTATTTTATAAATGATGCCATTGATCTTTCCATGGATACACAGATTCCTCATCCACATGGACATGGCGGCCCTATCATCTGTAATATGGAAGATTGGGTTATTGAATAAAAAGGCGACTGTTCAGCAGATGCTGAATTGTTATGAAAAGTATATAAGAACAAGACATTACGGTTCGCAGCAGGATTCTGCTGTGAACCGTAATAGTTGGTCAGGAGCAATGAATGAGAAATTTAAAAAATGTATTGCTTGAATCTGTGAGAATGATTTTCCTTGTAATAGCGGTAATGATTGTTGCGTTTTTGCTGATTACAAATGCACCGATTGATCCGCTTACTGCTTATGTAGGAACAGAATCCACGCTTTCTCAGGAAGCGAAAGATGAAATTGCAGAATACTGGGGATTAAATGATTCACTTCCGGAACGTTTTATGACCTGGGCAGCAAATGCATTTCATGGAGATCTGGGAACTTCTATTACATATAAACAGCCGGTTATTGATGTTATTGCAGAAAGATTTTCGTATTCGATTATATTGATGCTGCTGGCATGGAGTTTATCGGGGATTCTGGGATTTATTATAGGTGTTGTATGCGGTATGAAACCAGGAAGTATATTTGACAGATTTATGAAGGTGTTTTGTCTGGCTGTAAAATCTGCACCGACTTTCTGGCTGGGATTATTGGCATTGATTGTTTTTTCTGTCAAACTTGGATGGCTTCCAATTGGCATGGCAGCGCCTATCGGAAAATTGGCATCAGAGGTAACAATTGGGGAACGAATTCATCATTTGGTGCTGCCTACTTTAACTCTGACTATTGTCAGTATCAGTGAAGTGGTTTTATACACCAGACAGAAGCTGATCGAAATTATGAATAGCGATTTTATTTTATATGCCAGAACAAGAGGAGAAAATAAGGGTCAGTTGGTGGTTCGCCATGTTCTTCGCAATATTGCACTTCCTGCAGTTACTTTACAGTTTGCTTCTTTTAGTGAATTATTTGGTGGTATGACATTGGCTGAAAATGTTTTTTCTTATCCGGGACTTGGAACAGCAACAACTGCGGCAGCTATGAATGGAGATGTACCGCTTTTGTTGGGAATTTCTTTATTCACTGCACTATTTGTATTTGCGGGAAACCTGATTGCCAATATCCTTTATGGTATATTTGATCCGAGAATCAGGGAAGGACGGTAATTATGGTGAAACAAAAATTATTAAAATGGGAAGATATATTTAATAGAAAAACACTGGTTGTTTTTTTGACAGTAGTGGCAGCAATCTATCTAATTGGAATTTTCATCTGGGGGATTGTGATGGATCCGGATGCATATGCTGTACATTATGAGAATAAATTTATTGCTCCTTGTCTGGAACATCCTTTTGGAACCGATTTTATGGGACGTGATATGTTTGCACGTTGTATAAAAGGTTTGTCCAACAGCCTGATTATTGGTGTTCTAGCATCTGTTGTAAGTTCAATTGTAGCACTTGTATTAGGCATTGCATCTGCTGTTTTTGGCGGTTGGGTAGATCGATTTGTAAATTGGTGTGTTGACTTGTGCATGGGATTACCGCATCTGGTACTTTTGATTCTGATTTCTTTTATGATGGGGAAAGGAATTAAAGGGATTACAGTTGGTGTGGCATTGACGCATTGGCCCAGTCTTACACGTATTGTGCGTGCAGAAGTAATGCAGGTTCGTTCTTCACAGTATGTTCAGGCTGCTTACAAAATGGGAAAATCGCGTTGGGAAGTAGCAGTAAAGCATATTATTCCACATGTAATGCCGGCATATCTGATAGGTCTGGTTCTTCTGTTTCCACATGCGATCATGCATGAAGCATCTGTTACATTTCTGGGATTTGGTCTTCCGGCGGAAATGCCAGCAATCGGTGTTATTTTAGCAGAAGCAATGAAACATATTACAACAGGAAAATGGTGGATGGGTGTATTCCCGGGACTGTTGCTGTTGATTGCAGTGGTTCTGTTTGATGTAATTGGAGAGAATCTGAAGAAACTCTGGAATCCGGGCAGTGGACAGGAATAAAAATAAATTGTAGAACGGGAGGCCGCCATGCAAAAAGAAAAAGGGAAAAATATTTTAAAAGTAGAGGATCTGGTCGTAGCATTTCGCATGTACCAGAAAGGCTTTCGGAGAGGAAGTCTGGAAGTGATTCATTCGCTTTCTCTTGATGTAAATGCCGGAGAGATTGTAGCAGTTGTAGGTTCCAGTGGTTCTGGAAAAAGTCTTCTGGCCCATGCAGTTCTGAATCTTCTTCCGGGAAACGCCCGTACGGAGGGAACGATTACTTATAAAGGAAAAAAACTGGATGCAGGAGCATGTAAACGTTATTTAGGGCATGAAATCTCATTTATTCCGCAGTCTGTAGATTATCTGGATCCTTTAATGAAGGTGGATAAACAGGTAATTGGTGTATATGGAACTAAAGAAAAACAACGGGAGATGTTCCGGAGGTATCAACTTCCTCAGGAAACCGGTAGCAAATATCCTTTTCAGCTTTCCGGAGGTATGGCGAGACGAGTTTTGATATCCGCTGCTGTAATGGAAAATCCGGATCTGATTATTGCAGATGAACCAACACCGGGGTTAAATGTGGAAATGGCAATGGAAACTTTAAGACATTTTAGGGAACTGGCGGACCAGGGAACGGCGGTGCTTTTGATTACCCACGATATTGATCTGGCATTTCATGTGGCAGATCGAATTGCAGTATTTTATGCAGGAACAGTTGTGGAAATTGCTCCGACAGAAGATTTTATCGCGGGAAAAGATGCTCTGCGTCATCCTTACAGCAAAGCGTTCATTGATGCACTGCCGCAAAATGATTTTAAACCACTACCTGGTACACAGCCTTATGCTGGGAATCTGCCTGAGGGATGCCTTTTTGCAGAACGGTGTTCCTGCTGCACGGAAGCATGCAGTAAAGAAATTCCAATGCGTACCGTCAGAGGCGGAGAAGTGAGGTGTATTCATGCAACTTAAAGCAGAAAATATTAGTTTTCGGTATACAAATAAATCACCATGGATTTTAAACGATATTTCCATGGAAATTCAGGAAGGCGAGCGAGTTGCGATTGTAGGTCCTTCTGGTTATGGAAAAAGTACATTGGCTAAAATTCTGGCAGGGTATGAAAAAGCAACATCCGGTCAGATACTTTTAAATGATAAGCCACTTCCGGATAAAGGATTCTGTCCTGTTCAGATGGTGTATCAGCACCCAGAACTGGCAGTTAACCCTCGCTGGAAAATGGAAAAAATCTTAAATGAATGCTGGAGACCGGATAAAGAATTGCTGGATCGAATGGGTATTGAGTCTTCCTGGCTGACTCGTTGGCCCTCAGAACTTTCAGGAGGAGAATTACAGCGTTTTTGTATTGCCCGTGTTTTAAGTCCAGAAACCAGATTTTTAATTTGCGACGAAATCACTACTATGCTAGACGTAATTACACAGGCGCAGATATGGAAACTTTTATTGGAAATTTCTGAAAAAAGAAATTTGGGAATGCTGGTAATCACGCACAATATGGCATTAGCAGAAAAAGTTTGTACCAGAATTATTAATTTGCAGGAACTGCAATCAGAAAGTATGTGTAAAAAAATAATTTATACAGTCGGACGGGAGTCTGCATAGTGGTAAGCCATCGTTGATAAACAAATTATCTGCGATGGCTTTTAAACTATATTTTTGTTAATATTTTCGGAGGTATTCTAAAAATTTCCATGTATTAACATTTCTCAAACATTTCTCCAAAAACTTTCAAACATTTCTCATATATATTTACCTCGTAATGAAACGACAAAGTAAGCACCAGGAAATAGTGGTTTAGAAAAAACACTCAAAAAGCAATTCGGCCAATGTCGAATTATCCTTGACTTTTAGAAAATTTTCAGAAAGAGGTAATGAAGATGAATAATAATGATCAGAAATTTATGGTAGAGAAAATCCGCTCCGAGTATATTAAAAAAGAAGGTACCCAGTTAGATGCCCTTCGTGCTTTAGATGCAAAAGTAAAACGCCCTGCAAATATATTTGCTGGTGTTTTCGGTACAATTAGTGCTTTAATAATGGGCAGTGGCATGAGTCTGGCAATGACAGATATCGGAACGAAGCTTGGTATAACAAACCCCATGGCTCTGGGTATTGTAATTGGCGTAGTGGGTATGTTGATGGCGATTCTCAATTATCCCATGTATAAAGGGATTTTAAATGGCCGTAAGAAAAAATATGCAGATGCCATTATGAAGCTTAGTGATGAAATCGTCAGCGCATATTAAAGCATTTTTTGGATATTTTCAGATCTGTTTTAGTACTAAGGGCATCTTATATTTATTTTGATGTTTTATGAAATTCGATTGGGCCATAGAAAGAAAAAATAACTGTGTGGCCCAGAAATAAGAGCTAGACTGGGCCATAGAAAGAAAAAATAGTTGTATGGCCCAGAAATAAGAGCCAGACTGGGCCACAGAAAGAAAAAATACCTGTGCGGCCCAGAAATAAGAGCCAGACTGGATCATAGAAAGAAAAAATACCCGTGTGGCCCAGAAATAAGAATTCGTCCTGGGCCAAAACAGAAAAAAATATCTGTATGGCCCAGATGCTTCGAATCCGAGTTTTGATATGTTCTTTTATCCCCGCTTTTTAATCTTATTAAGCTGGTGATTGAGTTTCAGAAGCTCTTCTTTGCTAAAGGAAATATCGATTATACCGATCATGTTGGTTAGGCGAAGTACGGAGAAACCGCCCACCAGCTGCAGCATGTAACCGATGTTATTTAAACTAATGCTCATTCTGCCGCCGCTGCTGTTTTTCTTTTCGCTGTCGGCTTCTTTGTTTACATTGTTGGAATTGTTGGCATTGTTTTTATCGTTCGTACTCTTTGTTTCATTTTTTATATCGTTTTTGTTTTTGGCTTCATTTTTGGAGTTTTTTTGTTTTTTGTTGGCGTTCATTTTTTTCAGCAGTGTTGCCAGAAGGCCTGCAAACCACAGTTTGCCGCGTACGGTTTCTGTAATGGTGCTGATTTTGTCGTTCAGAGAGCAGTATCCGTCGCGTTCTGTGATGTCAAACCAGTTGAGCACGGTGCCCTGTTCTTTCAGTCGGTAGCTTTCATTGAAGGTATCTACTTTTTTGATAATGCTTTCATCCTGCTGGTCACCGGCCCTGGCGGTCAGTTTTGTTTCACCCGCATTGGGCACTTCAAAATAGAAGAAATGGTCTGTTGCTGTTTTTGTGCTGAAATTTTCACCGTTTACATATAAAGTTACTTCCGGAAGATTGGAGTAAATGGTGACTTTGGTGATATCCTCTACCCGGTCTGTATAGCGTTTGCCGCAGATATGGACAAATGGTTCGTCACTGAGCCATGCTTTGTAAGCATAAAATGCATCTTTTTTGTATTTGCGGTCCATGGTGATCAGACCTTTGTGGTTCTGCCCGTTTTCGCCGCCTTCGTTTCGGGCGTCGGCACCAAAGTCAAACATATTCCAGACATGAGTAGCCCACAGGTATTTGCGGGTGTAGAGCTGGCGGATTAATTCTTCGTGGTAGTATGCCTGATATTCTTCTGTGTAATCGCCCTGTCTGGGGTCGGAAGTGTGCCAGTTCAATGCTTCACAGCCGTATTCGGAACAGCCGATAGGCTCATTGGGATATTTGGCATGGAATTTGTCGAACCAGGGACCGTTCATGGAGGTGTCACCGCCGTACCAGCCGAAATAGTGGTTATAAGAAACCGTATCGGGGATATGAACGTATTCGTCATCCATGCTGCACATGGTAACACAGGCCATGGTGGTCAGACGGGTAGAATCCATTTTATGAGCCAGATCATTGAGAATGCGATGGTTTTCTAAAAGATCAGGGTTTGCTGTGCCGCCCATGGTGATCTCATTGGACAGCCCCCATACCACGATGGAAGGATGGTTGTAGTTCTGAACGATCAGCTCTTTCATCTGCTGAATGGTATTTTCTCTGCCGCCGGGCATATGATTGGAAATATATGGAATTTCTGCCCAGATTACCAGACCGCGTTCGTCGCACAGGTCGTAGAAATACTGGTCATGCTGATAATGCGCCAGACGGATGGTGGTAGCGCCTAATTCACAGATGAGATCCATATCCTCCCGATGATGTTCGGGAAGCAGGGTATTTCCAATTCCCAGCCGGTCCTGATGCCGGCTTACACCACGCAGTGGATATTCTTCACCATTCAGGATAAATCCTCTCTCCGGGTCAATCTGGAAGCTGCGGCAGCCAAAACGGGCAGTTACACGATCCACGATTTCTTCATTGTCTCCACGGAGGATCAGCGCTTCTGCTGTGTAAAGATAGGGTGATTTTTTACCATGCCACAAATGAGCGTTGGGGATGGTAAAATTGGCGGTGAAGGAAGTTACAGCGTTGGAAGTTGTAACATTGGAAGTTGTAACATTGGAAGCTGTAACATTGGAGGTTGTAACATTGGAAGCTGCAGGACTGGACACGGTACCAGCAGGATTTACTGCTTCAGAGCCGGTTTCCTGGGCCACGACTTCTCCATCGGCATCCAGAATCCGAAATGCAATCTGGTCATTTTCCTGTAAATTCGTGATATAACCGTTGATTTCCACTTTCGCATTTTTACCGTCCATAACTGGTGTGACCTGCAGGCCGGTGCCTCCAAAATAATCCAGATCAAAATGGGTATTGGAGACAGCGATGAGATTGACATTTCGGTACAGGCCGCCGTAAAATGTGAAATCCGCAACCTGGGGATAAACTCTGTCGTTCGGGGCATTGTCTACCAGAATGGCAATCTGATCTGAAGAAGCAGCGTTGGAAAGATGGCTGGTAAGGTGGCTGGTAAGATCCACCCGCCATGTGGAGTAACCGCCGTCATGGTGAGCAGCCAGCTTTCCGTTCACATAGACATCAGCAGAAGAGTTGGCGCCGCAAATTTCCAGATAGTAGCGGTCTGCTGCAGGCAAACTTTCCTTGTCGATATTTTTTACATAGCAGCAGGTGCCGCGAAAATAGTCGTTGCCTCCGTCCTGGCCGTCAATGGCATTCCATGTATGAGGCAGATTGATCTGCTGGGCTGTTTCGGGGATTGTGACAGGAATCTGATCCGTATCCTTGATAAATGTCCAGTTTTCGTTTATGTTTAGGATAATAAGCGGGAATCCTCGGTTATTCAATTGCCGAGATGAAAGCGCCCGCTTTGTGCATATCTGCACGGTGTGTTTGAAGTACTAAATTATTTGTAAGAATAACAAAAGCGAAAACATGTTCGATTTACTATTGCAATATACTTCTTTATAAGATATACTATATGTATGAAATGAAATCCAATCTAATACATTACCGCACCTGTGTGTGCAACATTAACTACCATGTGGTATGGTCGGTGAAATACCGCCGCAAGATACTGAATGCTGAAAT